>JAAERL010000751.1 GCA_024230435.1 Desulfobacteraceae bacterium
AAAAAAGTACGAAAACAGAACACGATAATCCTCAAAAATGAAACTTGCAGCCATGTTGGCTAAAGAGCATGCCTGCACGGATATGCACCGGCCCTATCCGGGTATCAGATCAGAGGCTTGACAAACGTTAAAAATACTAAGGCGATTTGTGTTAAAATACCATCTTGTATGTCTTTTTTCCTGTCTTGTGCGTTATGCCAAAGGTGCGAATACGTTAAGTATGCAAACTGATCAGCAAAACTTTGGCGCGCCTTGAATACGAAAAAAAATCGAAGCTCAATCTGGTATATTCTTTTCCGCCTATCGCCTTAGCTTTAGGGCAATGATTTTTCGGTCAATGCGGTTTTTTTACTGTTAAATGATAAAGTTGGCCGTGGCGTTTAAGCAGGATGACCAACGATTGTTTCAGTCTTGTTTTAATAGCTGCTTTTGTAAAATCTTTCATAGATGAGATAGGGTGTTCATCCACTTGCAAAATGATATCCCCCGGCTCAACGCCTACACTGGATAAGTAAGAATTTTTTCTTACAGCCGAAATAACAACTCCCTGATTAGTTTGGGAACGATAACTATTTTTGCTTGTTTTATCAATATCTTGCAGGGTCAATCCCATTGTGCGCCAGACGAGATCAGGAACCTTGTTTTCAGGAAAAACAGATGTCTTAAGTTTTAATTTTTTAGTTTTACCAGCGCGTATAATTTTGATTTCTATGGTATCGCCTGCGGTAATTCCTTTGGTTATAGCTTGAAAGGCCGCGTGTGAATTGACCTTATCCTTATTGATTGCCAAGACAAAATCACCGGTCTCTAAGCCGGCTTGCCCGGCAGGGCCGCCGTTTTCAACTTGTGCGACAATGACGCCGCTCGAAGCTTTAAGATCTAAATAGTTGGCCGTGCGAGGATCGAGTTCCTGGACTCCGAATCCGAGCCATGCCTGTATGACGTGCCCATAACTGATCAGGTCATCAACAATGCGTTTGGCCTTATTTATGGGGATGGCGAAACCAATTCCTTGTGCTTTTGAATAAATGGCGGTGTTAATACCAATTAAATCTCCGTTGATGTTCAGCAAAGGGCCGCCGCTGTTACCAGGATTGATGGAAGCATCGGTCTGGATTAAATCGTGAAGGATATTGCGCTGATCAAATTTGAGGGAGCGGTGCACGGCGCTGATCACTCCGGTAGTGACGGTGTTTGAAAAGCCGAAGGGATTACCGATGGCGATAACCGTTTCGCCAATCAGAATGTCATCAGAATTTCCCATAGCAACAGACGGCAGACCGTTTTTGGATAATATCTTTAAAACAGCAAGATCCGAATCCGGGTCAGCACCGACAATTTGGGCTTCAAATTGGCGCTCGTCCTGGAGGAGCACTTTGATGGTAGCTCTTTTTTCAATAACGTGGGCATTAGTTAAAATATAGCCCCGCTCGCCGTCGATGATGACACCCGATCCCAGGTTTGCTCTTTTTTGAGTCCGAGGTTCAAAAAAATCTCCGAAAAAGTTATCAAATAGCGGGTTAAAACCAAAGGGATGGTTTTGTTTACGTATTTCGTATTCGGAACTTATGTTAACAACCGATGCCCCGACCTTTTCGACAGCTTCTACAACGACGGTTTTTCGATCATGAGCGAATGAAAATTGCACCGTGCATATGAAAAGGAGAAGACAGATGAATGATTTGATCTTGATTTGAATTTTTAAGTCTGACATGCTTCACGTTTTTTTGATAGTTTAAAATATGCAGATATGAATTTATAAATTTTAGGTACTTTATTTAACATGCGGATAAACTACGTTCAAGATGCTCATAAAAATACTCATCAAGATATCTTCGCTCTTATTGAAAAGCCAAGCCGATATTTAGGATCAGAAAACAATTGCATTCAAAAACACTCTAAGGATGTGTCCCTGCGTTTTGCCCTGGCGTTTCCCGATCTTTACGAGATTGGAACATCGCATTTCGGTATTCAGATACTTTACTCTATTCTCAATGAAAAACCGTATATCGCCGCAGAGCGGGTTTTTGCACCGGCCATGGATATGGAAAAACAGCTCAGAGCGAACAAAATCCCATTGTTTTCATTGGAATCCAGGCGGGCTTTGTCGGAATTTGACATTATCGGTTTCAGTTTGCTCTATGAATTAAATTATACAAATGTTCTCAATATGCTGGACTTAAGCGCAATTGCACTTCGGGCCAGGGACCGTACTGCTCAAGACCCGCTTGTTATTGCAGGCGGACCTTGTGTTTGCAACCCCGAGCCTATGGCTGAGTTCTTTGATGTCATGGTTTTTGGAGATGCTGAGCATTTAATTTTGGATTTGACAGATCAATTCATGGATTGGAAAAAACGTGACGGAAAGGACAAGACAGCTCTTTTACAGCAGCTTGCGAAAATCAAGGGAATATATGTTCCTTCATTATTCGACGATTATGCCGGCGCTGAAGGGTTTCAGCGGCTAAGGCCAAAACAATCCGAATATATAAAGGTGCAACGCGCCATTGTTCCCGATCTTGAGAAAGCGCCATTTCCCCAATCTCCCGTAGTTCCATTTGGAAGACCGGTTCATGATCGTCTAAAACTTGAAATATCAAGAGGTTGTAGTCGAGGATGCAGGTTCTGTCAGGCAGGTATGATTTATCGGCCCGTACGGGAAAGATCTCCTGAAAATCTGATAAAAATTTATGAAAAAGCTTTAAAAACAACCGGTTATGAGGATTTAAGCCTGCTATCACTAAGTACGGCGGATTATACATGTCTTGAACAACTGATGGGAGAGCTGATGCAGCGCTGTCAATCACAGCGGGTGTCGATTTCACTACCGTCTGTAAGGGCGGGAAAACTGACAGCTCATTTGATGAATCTGATCAAAAAGGTTCGAAAAACGGGATTCACAATTGCTCCTGAGGCCGGCAGTCAGAGACTTCGTGATGTAATCAATAAAAATGTCACCTATGAAGATGTTGCCGATACAATTGAAAATGCCTTTGAAGCGGGTTGGAAGGTCATTAAATTATACTACATGATAGGCCTGCCTACGGAAACCGATGAAGATATTGATGCCATTATCAGTATGGTAAACCGGTTAAAAACAATTAAAGGGCCAAAACACAGACGCGGTCAGATCAATGTCAGTATTACAACGTTTATTCCCAAAGCGCATACACCCTTTCAATGGGCAGCCCAGATTCCCCTCGAAACGTCCAGGGAAAAACTCGATAAATTAAAAAGCAGTTTAAAAAAACCGGGCATTAAATTGAAGTGGCAAAATCCGCAAATGAGCTTTTTGGAAGGGGTGTTGGCGCGCGGGGATAGAAAGTTATCGCACGTTATTCAAACCGCCTGGCAAAACGGGAGCAGGTTTGACGGTTGGACGGATCATTTTGATTTTGACCTATGGAAAAAGTCCTTTGAAAAATGCCGGGTCGATATGGGATTTTATACCACACGCAAGAGACGGATTGACGAACCTTTGCCATGGGATCATATGCAAAGCGGTGTCTGCCGGGATTTTTTAAGAAAGCAGTGGGAAACTGCACAGCAAAATGGTAAAAAAATTATAGATTGCCGGTATGGGAAATGTCATCAATGCGGCGTTTGTGATTTTGAACATATTAAGCCTGTAATATACGATAATTGTTCTATTTCTGATTCATTTGAAAATCATCTGGCCGATAAAGGCGATGATCACTATCAATGGTTGCTATTGGATTACTCAAAGCTTGGGCAATCACGCTTTTTCGGACACTTGGAGCAAACCAGGCTCTTTATAAGGGCCTTTCGCAAAGCCGGGGTGGATGTTCGATACAGTGGCGGATTTCATCCCATGGCCCGCTTTCGTTTTGATAATCCGTTACCGTTGGGTATGGAAAGCGAATCGGAACAATTTATGGCGCTGGTTGCAAAAGATATAAATTGCCAAAAACTGGTAACACAGCTTAATAGCAATCTGCCTGAAGGATTGCAGATAAATTCGTGCAGCGTGTCTCCAGGTAAAAAAATAAAAACAGTCGTATGTGATTATTACAAGGTTGATTTCGGACGAATCCCATTGGACATAAAGAGCCTTGAGTATTACCATTTAGTAGAAAACTGGCCTGTTTGCCTGTATGGGAAAAAGGCCAATTGCCGAAATATTGATCTGAAAGAACACGTTTGCCGGATCAAGCTTTTGGATGATCAGAATGTGTACATCAAAATTAATCGAATGGACACGTTTATGATTCGTCCGGCGGTTGTTCTTGATACTGTTTTTCATGTCTCATCGGAAAATCAAAAACACATTCGTATTCGAAGGCTGGCCCAGGATAAGAGCGTTTGACGCATGGCTGCGATGCAACTGTTTAGAAATGAAAAATAATTTTTTTTAGAGAGTGCTATGGCAAATAAAAAAATAATTATCAACGATATGTCTCATGAAACCCGGGTCGCCCTTGTTGAAGATAGTAATATTGTGGAACTCTTTATTGAGCGGACCGGGTCCTCGGACAGCACAGGAAATATCTATAAAGGCAGAGTGCAACGAGTTTTGCCGGGAATGCAAGCTGCATTTGTGGATATCGGGTTAAGCCAGGCCGCTTTTATCTACGTCAATGATATTCTGACTGAAAACTACAAGGAAATGGAAAACCTGTTTTGCGATGATGACGAAGATGAAGATGAGCAAATTAATTCTCCGAATAATGCCCCTTCCAATCAAGGAGGAGATGTTCAGCATTACAAAAATGAAGCAAATATCGTCGACTTGATAAAAGATGGCCAGGAAATGCTGGTTCAGGTTGCTAAATCTCCCATTGGCACAAAAGGAGCGCGAATAACGTCTCACATTTCTTTGCCCGGACGTTTTTTGGTGCTGATGCCCACTTCAAATCATATAGGCGTATCACGCCGGATAGAAGACGAGCAAGAGCGGATGAGGCTAAAAACAATGGTCTCGGAATTGCGTAAAAACAACCTTGGATATATTTTACGCACTGCCGCAGAAGGCGCAGGTGAGGATAAAATATCTCAGGAAATGGATTTTTTAAAGAACCTGTGGTCAGGGATACAGAAAAAATATATAGAGTTTTCAGCCCCTTTTCTAATACACCAGGAATTGGATATTAGACTGCGCGCAGTGCGGGATCTTTTGTTGCACGAAGCCGAATCATTGATTATCGACTCGCGAAGCGGATATCAGGAAATTTTGTCCTTTTTAGATACGTTTATGCCTAATTTAAAGTCTCTGGTGATGCTTTATGAAGGCAATGAGCCAATTTTTGACGCACACAACCTTGAAGGAGATATTTCAAGAGCGTTAAAAAAGAAAATATGGTTAAAATCAGGTGGTTATATAGTAATTGAGCATACAGAGGCCCTCGTGGCCATAGATGTAAATACCGGTAGGTATGTGGGAAAACACAATTTGGAAGAAACCATACTGAAAACCAATCTTGAAGCGGTAAAGGAAATTGCCTACCAAGTAAGATTAAGAGATATTGGCGGAATCATCATCATCGATTTTATCGACATGGAAAAAAAAGCCAATCAGGAAAAAGTTTTCAATGCGTTGAGTGAGGCTTTTCAAAAGGATCGCAGCAAGACCCATATCCTGCCAATGTCAGATATGGGACTCATTCAAATGACACGCAAACGTATCAGAAAACCTTTAACCCGGCAATTGTGCGAATCGTGCTTTTATTGCGAAGGCGAAGGGCATCTTCTTTCAGGTCAAAGCATTTGCCATAATATCTACCGGGAAATATTGAGAAATGCAGGCGAAATGATCGGTGATGGGTTCACCTTGAAAGTCAATCCCCATATCGCCGAACGGTTGCATGGCGAGGAGAACCATATTATAACTTCAGTTGAAGCAAGGATTGGAAAACAAATTACCATATACCCTGATATTCGTTTTCATATGGAACAATTCGATATACTGGAAACCTTGAATCAAGGCAGAGATAAAGAAAATCTTTAGTGTCTGAGAACGTACATTTTTGTTTATAGTGTTGACACATATGGTAAAAGATGATTAATGTTTTTGGTTCAGCATGGCTGTTTAAGAATATTCAACGAGAATTACTGGTAATTTATTGCCGGGAGCAGTCACGAACCGACAATAAGTCGGAGATTAAGATAATCCCTATTAAAGGGTTAAAAATATTAGGAAAATCTGAGTGTCAACAACTTCTCGGCTAAAGACCGAGGGCTTGAGGGGTAACTATTAAGCCCGGTTGATTAGCCTAAGCTCTTTGAGAGCTACGTTACACTGGAATACTCCACACGTTTCAGGCGCTGAGGCCGGTAAAAATCTTTTGTAACATTGGCGAAGTGGATCACTCTATGTTAAAGACAGGGCGGAACTTGAGAGTATCCGCCAAAATTTAAAATGGAAATCGAATTGGTTGTATGTGTCAAAAATATGAGAGGCAGACCGTTGATGCCTACAAATTGCCGAAAAGCTCGATTATTGTTGAAACAAGGTAAAGCGGTGATTGTCGGCCACAGCCCGTTTACCATTCGACTCAAATACCCTACTGGGCAAACAAAGCAGGAATTAATACTGGGAATTGATGCCGGATATTCAAATATTGATTATTCGATTTGGAGTGATGGATATTTTTGTTGTTCGACTGGAAAAGCGTCAATTGATACTGTAGGGAAATATATTGAATCACAGGTGATAATAGCACAGAGGCGATTCATCCCCAAGGCTAAAGATCTTGGGGTTTTCTCGCCTCACCATTTTATAAAAGGAAAGAAGAATGAAGAGAACATTTCAACCGAGCAGAATTAAAAGAGCACGTACACACGGTTTTCGAAAAAGAATGTCCACCAAAGGTGGCCGCCGTGTAATAAATCGCAGGCGTGCAAAAGGTCGTAAGGTACTTTCAGCATAGTCTCATGCAGACTGTAATGAGTAGGGGATGGAAAGAACGACCTAAAAGGACACCCAATTTCAGTGGAACAGGGACAAAATAGTCCGAAAAGAAGGCGGACTTTTAAAAAAACCGACAGGTTGCTTCGCAGATCAGATTATTTATATTTGGCAGAAAAGGGCCAACGATTCACGAATCGATATTTTATCGCTTATGCAATCAAAAATTCTGCAAGTAACTGCCGGTTAGGAGTCACCGTCACGCGCAAAGCCGGTAACGCTGTCACAAGGAATAGACTGAAACGTCAAGCTCGGGAATACTTTCGGCAAAACAGGCATATTGTCAAATTTAGTTGGGATATCGTTTTGATCGCAAAAAGACAGGCAGCAGATATCCCAAACAGCATTGCTGCTGAAGCTATAGAAAGCATTTTTTCTAAAATTGCATCGCAAGCGCTTCCATAAATGCCTAATATCAGGTTTAGCTATACTGACCATTCGGTTATATCAGGTTTTGATATCACCTGTGATCGGGCCTGCTTGCCGTTTTTATCCCAGTTGTTCACAGTATGCTATCGAATCTATTCGGAAACATGGTTTGATAAAAGGTTGCTGGTACGCTTTAAAGCGTTTTTTAAAATGTCATCCATGGGGGGCCGGAGGATTTGATCCTGTGCCTTAATCCAGCATGACCCGGCAGCTTATATAGAGCTGACTCAAATAATATTCCTTCTTATTAGTTATATTTATCGTCCACTGATAATTGAGCAAGTGTTTTAACCTGCCAAGATCGTTTCTTTCCAATATTATAAACAGAAACCAGAAGAGGCTGTTCAAGCAACAGCCGGATTTGCAGATGCCGCTAACGGTATTTAAAATGATGCTTCAATCGCCAGAGAAAAATTTTCTGCTGACGAACACTTAAGACAGTACTCGATAAAAATTGTATTAGCTGTCTGCGAGGAGCAAAGATGGAACAAAAGCGCTTGTTACTTGCCATTGGCTTGTCCTTTTTAGTTTTATTTGGCTGGAATTATTTTTTCGCACCTGCACCTGAAGAACTTGAAAAGCTAAAAAAACAAGAACAAAAACATGCACAAGAACAAAAACAAGGAGAAGTAAACCAAAGTTCATCAGACACATCTGTCAAGGACAATGAAACGGCCCCGATTTTTAAAACTCAGGATAAACTTATTGAATCACGTCAGGCCCGAACGTTAACCATCGAAACCCCTTTGTATAAGATTAAACTTTCTGAGCAAGGGGCCAGCGTAATCAGTATGATTTTGAAAAATTACCGGGAAGGCGTCAACAAGGAATCGGAATACAAACAGCTTATCGATCAGAAACTTGATAATGGCTCATTTTTGCTGACTGGCAGTGGTCAAACCGGCAAAGAGCTCGAAACACGTCTCTACGAATTGGATCGCGCAACAGATTATATCACTATCGGTAAAAATTCCGAAACCATTCGATTTCGCACAGTAACAACTAATGGCATTCAAGTTGAAAAAGCCTATACCTTTTTGCCGGACACCTATCTCGTTCATTTAGACGTATCCGTCTATAATCAAAGCGGCCAGTCTTTCAAAGAGAAAGTTGGCCTGAGTGTGAAACAAATAAAAGAAAATCAAAAACAGGCATACGGGTTTGAAGGTCCGGCAGGACTTATCAACGGTCAACTGGAACAAATAGATATTGACGACATTGAAGATTATGAGATCCTGGAAGGCGATATCAGATGGGTTTCCATCGAAACGCGATATTTTATGACCAGTATTATTGTACCGGAAAACACGCAAGGCGGCATGGAGCTTGCCTACCAGGAAAAAAAGCTAAGCAGTAAGCTGTTGTTAAAAAATGATAACTTGGATCCTGGAGAAAAGAAAAATTTTAAAGCCAGTATTTTTATAGGTCCTAAAAGCCATTCGATATTAAAAGGTTTAAACAACGAGCTTGAGCGTGCTGTGAATTTTGGCATGTTTGATGTTATTGCAAAACCATGCCTTTGGTTCATGAATTTTATTTACAAATTTATTCCCAACTACGGTATTGCAATTATCATACTTACCATTTTTACCAGGCTCATTTTTTGGCCCCTGGCTGCAAAAAGCTACAAATCAATGGGAGAGATGAGAAAAGTTCAACCTCTCATGCAGGAAATCAGAGAAAAATACAAGAACGACAGAGCCAAGATGAATCAAGAAATGATGAGTCTTTACCGGACTTATAAAATTAACCCCATGGGGGGGTGTTTGCCTATGCTTATTCAGCTGCCTGTATTTTTTGCTTTGTACCGAATGTTATATCAGGCTATTGAGTTAAGGCACGCACCGTTTTTTGGGTGGATTAATGACCTTTCAGCACCGGATCGGCTTTTTCATTTTGGAATAGATATCCCATTTATGGATTCCCCGGAAGGCATCCCGGTTTTAACGCTTATTATGGGCGCAACGATGTTTCTTCAGCAAAAAATGACACCTACCTCCGGTGACCCTACCCAGGCGAAAATGATGATGCTGATGCCGGTTGTTTTTACCTTTATTTTTATCAATTTTTCATCCGGGCTCGTGCTTTATTGGCTGGTAAGCAATTTACTCTCTATATTACAGCAATATTATACGAATAAAAAGACAGCCTAGTCCGCGGAGGATAGTGTAATGACAAAATATTTAGAATACGAAGGCAAAAATGTCGATCAAGCATTAGACAAAGCTGGCAAAGATTTAAATATATCTTTGGAAAAATTGAATTACGATGTTGTTAGCCATGGATCATCGGGTATTTTTGGTATCGTTGGGGTAAAAAAAGCTAAAATCCGGATAATGATCGATAAACATGAGATTTCCAAAAATATCGAAGACGAAGCTAAAGAAAAAGCGCGTAGTTTAGTAAAGGATGCTTTCAAAATAAAAGACAAAAAGAAAGTGCCGCAGGTTTCCAAAACACCGCGGATATCCAGCAAAGAGCTTGATGAATCTGTAAAGCGCGGAAAAGATATTATAAGTAAAATTGTAAACTACATTACATCCGAAGCCGAGGTTATCACTGAATCCAGCAAAGATAGAATCATGTATAAAGTTGTAGGCGGAAATAGCGGTTTGCTGATTGGTAAACGAGGTCAAACACTTGAATCTATGCAATATCTTGTAGAAAAGATAATTAACAAGAACAGTGATCAACGAATTCGGGTTATGGTGGATGTGGAAGGTTATATGGACACACGTAAGGCCAATCTAAAAAAGATGGCTTCACGTATGGCTGATAAAGCAAAAAAAATAAATAAACCCGTCACCATTGGACAAATGAATGCCTATGACAGGCGCATTATACATCTTCACTTAAAAGACAATCAGGCAGTCAGAACCCAGAGCGTTGGTGAAGGGTATTACAGAAAACTTATTATTTTTCCAAGAAAAAGGCGAAAAAGCGGACAATATAATTAATAGAAATAGTAAAGAAAACAAAATTATGAATACAGATACCATTGCCGCCATAGCCACACCTGTAGGCCAGGGTGGTATTGGTATCATCCGCATCTCAGGTCAGAAATCACTTCAAATTATTCAAGAAATTTTTACACCGGGGATAAAACGTCACCATTGCGGTTCATTTCAATTTCGGCCGCATAGCTTGAATCACGGATTTATCAATGATCCTGTAAACGGTGAAACCATTGATGAAGTACTTGTCGCAGTAATGTTGGCGCCCCACTCGTATACCAGGGAAAACGTCGTCGAAATACAATCCCATGGAGGCTATGCCGTCCTTGAGGCGATATTGGATCTTGTCCTGCGATATGGCGCCCGGTTGGCCGAAGCCGGGGAATTTACCAAGCGGGCTTTTCTCAACGGACGTATTGACTTAAGCCAGGCCGAGGCCGTTGCCGATTTGATTAATGCAAAGTCCCGGCAATCATTGAAATTGGCAGTTGCTCATCTAAAGGGAGCAATGAAAGATAAGGTCAATGGATTTATCGAATTTCTAAATCGGCATTTGGCTTTGATTCAAGCGGGTATCGAGTTTCCGGAAGATGTGGATGATTGTCTCGATGCCGAAGGCTTTGTCAGGGATCTCGAAACACATGTTCTTGGGCCTACCCAACAAATGATTGATAACTATCAACAGGGCAAGATCTATAGACATGGGATCGAATTAAACATCATTGGTAAACCCAATGTCGGAAAATCCAGCCTGCTTAATGTGCTGACCAATCTTGAAAAAGCGATTGTTACAGATATTCCCGGAACAACCAGGGACCCCATCGAAGCGAATTTATCAATTCGGGGAATACCTATTACCTTATCTGACACGGCTGGTTTGCATACTACCGAAGATCCAATAGAAAAATTAGGAATCCAAAAAACCCATGAAAGTATTGATAGAGCGGATTTGGTTTTAATGGTTATTGATTCATCTGCTGATCCTGCTAAGGAAGATTTCAATATTCAAAACCTAATCAATTCTAAAAATTATATTACTGTATTCAATAAAATTGATTTATTAGAAAACCGTACTGCTTTTAAGGAAAAATATCGTCATTTTTCAAAAAATGTAGCGTTTATCTCAGCACGGACTGGACAGGCAATTGAAGATTTGAAGGATTTAATCGCTAAAATTTGTCTTAAGAGCAAAAGCGCCGTTATGCTGGATAATATGTCTCCTACACTAAGGCAAAAATATAGTCTGGAAAAAGCTCTATCAGCTTTGCATAATATTAAAAGGTGTTTTGACGAAGGGCTCGGAGAAGAAATTGCTGTTTTTGAAATTGAGGATGCTGTGCAGCATTACAACCAGGTTACCGGATCTATCGTGGATTATGATATTTTAGATGATATTTTCAGTAGATTCTGTATTGGAAAATAATAATTGTGGCTGTTTTGAGAATGAACTTTGATACCGCAAAATAGATATTGCTCTCCGGATTTCGTTTCCGGACGGGCGCCCAGGGCCGTGGAAGATGCGAATATACCACTTTTGCTTATCCTTGATTTCGTTTTTGTCTGTTGCGCCAATGCTCACAGACAATTAGTAAGCACCCATCTTTGCTTTGCGAAAACGAATTCAAATCTAAGCGCAATAACGACATATTGACATCTTTCAAGCCCCTGAATACAAATACAGGTAAATATTTGAATTGTTTCACGTGAAACAATAAGGAGTTTTTCAATATGAATTTTGAACCATTTTTTAAACAATACGAGCAAGTGGTAAAGCAAGTTGATGCTGCCTTTGAAAAAGTGCGCGGCGAGTATGAGTCCTGTGTTAAATGTAAGATAGGTTGTTCGGATTGTTGTAATGCGCTTTTTGACCTGACACTCATTGAAGCCCTGTATATTAAATCGAAATTTAATGAGCTTGTTAACGGCGAACTTCATGATAAAATTATCGAAAGTGCAAATATAGCGGACAGAAAAATTTATAAATTAAAGAGGCAGGCATATAAAGAGCATGAGGATGGAAAATCCGAAAATGAAATTCTGAGCGAAATGGCCAAACAACGTATGCGTTGCCCTGGCTTAAACGATAATGATCAGTGTCTTTTATATTCTTACCGTCCAATTACCTGCCGCCTATATGGAATTCCTGCCGTAATTGGTGAAAGGGCCCTTAGCTGCGGATTGAGCGGATTTAAACCTGGAACGAATTATCCTACCGTCAAGATGGATAAGATCTACCAGAGCCTATATAAAATCAGTTTTTCCCTGACTCAGGAGATTAACAGTAAGTATCCTAATCTGTGGGAGATGCTTGTACCTTTGTCAATGGCTTTATTAACGGATTACACAGAGCAATACCTCGGAGTTAAGACCGAGAATAAGATCAGAGAGTCTGAGAAATAGAAAGGGTGTTATGGAGGATATATCCGCGCAAATTGAGGCGCGAAAAAAAGCGATCTTTGACAGCATGTCTCCAAGACAGCAAAAACGGATTGTAAAGAGGGGGTATGAAAAATGGAATCCGTTTGAAGAGCCCAAAGACCCCATAGATATCCGAAGGGATAAAACAAAGCGCACAACTCAGCAATTGGTTCGTGAATTTTTACAAAATTCCGGGCATGAATCTTATAGCAACGCTTATGGCCGTGGTGTATTGGAAATTGCATTGGGAATTATAAATGATGATGATCGCTTTATCGGTATGTACGAGTTTTGCTGTTGGTATCAAAAACAATTACAAAAATACGATGAGGGCTAAAAAATTCGATTAAGCCGGCAGAATACCATCCCAATCATTAATAAGGCATTCATAGAATATGGGTGGCTAAATATAGTTGATTGAGCCTGTTTGAGAATTATTAACCCGGCTGCAAAAGCGCGAGAACTGTCCAAAATGACGCAAATTTTCGACAAATAGACCGGCTATTCATCTCAAATTTGAAACATTTTGGCCTCGCCCTCGCATTTTTTCGCTAAATTTTCTATTTCCCAAACAAGCTCTAAGTGGAGTAAGGCAATTTTTGTCAAAAAAATATAACTCGTTGCCTGTCTTTTTTTCTGCATCTGATTAAGTTGCGCCAAAGCTGCGAATACGTCAAGTATGCAAACCTTGGCGCGCCTTGAAGATAAAAAAATTAAAACTCAATATGGTATCTGTTTAGATGGTATATTTTTTTGCTCCAATTACCTGATGTTATTTGAAAACCAGTTTTCCGCCAAACCAGCCTGCCACGGCTGCAGCCAGCAGGTTTATCAAATTCAAAAAAGTAAAAAAGCCGATTATACCTGTTTTGGCCAAATAGACGTTTGGTTGGACAAGCCACCAAATAGCGATAACAAGGGAAAGGAAAGTGACAATTGCTGCACAAACCATTTTTGTGGCAAAGACTTTTGACATCTTTCCTTCAAAACGATTGTACCAGTCGATTAATCCTGTAAGAATAACCACAGGCATGCTTATGCAAACAAATATCATATTGCATTTTGCTGCGATTGCCAGAGATTTAGAGCTAAACACTATTGCCAGCAGAGTAAATAAAAAAGTTAGTGGTAAAACACCATTGGGGATGTGTACCGCAATGGGATGGCCATGATATTGGGTGATAATTTGGGATAGATTTTTAACATGGCCATTGTTTAAATAGGGGGTGAGTGCGGATATAACATTTGTTTGTGTTTTTTTCGATGCCTGAGGTTTTTTCGGTGTTTCAGGTTTTTTATCTGCCTTTTGTTCGTGTTCGGTTACCATAACTGTAATAAACTCAAATTTATTATTTCCGGCGCCGCATACAGGACATTTTTCCGGCGGTTCAATGCCTTTGTGAATATACCCGCATACTGTGCAGCGCCATTTTTTCAGGCTACCCGATTCTTTTTTTTCAGACCCTTCAAAAGGAATTTGTTCACCGGAATCTGTGATTAGCACAAATTTTTTTTGCGCAGCCCCGCATACAGGACATTTAATAGGCGGTTTATAACCATGGTGAATATATCCGCATACAATACACTTCCATTTTTTCATCAAAATTAGACACCGTTAAGACTCCGATATTTATCCCGGAGAACAAACGGTGCTCCTCCTTTCTGTTAAAAAGGTTTATACTCGAAATATTAGGGTCGCGGATACAGACAATTAGTATATAAAATTAGCATATAATCAGTATGCACCCATCTTTGCTTTTTAAAAATAAATCCAAATCTAAGCGCGATAACGTCTATATTGGCATTTTCCAAGACCCTTATAATGCTGTATGCCTGTGGAAATGGTTTTGGCGCGTGTTGATCTCATCCCTCAGTGTAAATAGATACTAATCAATAGCAAACCAGAGGCGGTTTTGAAAAGTATTAATGGTGGATTAATTTAGAAACGTAACCGGTCAGGGCTCTTTAACTTTTTTATACTAAGGCGAATTATCATCTGATTTAGGAACAATTCTAAAACCCTGGTTGATGAGGCGCAGTTTGTTTATAATCAACTATAGGTAGTTTTTTAAGGGTGAGCCCAATAGATATTCCTCATATTGAGTAGGCTCTATCTGATAAAGATCCAACATTGCCTCGAATTTCATCCGCACAGGATGGTTTTTCCAATGATACCAGCTTTTGATGTTTTGCCATGTAGCGATAATGGTCATACAGTCAAAGCAATCCTTTTTAACCAGAGTTTCAGCAGAGATATACCCTGGTTGCTGCATGGCATGTGATCTCAACTCATTTAAGAGCGCTTTGATTTGCTCGGTATTGCCTGTCTTGAAATGTCTTTTGATGATGATTTTAGCGAACATGATGAGCTCCTTTATATGAAAAGTAATTGTGAAAGAAGCTTTAGGCGATTTGATAATTTCAATTGACGAAACAGTCAAGCTTTGGTGGAAAAGGCAGTCAACGTATGCAAGGCACAACACCCCTTGCTTTTATAACTTTTGTGCAACTAACTTAATTTATCATGTCATAAAAAGTTAATAGGGGTCAAGGGTGCTAAAAAAGCCATTCTGCTTTTTCAGCAAAACGGCTTTTCCGGCAAATCGCCTTAAGACCCTTAAAAATGATTACATCATAAAACTCCACAAAATTCCGGCGCAAATGGCAGATCCTATAACACCTGAGGCATTGCATGCCATGGCGTGCATCAATAGATAATTACTCGGGTCGGCTTTTTGGCCAACCAGATGAACCTCCCTGGCAGAACCTGGAACCGCTGAAACACCTGCAGCGCCCAGTAAGGGATTAATCTTTTTTTCCAGAAAAAGATTCATTATTTTTGCAAATGTTACCCCAGAAGCCGTTGCGATGGAAAAGGCCACTGCGCCTAAAAAGAAAATTTTTAGTGACTCGGGTTTTAAAAAATAATCGGCCTGGGTGCTGGCCCCTACCGTAAATCCTAAAAAAATTGTTGCCGTATCGATAATGGAAGAGCTGGCGGTTTTCGCAAGCCTGTCCACAACACCTGAAACCTTCATTAGATTGCCGAAAAAGAAAGGCCCCAAAAGAGGTATCGACGCAGGCGCTAAAAAACAGCACAAAAGGGTGCCTACAATTGGGAAAAACAATAATTCCTTGCGGCTTACAACCCGGTCATCTTCGGGCATATGAATGCAGCGCTCTTTCTCGGTTGTAAGCAAGCGCATGATTGGCGGCTGGATAATAGGAATTAACGCCATATAGGAGTAGGCGGCAATGGCAACAGAGCCGATAAGGTGCGGCGCAAGTTTAGCCGTTAGAAATATTGAGGTGGGGCCGTCGGCGCCTCCGATAATGGCAATCGAGCCAGCCTCCCTAGGGGTAAAACCTAAAGCCAAAGCGCTGAGCAGCGTAAAATAGATACCCATTTGAGCTGCGGCGCCTAAAAGCATTAATTTGGGTCTGGAAAGCATGGATGTAAAGTCAGTCATAGCCCCTAAGCCGAGAAAAACAATAGAAGGATACAAACCTGTGGTTACACCAAAGTACAGGTAATGTAACACGCTATTATCTTCGTATATGCCTAAACCGAAACCCTTAAAAAAAGGAATGTTGCCAATAATAACACCAAACCCGATTGGCAACAGCAGCAAAGGCTCATATCGCTTGGCGATTGAAAGATAGCAAAAAAGGATTCCCACAGTGATCATAATCAGATAACGCAAATCGGCAGCAACTAAATAATATCCTGTATTTTTTATAAATTCTGAAAAAAGTTCCATGATGCTTTCGGCCTTGTTAGTTTGAGTTTAAGGATTCTTTGAATCAAATCTGCACTTCATCGAATTTTTTTGATACTAATGAATTAAGTGGATTGGAAAGTTGCTCAAATAACGTGTCATTGCCCGCCGCCGCTTCGAATTCAAAGATAAGCAGTAAACAATGGAAATTCTAAATTTTCAGGACCCTATAGACTTTTCCAGTGGAATTTGCCATCTTTCTGAGGCACCAAGAAGCCGGCACTGCGCAGGTTTCTAATCGTAATGTGCGGATGGGGCAAGTTATGCCTGTGAAAAATCGAAAACAGGGAGCATAGTTCAAAGGAATTTCCCAGCTCTGTTGTCAAAATCTGACAATTGCGGGCTGTTTCCCCCGGATCATCAGAAAAAATTTCGGCAAGAGTTGGTTGACTGTTTTTTGTTGCAGGTTCTTCGGTTGTCTTTTTTTGTTTATTTTCTAAAAATGCAATAACTTTATGCAGCTTTGAAATGATAAAAGACAGTACACTTAACCCCGTTATAACAATCATGGCCCCGGTTACCGCCATCGCCCAGCCATTGTGCATTGTTATTGCTTCAATGCCTTTAATTGTTTCCATTTCCGGCATTTAAAACCTCCTTTCGCAGTTGCTTGCGCCTATCATATTATACACTTGCTTACGGTTTCATATAATTGCTGTGATTAGTTTTTTGAAATCGTCATGTACAAAAAAATTTCAAGAACATATTTAATCTTAAAAGTCAATATAACTTGATAAACGAATTAAATTAATAAAATTTCTATGTTTCAGAATAAAAAAAACCGCATCAAGATTATTATTCTTGATAATCTTTCCAATAATTGCGATTCATCTATTTTGCGTTCATCTATGATGGATAAACTAAAGACTATGCATCTGGATATCACTTGCAGCGGGTTCTGTGCAAGAAAATTGAGCTTTGGAAAGGAATCGCAAATTAAATTAATAATCAATATTCCAAGTGCCTGACGCAAGACCATCCGAAAAGAATTGACCCTAATGCCGTAAAATCAGGGTCGGTTCAATACTTAAAGTGGCAAAAAACTACTAGTAAAGGGAATGCGAATTAAAGGGCCTGTAAATCCTTTATAATTCATATCCCACGATCCATATGGATATATGGCTGCAGCGGCAGCATACAGCTTTTGGCCTTAGTCCATGTTCGTTTTATTAGGTGCGCTTACCTGGGCCCTTAAGCCATAAGGCATGTAATACCCTTGATAATATAATAATAAGATACTCAAGGAAAATTTTTTGTTTTGGGGTCTTAAGGATTATGAACCGTGGTTGACGAGATGCAAATGAACGCTAAATATCGGAGTCTAAAAAGTATTCTGCTTATTTTTATACTTCCGGTGCTAGCTTGCGGGGCTTTTGCAAGTATTTTATTCAATTATTATCTGGCCCGTGAGAACATTCAACTGCGTATTGATGATCACATTTTACGACGAAGGATGGATTTGAAATTTATTGCTTCATTGCCATCCTTATATTTGGTTCTGGAAAACCAATCTTTTGATCCGCTAATGAGAACCTATGGGTTGAAACGGGAAAATGAGAAGCCTATTTTGTCCTATCTTAAACAGTTGAGGCCGTCTTTTCCCCATACGCTTCGAATTATCAGCCTTGATGGGAAAGAACTTTTGCTCATAAATGATTGTAAAATTCAAAAGATCAGAACGGATGCCGTTGCAACGACTCATATAAATGCTCTTGCAATGATTAAAGCTTACCAGGAGCCTGAACTGCCGATTCAGAATTATCTGCCTGGAAAAGAAATGAAAATTATCGATATCTTGCCCCTCTATAGCAAGGGGCGATTAAACGGAGCACTGGTTTATGAGTATGGATTCGACTCAGATGTAAAGATAGCGCCAATTACGGAAAACCTGGGATTCAATATCTTTGTATCCTTGAACCTGCTGGTTATTGTATCGATTATTACCTATTTTCTGGTTGATTTTGCAACAAGACCATTAAAACAGCTTACAGCAGCCGTGCGAAAAATGATTGATGGTGATATGTCCAAGCCGTTTCGCATAAATGGATTGGGTGAAGCAAGATCTTTATTTATGACGTTTGAACGTCTGCGCCAATGTCTTGTTGATCAAAACGAGCAGAGCAAAGCCTATACTAACGAATTAGCCAGCGCTTTGCAGAATGCAAAGCGAATGAAGGCTCAATTACTCCAAGAGCTTGATTATTCCGTCGGTATTTTAAAAAAAACTCCAAATTTAATTTGCGGTATATCGCCCGACGGTTCTATAAAATTCGTCAATCCGGCAGCCGAGAGGATCACCGGCTATTCGTCTGAAAAATTGATGGGCGAAAATTTTAAATATTTGTTGATCAATGAAAATGTGGACAAATTCATGTCGGTACTGCATGAGGGGATGAAAAACAAAGCTTTTGTAAATGAGGAGTTTATCCTTAATACGAAATCAAATAAAAATCTCACCTTGCTCCTAAGCGCCTTTCACCGAATTGATGAAAACGGACAGGTAAAAGAGTTTATCCTTATTGGAAGCGATATTACCGAAATGAAATTGACCGAGAAAGAATTAGAAAAATTTCGTTCTATTTCAGACAGATCAAATTGTGGCATGGCCATCTACGATCTTAACGGTAATATTACCTATATTAATGATGCTTATGCCTCTATGCACGGTTACCTGAAGTCCGAGCTTGAGGGCAAACATCAATCTGTCTTTTTTGGTGTTCGTTTAATGCCCCAGCAAGAGCAACTTAATAATCAACTCATGCGGCGAGGACACCTTACCGCAGAGGAGATTCTGCATGTGCGCAAGGATGGCGGTACTATTCCATTGCTGCTCAATAGCACATTGGTGCGTGACGATACGGGCAAGCCAATGTTTTCATCTGAAACAGCCATTGATATATCGGAGAAAAAGATTCTTCAGGAGCAACTCCAAATCAAGCAACGGATGGATTCACTCGGTACTATGGCCGCTGGTATTTCTCATGATTTTAATAACCTTTTGTCTGGCATTACCGGTTATCTGGATTTGTTGCATTTAAGATCGGACAATTTTACGGACAAGCAGAAACGCTATCTGAACCAGCTAACGGCTTCGGTAGAACGCGCCACCAATCTCGTTCATCAGTTTCAGACGTTATCTAACGGAAATGTTTCAAAGAAAGAGCACCTGGATATTTCCGCGTTTGTCAACGGGGTCTTTGGTTTTCTTCAAAAAACATCTGATCGCGTCATTCGAAAACAAAATTGTATTGATCCTGGAAGGTTTTTTATCAAAGGCAACCAAACAGAGCTGAGCCAGGTTTTTTTAAACCTTGCAGTAAATGCAAAGGAAGCCATTGAGGCAAAAGGGATTGAGGGAGGGGATTTTATCCGGGCTGAGGCCGGAAATGTTTTGATCAGCGAGACCAAGGAGCAAGCTTTGCGCGGTGGCCGGTACGTTCACGTAAAATTCCTTGACAGTGGGTGCGGTATGAGTGAAATTGTCAGGTCAAGGGTCTTTGATCCCCTGTTTTCATCCAAAAAAATGGGTCAGCGTAAGGGACAGGGCCTCGGACTGGCTATGGCTTATACAATTATCAAGAATCACAGCGGTCATATTTCGGTTGAAAGCAAACCCGATAAGGGAGCAATTTTTCATGTGTATTTACCTGCAGCCGCTCCATCGGTTACTGATCCCGCCATTGCACACGATCTTGCTAAGGGCAATGAGACCATTTTTTTGGTCGATGATGAACAACTGCTGTTAAGGGTCATGAAGGAAGAGCTTGAGCAGTTGGGTTATTGTGTGATATCCGCTTCAAGCAGCGAAGAAGCTTTAAAAATATACCAGACAAAATTTACTGCAATTGATTTGGTAATTATGGAATTCATTTTGCCCGGAATGTCGGGCGAAACATTGCTCAGCAGGATTAATGAGTTAAACACTAAAGCAAAAATAATTCTTATGTCCGGAAAAAATCTGCCGTCAAATATGAACAATTTAAAGCACAAAGTTAGTGGATTTTTAACCAAGCCCTTGGTATTAAAAGACCTTTCGGAAGCTTTGAGGCGTGTGCTGGATTCTTGAGAACACTTAAGGAATTTGAATTTAATAAAGTAACACTATTGGTTGTTTTTTGAACCGTTAAGCTGCGCGATATAACAGGCGCCATACATTAAGTATGCTACCTGCTGACGCGTCTTTCAGACCAAGCCAAATCAGGTGCAATCTAAAGTTCACTACCAATCATAACAATTATATTAACCGGAATTTGAACAGGAGAAATTCTATGACCCAATGCCCAGACCAGGTTCTATGTTATTTTGAAGAACTTAATGCAATTCCGCGCTGCTCCGGTAGCGAAGACCAAGTCGCAAAATGGTTGAAAAAGTGGGCGGCCGGACGAGGATTCAATAGTGAAAGTGATGCAGCTGGCAATTTGGTGATTCGGGTTCCGGCTACAGCCGGAAATGAAAATGCTCCAATCGTGATTATTCAGGGGCATATGGATATGGTGTGTGAAAAAACACCGGATTCCAAACATGATTTTACCAAGGATCCCATTCGTTGTATTCGCCAGGGCGATTGGATGACGGCCAACGATACATCATTAGGAGCGGATAACGGTATTGCTATAGCCTATGCAATGGCAGTAGCTGAGTCAAAAAACATCATTCATCCGCCGTTGGAACTGCTGTTCACTGTTGACGAAGAAAGTGGTCTTACTGGGGCAAAAAGAATGAATCCGGATCTGCTTTCGGGTAAAATTATGATCAACCTCGACTCAGAAGATGAAGGTGTTTTTATAGTAGGTTGTTCTGGAACCGCTGATACTGAAATTATACTGGAAAACGAAACCCGACTCCTGAAGGAATCCTGGAAATACGCCAGGCTCGTAGTCAGCGGACTCAAAGGAGGCCATTCCGGCATCGATATTGATAAACACCGTGCCAATGCCAATAAGCTTTTAACTCGGATTTTAGCTGAAATTCGCCGGTCAGCGGTTATCCACCTGGGGCAGATCAAAGGCGGCAGCCGGCCCAATGCCATTCCACGCGATGCCCAGGCTTTGTTTGGCTACGATCCGGGCGATATGCAAATTATCAAAAGAACCATTGAAAAAATGCTTAGTTCCTTCAAGGCAGAGTACGGTTCATCTGAAACCACTCTTTCGGCAGAACTCACTGCTGTTAATTGCTGCGATGCTGATGTACTGAGCCTGGAACAAACTGATCAAATCATCTGGCTTCTGTTGGCTCTTCCCAATGGGGTGGCCGGTGTCTCTCACACTGTGAAAGGCGCGATTGAGACTTCCGGCAATCTGGCTACTATATGTTTAGAAAACGGAAAGCTGGAAGTGCTGTGCAGTCAAAGAAGTTCCATACAAAGCCAGCTGGAGGAAGTTGCGGCATCCGTAAGCGCTATTGCCGATCTTGCCGGGGCCATACCTTTGAAAAAAGGCGCCTATCCGCCTTGGGTTCCTAATACGCAATCCCCGCTGCTCAAACGGGCGGATTCAGTTTACCGGAACCTATTTGGAAAAGAGCCGCAGGTTCAGGTTATTCACGCTGGTCTTGAATGCGCGATTATTGGAGACCTGTGCCCGGGAATGGATATGATATCTTTTGGACCGACCATTAAGTCCCCTCATTCACCTCATGAGCGAATTTTTCTGCCTTCTATTGAAAGAGTCTGGACGCTTCTCGTTAGCCTGTTGAAATCTTACTGTACCGGCGTTTAAGATTATCCAGCAATAATTGCCGGTAATTTATTGCCGGGAGCAGTCACGATTATGAAAATACTGAAACGTAAAATATAGGGGCGTAATAATTGCAAATCACTCATCATTCACGATTTGGTGACTTGCAGCGCCCACGCCCTTTTTACACATCAGGATGGCCCCAAAATAAGCCTCTGGGGATCACAGCGTGATCGCAAAATTTCAAGTTCGCAGGCATGTGGAGGCGCTACTGGTTTTTCACGGGTAACATCGACTTTAAAACCCATATTATCCAGCACCTCTTGCCTGCTAACGTCAGGAAAACAGCCATCAAGATACATTTTGCGGGTTATCTCATCAAATCGGAAAACAGCTTTATCGGTAATGACAACCGATGGACCGCCCTGGCTCAAGCCGGCAGCGGTTCTACTCGTGTATCCCTTAAGCCATCCCGGTGAGGTCATATAATCTAACCTGGGAACAAATCTTCGTTTTTCCAACTGCATAAAAACAATCGTTCGTCTTACAAACGAACTTACATCACAGGCCCCACCACTTCCGGGAAAACGAATATCAGGGTTCGCATAATCGCCAATCACGGTCGAGTTCAGGTTGCCGTAAAGATCACATTGGGCAGCGCCCAATATGCCCACAACCTTGCTGCCGGTGTTAGGATTTTGCATAAAGGCGAATGCTTCGCTCAAGCTGCCATGCATGGCGGCGCCCAGCATGACCCGCGAGTCGGACACAGCCATGGGAACTTCTTCGAGCTGGGCGTCAATCGCACCGGTTTCAAAAAAAATAATACTCTCAGGCGCACTGATATGCTTGGCGGCCATAGCCGCGAGCATAGAAATACCTGTGCCGCAAAAAACAATATCCCCATCATGAATTTCACGGGAAGCAACCACTGTCATCATTTCGCGTAATGTAAAATCCGCCATGGCGAGATATCCTCATAAACGATTCAGTCCAGTCGCATAACCGGTATCAGGATCCGCCTTGATTTTATTTAAGCGATGCAGTGGCTGCAAAGAAATAAAAGCAGCATGATCCTTAGTCTTGAAAATATAGCGATCCAAATAGTTTCTATGGTGTTCATCATTTTGAGCATAATTGCGGTAATCGTTTAAATAACCCGGATCATAGTCATAATGACCATAACAAGCGGTTGGGTAGGCTCCCATGGGTAAATGCACAACAGCATCAACACAAAAAAAAGGAAGCTGGTTACGCTCAGGTTGTTTGCGAAGCTGACGGGTATCCACGATTGTTTCACAGGTAACGATTACATGGCGGGCGGCTTTGGCCTGCTCAATATCGGTAAAGGCCAGCCCATCAATACGCACTGTACCTGAGCTGTCTGCCGTTTGCGCATGAATGATGCTCACGTCCGGCTCAATAGCCGGAACTAATACGAGCCGGGTGGTATCAGCCCATCTGCCGAAAGGATTATCGATGATACATAATTTCAGATCGGGTATTTTTTCATCTGAGCGCCGTGCAGCTGGTTTGAACCCCCATTGATTGGCGATATCCGACTCTATTCCTGATTTTACAGGCAAAAACGGCAGTCCCATTGCCCCGGCTGTAAAACGTAAACTCATTTGAAAATTCGAATAGTCTTCAACAACAAGTTCACCAGACTCTACAGCCTTTCGAAAACGGACGCATGTTGGTGCGAAACGGCCGTTTCCAGCATATGCGATTTCAAGACGATCCACACAGCCGCCTCCAATTAATTCATCAACACCTTGACCGTTTGAGTGGGCGTATAGATGAATACCGCGTTTTTTTTGACGAATGATTTCGTAAACCGCCGCCATGGGATTCCGGTTTACCGTAAAACCGCCAATGGACAGATGGCACCCGTCATGCACGAATCTGCTGATTGCGTGGTCAAGGGACATTATTTTCCGGTTTTTTGGATTCATTTTAGTGGGATTGAAAAATTACGTTGTTTTTGTATCGTTATTTGAAACAGTGTTTTAATTTTAGTAATTTTCTGCTTTTCCGTCTCCATTTGTCAAGTCTAACTTTTGTTCAATGCAGATTTTCATATACTCAAACCGCCGCAAATACGCATATATTCAAGGGCGGAGGGCTTGCTTCTTGCGGGCTGATATTGTTATTTTAAAAAGAAATAAGCATAAATAATTAACGTAAAATCAATTTGAAAAATATTAACTATAGGTAAGCAAAAAAATCTGGAATATTTACTAATAACCGGTTTCGAAAATCGGATTTGGATTCTTTTTCAAAGTGCATCAACGGATTAAACTTTCCTTTGCAACCTCTAAAACGCTTATAAAAATTCCCAAACAGGCTCTAAGTTTCCACTGCTGATTATCATTGTTAATATTGACATTGATTTAAATCTTTTTTTATATAATCATCCAAATTCATAATAGCAGGCAAGGGGCATAAGGGGAGCCTCTGCTATTATACACGCCAAACACATACAATTTATGAAAAGGAGTTTAGATGAAACCGCTGTTCTTTTTTACTGTTGGGGTGTGCAGTTTTATAGGTTTAACAATGGCCGCCAACTCTTTTGCTGCAGAGGTTAATTTTTCCAGCATATCAAATTCTCCAAATAATAAGAATCATGACCCAAGACTATGCGCCACTGCGCATAAAGCTCGGTCAATTTGGAATGGCCCGGATAACCTTGAATCTGAAATCGATTCCTGCACAGGAGAACCTGCAATTCAAAATATTTTCACAGATGTGCTCTATTTAGATAAGACACTTCAAAAAACCACCAATGAGCATGAACGATGGCCTAGTTGGCAGGCTCAGCCGGTGACATTCTCAAAAAGGGGGAGATACCCAGTTTGAGCGTTCCTTGTCTAAAATTTTACTTAATTTGCCTTTAAGAGAAAAAACAATCCGCCGGTTTTAAAAAGTTTACTTAATGGATTTTGTGTGAACTTTTTTTGAAATATTTATAAAAAAATTTAAAGGGGGTAAATACTATGTATCAATATTCCAATAGTTGGCCGGATGCATTAAAAAAACAAGCCGTTTTTACTGAGAACGAGGCTCTTTTGCACGCGTCCGCCGATGGCGATGAAATAAGCTCATACTATGGCGATAGTCGAGACGCTTGCAACAGGGCTTTGGAAATTTGGGAAGAAATCGAAGGAGCTAATGAATCTCAGATTGCCGAATTGGAAGAAAAGTTGAAATCAATACGAGATGAAATCCGGCTTAAAGTCGCTCAAAAACTATTAGCAGAGAGCAATCAGAGTGGATGGCGGGATATCGCTATAGCAATTGAAAAAAATTATGAAATCAGTAGTTTTCTGAATTTGTGGTAAAATACCAAGTGGCCCTTGCTTGTGCCGGGGCCACCTCAAATTTGGTTCTCTGGCCTCAATGCTTCTGCCTTGTCCCGGCTGACGCGTATGGCTAACTAAAGTTGGGCTTGGTTTAAAAAATGATAAATTTGGCGTTTATTTTTTTGCTTAAAAGAACAATATCTGATATAGTAATTTTACATAACCTGGAATAGTTCAAGTTTTAAAAAAGATGGTCGTCAACGGTTCCAAGATAAACCGGCACTTCAATGACAAGTAAGTAAAAACTACTGACGACAAACCCGCGCTTTGATGTTTTGATAGAATTTTCCTGCTCCTTTTCCATCGTATATTTCTTTAAGAGTTGTACAAATTTCAAACCGGTAATGCGCCGGATTTGAACTCGCTTTCAAGACTCGCATCAATAAGTGTATGTTCATTGTCTTTTTGCCCGCCATTAGCTAACCAATTTGCTTTGTCCGATGTTAGCATAGTACTGAAAATTTTATCCACGGAATATCAGCATGTACTTGTGGTTAATTTTTGCAGGGCTTGATTTCGGCCAAATTTGCTTCTTTGTACATTGACATCATTTCTTTCCCATTGGCGCAACACAGGAAAACGGATCCAAAGTAAATGCGGATTAGGACAAGCAATAAGGGTAAATTGTATTTTCCGCAATTTTAATCTAGAGTGTCAGAAAAATGTACGTTTTTTTGATTTTTTCGGGATAATTAAAGCCAAGGAGAAAGTATCATGAACGAAAAAACTTACAACGAGTATATCGAAGCTTATAATCAAAATTTAAAAAAGTTTATTTGTGATCTTTGCGGATTTGCTATGTATTTGAATCCAGAGATGGAAGCAATTGATTTTGTTGATTGCAAATCCTGTCTTTGTCAGGGCTTTTTTGTGGAGAAAGAAACCGAATGCCTTTGTATGAACCAGGACCGTTGTGTTCTACCCGGACCGAACCCAACGGTAGCGGCGCCGGATGCAAGTTATCCGTGCACCTGATTTTTTTTATGCGCGTTTTTAAAAATTATAGGGACGGTAATTTTTAAAATAAGCAATCAAATTATTTTCTAAGTGTTTGAACTTTAGAGCGTTTTGGTAAAAACTGCCGGAAAAGCACCCCGTGCTTCTCAAGGTTAAATGGAATAAAAATACACATATCAACGTGCTTATGGTAACAACTAAACTAAGGCGATTTACAGTTAAATAATATACCATCTTGAATGTCTTTTTTACCGTCTTGTGTGTTATGCCAAAGGTGCGAATACGTAAAGTATGCAAACTGTGGCATGCCTTGAAGACGAAAAAAAATTTAAGCCGAATATGGTATCTGGCAAGATGTTATTTTTTTTCCGCCAATCGCCCAAATCAATGGTTCTTTATGTGATTTAGTAAAACAAGCGTTTTTTACTAAATCACGGAGCCAGAATCCGGATGTGATTTTATTTTGTTGCAACAAATCGTCTTAATCAGCAAATGATATTAAATTATCATTCTTCCAGCCGGGGTAATAGATATCCATAATTTTGCCGCAATGCTTTTCAAAAATGGCATGTTCATGCTTATGCCATTTTAATTTAACAAGATTCGTTGAAACATTTTCATGCGGGAACGTATTATTTTTATCAAAGCAAACGCCAATGGCATCAGCCAATCGTTTTTGTTCTTCTAAAGATATAGTGATATCTTCTAATCTTACGATAATATCTGCACGTTCAATTACTTGTTCGTTACAGTTTTTCCACAATTTACAAGCCTTTTCAAATTGTGAACCACTATATTGGGGCTTGACCTTATCCCATATTGTATCGCGGGTAAACCATCCTCTGGCGATCCCGCTCGAGACGACCTTCCTGCCATCGCGAATCATCATCACGACCCTATCTGCAATTAGCGACTCAGGATACAAACTAAAATATGGTGCAATTTCTATATTATGTGGAAAAGAAAAGACAAGGTCATTAATTTTTTCAGTTTCTTTATTAATAATGTGTGTCAGAAAAATCTCATACAAGGTTTCATGCCTCGCAATTGCAACCTCTCCATCTATAAATAGAGCATTATTTAAGTACCTGGCTAAAGATGTAGTTCCACAGCGGCCTGTTCCTGTAGCGATGACTCTTAGTTTTTTCTGTCCGTTGAATGTAAAATATTTTACATATTTTTTACATTTCAAACGCCTTAAGGTATCCTCAAAATAAGCTTGCAGCTTATACCGGTTACCCTGCACGATATTATCAAATTCTATTCTTGATTTGATTTTGGTCGCTTTTTTATATCTTGAATGATTTGTGGCACAATCTAAAAGTTCCACTTTTACATTAGCTTTGGGCCACATGTTATCCAAAATAACACTAAACTGGTTTTCTCTGAATAATAATTCGACATTAAAAGGAAATTGGCATATCATTGGATCTGCCCCCCCGCTAATAAATTTCGCTATTCCTAAAAATAATCCAACACTTCAGACAAACCCTATATCCAAAATGAAATATAATTGCCGGTTAAGCCGGTTTAACACTTAACCGTTTAGACACATACGAAAAAAATACACGAGTGTCTGATATAAAGGCAATAGTGGGAATAAACGGCTGCAAGTGCTTTTTTTGCTGAGCGTATTTTCCCTTTTCGTATTAAAAACTCAATAATAGTGCCCTTCCAGTTGAACAACACGCGTCTAATATCAAAAGTTAATTTTGAAGCCCGGTCTGCGTAGAGGAAAAAAAAGGGGGGGATTTGTCCGTTGACTATTTTATAGGCAACAGTGCAATGTTCACGATTTGATTTTTTTACTCTTTTTTTGGGAAATTATACCTTTTTCATCTCAACTTCCACTCTGCTCCCGAATTATTAGATTTTTAGAGCAACCCCCACTCTTTCTTATCATCCCTTTCAAATGAATTAGATTCATTTCTGATGAAGCCTTTTTCCCATTTATGCTAATAAAAAATACATCAGCCAAAGTCAATAATAAATTATTTTATTATGAAAATGTTCCCTAAATAGTGATAACGGTTTTATAGTAAAACCAATTTTACCGTTATCGATCCATTCCGTAATTTGTGGCGATAACGTCATGTCTGGTATTATATTAAAAATTAGGATATTCAGAAACCGGTTCGATATTGGGATTTCATTTTCCGGCCCCTGACATTTTCAATGGGCATCTTCAACAGGCAGAGAATTAGTAACTGTCCGCAGGTACGGATGCCTTACGGTGTGTCAGCGTCCTTTGCATACGCAAACCGGCAATTATATTGGCGGGAACTGTAAAGTAAGTTGGCATTTTTACCGGCATAATTTTGTCTGTAGCGCCGGTTTCTGGAGGTAAATTAATGTAATATGCCGAATTTATAGTAAATGTGATTTTCGGTATGAAATTTGCTGTAATTATATTGACATATGGACGGTCATCACATGCAGCCATGCCAATAGAGCATCAGCAGTGGTGGAAAAAATTATAGAATGATTAAATGATTTTTCATCGGATAATAATTGGCCGAAGGGAGCGGAAAAGTTGTGAATAGTTGCAATAGCATATCAACCAATAATATTAATTATGGAAACATCAAAAGCAAAGAAGATCTCGAAAGTCATATTTCGAAGCTCGCAAGTTGCTGCGATAGTTTTTCTCCAAAATCTTCTTCTATGCAGTCTGTGCAGTTATCATCAGATAATTTGAAAAAATTAGAAGCATTAAGAAAATTTAATAATGATTATAATAAGGGCAAATTTAATACTATACCAAAATCTAAGTCTCTTTCAGCTTCAACTTCCAATAATTTAATTAAAATTCGCGAAACCGTTGAAAATTACAATAGTGGCAATAATGCATTCTCTCCGGTTAATGATAAATCCAATTCAAGTTACCAGGATTATAAAGATCATTACCGCCAGAAGGTAAAAAATCGGCCGTTTTACCAAGAAAAAATAATAGATAAAGGAGATTATATAAATCAGTTGATAATGGGAGAGCTGTTGGACAACTCACCGAATTTCACAAATGAAAAAGATTTTAAAAAGTCAAAATTTTTTATTACTTATAATAAAATTATGGGACAAGATAGTGACAAAAATAAATTCGAATACGGCGAATTTGTCAGTTTAAAAAACGCTAAGAAAGAATCGTCACAAAACTCGGAACAAGAGGTAAGTTCTTGTTATTCAAATGATAAGAATGATAAGAATGTATCTATTGATGATTTTAAACCAAAACCAGGTCTTGATGATATTGCTTTATCCAGTGAAAAACAAACCAGTAATGCAACATCATCATCACCGCTGAATAATAAAGAAACAAATGGGACTGAATCGAAAACAGACGAAAATGAATCACCTAACAGCAAAAATTCTGATGGATTTTTTGATTTAGATGATGAGTCCGACAATAATAATACGAAGACTCAAGTTGCAGGTGCTAATGGCAATTCGGTGGCAAAGAATGAAAAGTTGTTTGAGCTGCCTAAAATGGCGGGTAATGATAATCAGGATTATATAAACGTGTCTTTGCAGGCCATTTTTAAACTGCCGGATTTATCAAAATTGCTGGATCCCGAGGCGAATAAATTACACGGTTCAGAACAGTCTAAAATACAGACGGCATTAAAAGAAATTTATACTATAGCGAATAAAAAACCTAACATATTTAATAAAAATAAGCGTAATATCAGATTAGAACAACTTCAGAAAGAGCTTTTTGATAATGTTAAAAAATATGCAGACAATGCACATTTAGATAATAAAAAAATAGATTTAACCGATCCTAACGAATTTCTTTATATCGTTTTCAAAGCGCTTGATTATGGGCAAGAAAAAAAAGAACCTGAGAATAATTCGCCTGACTATGATGACCCATTTGAGCGTATCCAGATTATTAATCATGAGTCTGGTGGCTCTTTAACAGCAATGTTTGAAAAACAAGAAATTACATATAAGGACACACCCCCAAAGACTTTTTTTGTCCAAATTGATAGGGAGCTGGATGAGGGAATTATAGAAATTGATTTTGAAGACTTATCGTTAACATCTGACGGCAATAAGGCTAAATACAAACCGAAACTGGTTATATGTCAAGAAGGGCAGGGAACCAATTATGGGCGCTGCGCTGCTTACACCGAATTTGATTCGACTGTTGCATCTAATCAGGGCTGGAGTAATGAAGATAAAAAAAATGAGATTAAAACCAACAGCACTATGATTCTTTATGAGCTCGAACAGGTTTCTGAAAATAGCAACAATTAGCTACTAAAAAAAGGACTCAGGGTCTTGGAAGATGCCAATATACCGTTATTGCGCAGGATTTGAATACGTTTTTAAGGCCTAATTGTCTGTGCGCATTGATGCAAACACAGAAAACGAATTCAAGGACAAGCAAGGGTGGTATATTCGAATCTCCCACGATCCATAGTTATCACTTCGGCATCCAATAATGTTATTCAGGTGTTTACTGGGGTGATAAAAATTCGGGCAAAGTCTATCGAAAAATTTATCCTGGAAATGATCCAAAAAAATCATAGCTTTTTTAAAAAAACACCTTTGGTTTTACGCAATGATTTTTGTTTTATCTCGCCGTCAGAATTGCCAGAAACACCATTATTTAAGTTTTCGCACGGCCTATGTCGGATTGATGGGGCGTTAATCCGACCTACGATCCTTTGGCGCGCCTTGAATACGAAAAAAAATTTTGCTCAATCTGGTATATTCTTTTCCGGCAATCGCCTTAACAGTTTTTATTTTTAGCGGAGCTATCCAATAATTCATAGATCATTTTGATTAGATTAGTTACCTTTTCATAATTGCCATTGTCATCAGGGTCATTAATTTTCAACTCAGCGGCTTTGAGATTTAATTTTTCTTTCAGACTTTCAAGACCATTGCGTGCCTCAACATTATCAGGATCCATAGCAAAGGCGGTTGCATAATTTTCCAGGGCCATGCCTATATGGTCCATTTCTTTGTAAATATTTGCGAGCTGGCAGTAATAAGCGGCATTATCGGAGGTATTATTTAACGCTTTTTTACAAACATTTATAGCGTTAAGGTAGTTACCGGTTTTTAGATAAATATTTGCAAGTGTGGAATAAAGAGGTGGGGTCCTAACCCCAATTTTTTGGATTCCTGAATTACAAACATCGATAGCGCTTTTGTAATCCTCTTTGGCCCAATAAGCCTCTGATAGTTTGATAATAGATATATACGAATAACTACTTGTTAAATCAAATTTGATTGCCGTTCTAAAATTTTGGATAGCTTGATCGTAATTTTTTTTCTCCATGAAGATGTCTCCAATTTCGATCAGATAAGACACTTTTTTAAGCTTATTAGAAGTATACTGCAACGCCCTATAATAATTATCGATAGCACAGTTATTATAAAAATTAATTTTAGCTCGAGGGCCATTGATTTTTTTTGCGGCGAATGCTTTAGCTGATTCTTTTAAGGCGATTGCTTTAGTTGAGTATATTAAGGCAAGGGATTTAGAAGAGTATCTAAGATTTAAAGATGAAGCCGGCATAGCTCCAAGCGCTTCATTACAAGCTGCTATGGCGTTTTTGTAATCACCGGTTTTTAAGAGTAAGTCCGCATATTCTGGTAATACGGCATAAAAACCAGGGAAATTATTTTTTATCTTTATACAATCATTTATGGCTCCTTGGTAGTCTTTAAAGTCAAATTTATTTATCATCGCACGCTTGAAGAGTCTGTCACAGACTATATTCTCTTCGCCAAAATTTTCGCTTTCAAAATCGATAAATGCATCAAGGCAAGTTTCGTCCTTCATTTGCATAACTAAATCCAATGGTGATTGTCCGTTACTGTTTATCTGACGACCAAGGCATTTATTGTAACTGTTTATATTTTTAAATAATATTTCCGTAATCATCAATTTGTTTTTGGTCATGCAGGCCATATGAAGCATCGAGTTTGTATCATTATCCACACAATTGCTATCAACTTTGCAAATTTTTTCTATGATATTTTCTATTTGGTTTCTTTCGGTTTTTATTACATAGTGGATTTTTACTCTATTTGTTATGCCATTTTCTTTCATTGTATTTGCTTTGTTGAGTATTTTTAGTTTTAATCCCTCCAAGCTCCTTTTCGCATTTTCCAGTTTTATTGGCGCCGAGTTTGAATTTTTAAGCATGTTATCTATCAGGTCAATAGCTGCATTTGTTTTTTTTATTATATTTACAGGTCTTTTTGATTTGAATATTGTTTTCAACATGTCGATATCAGCTTTTATCATTGGTTCGGGCAGATTCCTCACCAGATCGGCCACCGCTGAAGCCTGATCCAATTGCAAGCCTGCTTGCTCCTTTATTTGTATAGCTAATTGATCATATGTTTGCTTATTTTTTAATTTTAGCCAAAAATTGCGGGTTATTCTTCCGCCAATAAAGGGCGGATTTTTCAAGTCCGGCTTCTTACCTTGTTCGATAGGTTCTCCGTGAAACCAATTCCATATTAACTCTGACCTGTCTTTATCTATGTTCAGGTAACTGGGGGTCCATGTGTGAAACATGTGTTTGTCCGTAGTTACAATATTGTTATTCTTGCAATAATTGATTATATCCTTTTCCGGGATTTTGGATAAAGCGGCCAGGTCTTGACTGCTGCAGCCCAATTTGATTCCTGTCTCTATATCCTTGGGATTGATGTACGGTTGTTTATGATCTTTTAGCCCTGCCTGTTGGCTTTGCTCAGTTATTCCCGTTGATTCTGGCAAATGGGACCATACTGAATAATCGCCAACTGCCTTCGGGTTGGCTACTATCCATGTACAATTATTCCCAAGCCAAGAGAGTTGATTGAAGAAAGATTGCATTTTAGCTTTATTATTGCTGTCAAGCGCAGTTCTCGCGATAGTACCGCCAGCTTGTATCACTGCAATTTCAGGACTTGTTACGCCAACAAAGGCTCTGCAACTCTTGTATAAAGAGCAGCCGGCATCTAAAAGTAATTTTTTATTATAGTTGCTTTTTGCGGGATTTGCGATGGTTTTAATATCAGTGTTTATTTTAGTCTGAGCGAGGTTATACCTATTTTCGAAAGATTTGTTTAAATGGATACAAAGGTTAGAGTACAAGATATATTTTTTAGACTCAAAAAGCCTATTCATCTTAGATTTATTATACCTATTTTCATTATAATCATCTACTGATCCTTGTGCATCGTTTATGTGATAGTCCGGGCCGTTTATTTTTGTATTTTCAAAAATCGGATTAACTTCCTGGCTTTGAAGGATGCTGGGGATATTTTTATATTCATCCGGATTGAGAAACTGCATTGTACCGTTTTCAAAGTTATCAATCACCTGCGCAAGAGCGGCCATATTTTGTTTTGTCTCTTTGATTCTGTCACTTAATTTAAAACTGGCAACTACAGAGTTACCGGCTTTAAAAGTGTTCGTGGCTGCAAAAACCAATGCCGGCGCAGCGGCTCCGCCGCTAAGTATCAAGATCGCAGTGCCTGTGCCAAAGCCAATAACGTTAAGGGCCAAATTCTTTTTATATTCTGATAGTGATGATGAGTCCATGTTATATAGGACTTCCATCGTTTTAATCATATAGTCGCGTAATTCTTCGTTTCTATTTTTTTATGCTCATAGGTTGCATTTTCATTTGTCTGCGTTTTTTCTTTATAACGTTTCAATTTCCGATTCTTTAGCTCATTTTCGATATCACCGAATTCGTGGCAAATTATACCTTTTGCGGGGTAGATGTTATTACTATCGGATTGATTAAGACTGTGTTCATGTTTTAATTCAAGATTATTTTGGCTTACATCATCATCACCATCATCATCACTATCATCACTATAAAAATTAAAGTGAGTTTCTTCTTCAGGATCGTGTATTGGTACTCCATTTTCCTCTTTGATCTTTGGTGTTGGAAGATTATCCCAGACTTGTGACAATTCGTTTTCGTTTTGAAATGTTTTATCGCCTGCAAACTCAGTTGGTATTTGCGCAGAGCAGCGTAGCAAATGAGGCGCCATTTCGTTAACCGAGTTTTCTGGACTGGATGAAGCAGCGCGCGGGGCGGTTACTGTATCGGTTTTAGTATCATTAAGTTTGTTTATATTATGAGATTTTGCCGCACCAGAGGAGATGAAATCTGTGCTACATGTCTGTTGTTCAGTTCCTATGCCTTTCAATTCGTGCTCCTTTCAACTATTAATCTATAGCGATTCAATATCTTTGTTTTTGAGGCTGTGTTAAAAATTGTGATTGCAATACAGTGGTCAACATTATGCACATCAAGCTAATTTGTATTTTTTTAGCTCCGGCGATTAATTTTCTATACGTGATTAAAAGCAGGTTGTGTGCCAATAAATTCAAGATAGATTTTTTAATGATGGGAACTTAGGATACAAACTTGAAATGGTTGCCGTTTTAACAATAATAGCAGGGATAAAAAAATTATTTTATTTTCAAAATGGCAATTCTGTTGGCGAAATACGCCAAATATGTTGGCAGATAAGACCTCGTCAATTTTTTACGAATTGCCGTTTTGCATCGTAAATTAAATAAAACCTATTCCTTTTGGCATTGTTAATTGATATAGCTATGATAAACTCAGATGAAATCAAACAGATATAAAGAGACAGGCGCTGGAGCTTTATCTTAAGGGGCTTGGGTTTCGTTCCATAGGGCGTTTTCTCAAGTGTAGCCATGCCTCAGTATATAACTGGATCAAATCTTTTGGGGAAGCTGCGAATGAACTTCGCTCTGATTCAGTCCTTGAGGTGGTCAAAATGGATGAGATGCATACCTATATCGGCTCAAAAAAAACTACTGCCGGATATGGATTGCTGTTGATCGATATGGGAAAAGATTCATCAACTGCGTATTGCGCAACCGCAACACAGAGACAGGCCAGCAGCTTTGGGAAGCCATCCGCACAAAAGAAATCGGTCAAGTGATGACGGATCATTGGAAGCCTTACGAGCATTTTATCCCTAATGAAATTCATACACAGTCCAAATCAGAAACCTATACCGCCGAGGGCTGCAATAGTCTGTTTTGCCATTTCCTTGCCCGGCTTAGAAGAAAAACTAAATGTTATAGTAAAAGCAAGGAGATGTTCCGAAATTCAGTTGTTCTTCTAATTCTCAAATAGAACGATGGCTTAGAAGCTATACTAAATTAATAATATTAACCCGGAAATTATTAAGACAACTTTCAGAATCCGCTAAATTACCGTCTGTCGCTGGTTTGTAAAAAAATAAAGTTGCTGTATTTAGTTGCCGGTTTAATATCGTATTTTTTATCAGGTCAACTCAATAGCCAACAACGCAATTGGCGGTTGATGCCAACGCTGTTGGAAGTAAAATGGATGCTTTTATCATAAAATTTTGGAGCGCCGTTTGCGATTAAGGAATGTTTTTAATTTCATATAAGAGCTATATTAGATAATTATTACAATAAGATAATATTGGATTAACAGCACTGCCCATGAAGTTTCCGGTAAAGTGACAAAAAAAATGGCATTGAATTTGCTATCATTCATAATTAGATAATATGGATAGGCAAACAAAAACAATTTTAGTTGTCTAAGTTCAAGTAGAGGAGATTGATGAAATGAATAGTACGAACGATGTTAATGGTAGAAGCGGTTGTGGATCACTGAGTGTTGAGCCGGATGTAACGTCATTAGCAGGTAGTGGTAAATCGAAAAATATAACCAAGCTTTCATTCGGTAATGACTATAATATTCCAAGGGCATCACCTGGTAATGATAATCGAGAGCAAGGCCCCTCAAATAATATCAATAAATTGATGAGCGCATCCAACGAAGACGAGCCGCAACGTATTTCAAGCGAAAAAATGAAGCCATTACGCAAAAGAATAGGCATAGACTGCTGGAAAATAATCGCTGCTTATATCCCCGCCCCCGCGAATCTTTCGGAATTGGAAGAGATTGCTAATAAGATTCCAGAAATTAAAGCGGCAATCTCAACCTCGTTCGTCCCTCATCACGAAGTATTGATCGAGCAGTATAGAGAAGACCTTAAAGAGTCCAATCAGTATAGAGAAGACTTTTGTTGGTCCAATCAGTTTAGAGAAGTTCTTGATTGGCCCAATCATCAGTATGGAGAAGCCGTTTATTGGTCCAATAAAAATTGCTCTCTAGGGGAAAATACGAAGCCAAATTCGAAGAAGGCAGAAATTGTTTTACTGATGGATCAGGCGGCTATAAATTTGGAAGATAAGTATAAAAATTTGGAAGATGTTAAAAATGTGAAAAATGTTGGAAAGGAACGTAATGATAACCAGGGTAAAGCAAAAACCTTCAATCTGACCGAAATAAGAAAAAAATTGGTATTACATTTTGATAAAAAGGTGAGGGAAATTTCAGATTCAGATCTCAACTCCAACTCCATTGAGCAATTTAAGGATTCTTTTTCTTATGGATCTAAAAATCCAATTAAAATAAAAGGCAAAGGAGAATACAAACTCTACCGCCCTAAACGTAAATCCACATCATGGTATGGCAATAAAAAAGAACATGGTTTATCAATTGAAAGTGATGCTGGATTCATTGGCTACAAAATGATGCACGAAGGAGAGGAGGTTTTTTCTTTTGGGAAAAAAATATCTTCTGACAGGAACACGATTAGTGAAGGTAGATTTAGCTTCATGTTTGATGCTACAGGAGAATCAGACCCCGGAAAAGTAAGACGAAGGCCGGTGCTGGCTGATGGAGTAAAAACATATGGTGATGGTGATATTATTGAAAAAGGTACTTTTGACTATAATTCTTCGATGAATAGCTACGTTCTTATTGATGGAACAAAAATAAATTATATTAATAATACTATAAAATCCGGCACATTTGAATGCAATCCAGACTTTAATCGAATGGAACTTTCTACAGGAAAAATCTATGAATATGGTGGAAACCCAAATAAACCACAACTTATCCATACTTTAAAGGATGGCAACTATGTTTAATAATGGGTAACAAGAAAGGGGCAAGGATTATAGTTCAGATTGCAAACAGATTGTATTAGGTTTGAACAAAAAACAAGCGGCGCATCCTCCACCCTCTAAGGTTGTCCCCCCTGTGCCAGGATAGATACCGCTGTTTTGATTTTTGTACGGCCTTTGCCGGATTGATGGGGAGTTAATCCGGCCTGCGATCCTGTTCCCGGTATTTTATTACCGGGAACAGTCACTATTTAGTTTATATTCCTTAATTACCAAACAGGTACATGTTTTATGGTACAGCGGTTGTCAACACGTTATTCTCGCGTTCTTTTTCCGCCATGGCTGCGTGGGCTGCCGCCAAACGGGCTACGGGTACGCGAAAAGGTGAACACGAAACATAATCCAGTCCTAGTTTATGGCACAGGGCTATTGATTCCGGGTCGCCGCCGTGTTCGCCGCATATGCCGCATTCCAAATTTTTACGAATCGAGCGGCCTTTTTCAATGGCGATTTGCATCAACTGGCCAACTCCATCCTTGTCCAAAGTAGCAAAGGGGTTATCAGGCAAAATAGCGTTTTCCATATATTCGATGAGAAAACCCGACTCGGCGTCATCGCGCGAGATGCCGTAGGTGGTTTGGGTCAGATCATTCGTACCGAAGGAGAAAAATTGTGCATATTGGCAAATCTGGTCTGCTGTCAGGGCTGCCCGTGGCAGCTCGATCATGGTTCCGAATTTATAATCAATGCCGATATTTTGTTCGGCCATGACTTGCTTGGCCTCGTTTTCCAGAACTTCGCGTTGTACTTTTAGTTCATTGGCATGGGCCGTTAAGGGGATCATGACCTTAGGCAACACTTTGACGCCTTCTTTGGTTACCTGGCAGGCGGCTTCGAAAATAGCCCGTACTTGCATCATGGTCAGATCGGGAATGTGGATGCCCAGCCGGACGCCGCGCATGCCCAGCATGGGGTTTTGTTCCCGAAGTTGTTCGGCCCGTTTGCGGATACTTTCTTTTTTTCGGATTGTCTTGAGCAAATCGTCTATTTCAGACAGTGTCCCGGCATGCTTTACACGAATTTTAAGGTCGGACAGTTCTTCCATCAGTTCTACCAGGTCAGGTAAAAATTCGTGCAGCGGCGGATCGATGAGGCGTATAATCACCGGAAGGCCGTCCATTACCTTAAATAAACGGATAAAATCGTCTTTTTGAAACGGCAACAGGGCGTTTAAGGCCTCGCGTTGTTCAATGGGCAGGTTGGCCATTATCATTTTTTGAACGTGGGGCAAGCGTCCGGTTTCAAAAAACATATGCTCGGACCGGCACAGCCCGATTCCCTGGGCGCCGTATTCTCTGGCCCTTTGTGCATCGGCGGGATAATCGGCATTGGCCCAAACACCAAGGGTGCGGATTTCATCGGCCCAGCCCAACAGCTTGATCAGCCACGGATCATTGATATCGGGAACCATGGTTTCAATGAGACCTTCATAAACTTCACCGGTATTGCCGTCGATTGAGATGGAGTCGCCCTCATTGATCAGCTTGTCTGCTACTATCATCCGGCGCTTGATCAGATCGATTTTTAAATCGGCTACACCCACCACGGCGGGTTTTCCAAACTGTCTGGCTACCAGGGCCGCGTGACTTGTACGGCCTCCGCGGCTGGTTAAAATGCCCTGGGCGGTCAGCATGCCGTGTACATCATCGGGTTTGGTTTCCGGGCGCACCATGATAACCTGGCGTTGCTCTTGTTTGGCCCATTGTTCGGCCAGATCGGCATCAAAGACCACTTGGCCGAACGCCGCGCCGGGTGAAACGTTCAAACCGGTTGCCAGGAGTTTGCCCTTGTTGCGGGCTTCTATGATCGCCTCGCTGGAAAATTGTGGGTGCAGAAAAAAATCCACCTGTTCAGGGTCAACCCGTGAAACGGCCTCTTGTTTGCTGATCAGGCCTTCTTTGACCATATCCACGGCAATCCGGACGGCAGCCTGGGCGGTGCGCTTACCGTCACGGGTTTGGAGCATCCATAGCTTTCCCTTTTCAATGGTGAACTCCATATCCTGCATTTCGCGGTAGTGTTTTTCCAGCTTGGCGGAGATGGTTAACAGCTCTTCATAGGCGCGAGGCATATCTTCAGCCATTTTTGATATTTCATCGGTCAACCGGATTCCGGACACCACATCTTCTCCCTGGGCATTGTTCAGGTAGTCTCCCTCGATCTTGGGTTCTCCCGTTGAACCGTTTCTGGTCATGGCAACGCCCGTGGCGCTGTCTTTTCCCATGTTGCCGAAAACCATGGCTACAATGTTCACCGCCGTACCCAGGTCGTGAGCAATATTTGAGGCATTGCGGTAATCTACTGCCCGTTTTCCGTTCCAACTCTTAAAAACCGCTTCGATAGCCATTTTGAGCTGCTCAACGGGATTTTGCGGGAAATTTACCTGTGTATGGCTTCGAAAAATGGTTTTAAAACGGCTCACCATTTGCTCCCAGTCGGATGCGTTTAAATCAGCTTCGCTTTCTACCCTGGCATTGATTTTGACCTTTTCAATGACGGTTTCAAACGCCTCGTCTGGAATTCTCATGACAACCGTGCCGAACATTTGGATCAAACGGCGATAGGAATCGTATACAAATCTTTTATCCTGGGTCAGATCGATCATTCCCTTGGCGGTATCATCGTTGAGGCCGATATTCAGAACGGTATCCATCATGCCGGGCATGGAAAACTTCGCGCCGGAACGGCAGGAAACAAGCAGCGGGTTGGCGCTGTCGCCAAAAGTTTTTCCGGTGTTATATTCAATATAGCCTATCGCCTCCAAGGCCTGCTCCCACATGTTCTCGGCAAAAACGCCACCGGAAGATAGATAGGCATTGCAGGCTTGCGTTGTAATCGTAAAGCCCGGGGGAACGGGTACGCCAATTCGCGTCATTTCGGCAAGGTTGGCGCCTTTGCCGCCAAAAAGTCCGCGAACATCATCCCAGCTGCCGCCGGCAAATTTTTCAGCCTCATCGACTTCATCGAATTTATAAATCCATTTTTTCATCTAAAATTCGGTGTAAAAACGCCGGCATTTATGCCGGAGAGCAAACACCGCCTCCTTTTCCCTTTTGATAGTTGTAGTCATTGGTATGATGCAACAATCGGCAATACTTACTGCTAATATATTGTACAGTGCCGGTCTGCCGGTTCTTTTCAAGCTTACAGAAAAGTCCGGCAGGAACTTTTAGCCAGTTGGGCAAAAAAATCCCGAATACCCGCTTCATTGAAGTTACCTTCAATTTCTCCGCTTCCACCCCGGTAATGTTAGCAGCGGCTTTAGCACAAGCAGCCACCGGCTTAACCGTTTGACTGCTTGCCGCAGAGCCTGGAGCCGGTAGAGCAACCCAAGGCGGCCTGTTTACGCTGTAGCTTAGCCCCCGCGTCACGGTTGCCCGCGTGATAGTTAACACCATAAGCTGTGCTGTTACAAGCTTTGCCCTTTAGGACGGGGCAGTTGACATGATATTGCTCAGGATTTGGATTCATTATAAAGACGTGTTGGCGCCAGCATACGTATTGCCGGTAACCATTGCCGCAACATAACGAAAACGAGTTTAAGGGCAAGACAAGATATATCAAGACAAGATATATCGCACGATTTCTTATCGTGTTTGCATCTTTTACAATTTAGTCTTTAGGCCGTAAAGCCCGGAAGCTTTAACTTTGGAATATAAGGGCCACGGAAAAAATGTTTTATCCCAACTAAGGCGATTGGCGGAAAAGAATATACCAGATTGAGCTTCGATTTTTTTTCGTATTCAAGGCGCGCCAAAATTTTGCTGATCAGTTTGCATACTTAACGTATTCGCACCTTTGGCATAACGTAGAAGATGGGAAAAAAGACATACAAGATGGTATATTCTTTAACTGCAAATCTGCTAACTTTTGTCGATGGGCGCGTCTTCTGTGTTGCGGCAAGCCGCGAACTCGATATGCACGGCTTCCCGCATACCGGCGCAAGGTACTTGTAAACGGCGTTGAAAGAGAGGAGGCGTCCTCTCTTGGGATAGGGGATATAAGACCGTCTATGACGGCAATGCCTGCCAGAATCCAGAATCCCAAAAGCTTTTAGCTTTGGGAGTACGTCAAAGTTGTTTCGTTATCAAGCCCGATATTTTGCTTAACAGTCAGGAAAAAGGCGCACTTATTCATCCTGTTAAAATGAACTGAACAGTTTTTCTTAATGCCCATCCAGAAATGGCCAATTTTTCCGGAATCTTCGTTGCGTGCGAAAACTTTTATCTTCGCAATAGCAACTATCCTTGTGGTAAGGCGATTTTTATCAACGTAATATAAGGCGATTTACAGTTAAATAATATATCATCTTGCATGTCTTTTTTCTCGTCTTGTGTGTTATGCCAAAGGTGCGAATACGTAAAGTATGCAAACTTTGGCATGCCTTGGGGACGAAAAAAAATTTAAGCCCAATATGGGTATCAGTTAAGATGCTATATTTTTTTCCGCAAATCGCCTTATACGTTACTTGTCTTTTTTTCCGGCAATCGCCTAAAATTTTTCCACAACGTGATCCCGTCCAAATTTGCCTATTTCCGGATGAACACTATTTACCCCTTGGCAACATTGCCCTGGTTGCATCGTAGGCGGAATTTGTTCGTCTGCAGCCTGCGATACGTAATGCAGACATACTTTAGCCAATTGGAATTTTGCCCATTAATTCCAACTTTTTGTTCTAGCTCTTCAGTCTTTTTACCTTTTTTGCTGTATCACTCGATAATTTCAAGAACAAAGCGTTTTTTCAATTTCGCGGATAAGGCGGCTAGGATCGTACGGATTGAAGATGCCGTACGGCCCTGTTTTCCAATAATTTTACCCAAATCTTCTTTGGCCACCTGAAGTTCAAAGACTGTTGCTTGTTTTCCTTCAATTACATTTACTGAAATCTCTTCGGGATAATCGACTAAAGTTTGTGCGATATAGTGGATCAGCTCCTTAGTGTTCATATACTGCTCTCTCCTTTTTTGATGTCTGGTACTATGTGTTATGGGCGTCGCTAAAGGATTGGTGTGAAACAAATCCTAATATTATAGATATTTTATAAAAAGCGCAATAATTTTGATAGCACAAAAAAAAAGTAATCATATTCCATAACTCGCAAGCTTGCGCCGCAAGGTGTTCAGGCCGATCCCCAGTGATTTGGCCGTTTGTGATTTATTTTGGTTAAGCTGGTTATAAACTTTCAAGATGTAATTTTTTTCCACATCAGCCAGTAACCGTATGGGCCCGGTGATGGTTTCATCCGTAACTTTGTAGGCCCGCCGTTTAGGGGCGGCTAAGTGTTCGGGTAAATGGTTGATGTCAACGGGCCTGCTCTGGGCCAGGTTGACGGCGGACTGGATAACCGATTTGAGTTCCCGGACATTGCCCGGCCAGCCGTAGGCCATAAGGTTTTCCAGGGCCCTGGGAACAATTCGTCTGCTTATATTATTTTTTTTATCGTATGCTTTGTATTTTTGCATGAAGGCGTTGATGAGCAACGGGATATCGTCTTTACGGTCCCTTAATGGCGGCAAATGCAGCCAGCCGCCGCGAATACGGTAATACAGATCCTTGCGGAACGCTTTACGGGCGATCATTCGGTCCAGATTTTCATTAGTGGCGGCAATAAATCTCAGGTCCACTACGATCCGGTTGCTACTGCCTACCCTGGAAAACTCACCTTCCTGCAATACTCGCAGCAGTTTTCCCTGCAGTTCCAGGGGCAGATCGCCGATTTCATCAAGAAAAAGAGTGCCTCTGTGGGTATGTTCGAGAAAGCCGGTGCGGGGTGCGGCCGCCCCGGTAAAGGCGCCTTTGGCGTGACCGAAAAATTCAGCTTCGAAAAGATTTGCCGAAATCGAAGCCATATTAATAGGTGTAAAAGGATGGTTCGCCCTTGAGCTTGCCGAATGGATGGCCCAGGCCAGCAATTCCTTGCCGGTACCGCTTTCGCCTGTGATCAATATGGGAACATTGCTGGCGGCATGCAACTCGGCCTCTTTGAGCACGCGGTGCATGGCCGGTGATTGGGTTAAAATCGGCTCAAATGGTTCAGGGTTATTTAGGTTCGGGCGGGTTTGCTTTTTACCGATATCCAGGATGTCAAGCAAGCGCTTACGCTCCAAAGCTTTTGGCAGAATAAGCGAAAGCACGTCCTTGGCAACGGGCTTTATCAGATAATCATAAGCTCCCTTTTTTAAACATTCCACAGCCGTGCGAGCTTCGTTTATAGCTGTAATCATTATACATTCCGTGCCAGGGCTGGTGTTTTTAATATAGTCCAGCATGGCTAACCCATCCATGTCCGGCATCGTCATGTCGATAAGGGCCAGATCGAACTGCTCACCCCGCTCAAAAACTTGAACAGCTTTCCGGGGATGGTTAGCAATAAACAGATGCTCGAATCCGATGGAGCGTAATTTTTTGGCCAACAGTTCCACGTAGTTTCTGTCGTCATCAATTATGATAATGCTGTTTGACATTGGCTCGAATTAAAGTCTCCCATTTTAGTATGAATTGATTTCAAGTATGCCAAATTGGCATTATTGTATTTAACTAAGAGAAATAAATCTATATTTTTTTTAACATGGTCCATAATGGCATACTTGTTTAGCTTTTTATTGTCTATGCATGTCCTCTGTATTGATTATTAGTATCTCTATTATTGTTGTATAAACAATGAGTTAGTGTCTTTCATAATTATACTCCATTTTGGCATGCTATTTGTTATAAATTAAAAATAAAGGTTAAGGCTTACAAAATAATTAATTTTCACTTTTTTGCGGCCTTAGTGCAGACCCGCCTTTAGAGGACTGTTTGGTAATTACCAGGCAGACCTTTTAGCGGGGCATCTTTAGATATAATTATACTTAACAGAGGGATTTCAATGGAATCTGAAAGCAAGTCCGAAAAACGTACGGATGTAGTGGGATCTGTTATGGTTGTTGGCGGTGGCATTGCCGGTATACAAGCCTCGCTGGACCTTGCCGATTCCGGGTATCTGGTAAAAATGGTGGAGGACAAGTCGGCCATCGGCGGTGTAATGGCTCAGCTTGACAAAACCTTTCCAACCAATGACTGTTCCATGTGTGTCATTTCACCAAAACTTGTAGAAGCCGGACGCCATTTGAACATCGACCTGTTTACCACCACCCGGGTGGAAAAGGTTGAAGGCGAGCCGGGTAATTTTAACGTGACCCTGGTCGAGCGCCCGCGTTATATCGAACTGGATAAATGTACAGCCTGCGGCGAATGCGCCAAGGTGTGCCCCATCGATGTACCCAATACATTTGATGAGAACCTGCACGACCGCAAAGCCGCGTATCAACTCTATCCCCAGGGAATGCCAAGCGCGTTTGCCATTGAAAAACGCGGAACTGCTCCCTGTAAAGCCACATGCCCGGCACATGTGAGCATTCAGGGATATATCGCCCTGATCAATGACGGGCGCTACCAACAAGCCCTGAAACTGTTCAGGCAGGATCATCCTTTTCCCGGGGTGTGCGGACGCGTTTGTCATCATCCTTGTGAGGGTGAATGTACGCGCAGCGATGTGGATCAACCGCTTGCCATTCGAGAGCTGCACCGTTTCCTGTCAGACTATGAAAAACAAAGCGGCGATTTGTGTGTGCCTGAAATTCAAGCTCAAAAGCGTGATGAAAAAATTGCCGTCATTGGCGGCGGACCCGCCGGCCTGACGGCTGCCTATTATCTGTTGCTGCAAGGCTACCAGGTCACCATTTTCGAAAAATTGCCTGAACCCGGCGGTATGATGAGGGTGGGCATTCCCGAGTACCGGCTTCCCAGGGATATCATCGCCAGGGAAATCAGCGTGATTGAAAAAATGGGCGCCCAGATTAAATGCGGAGTTACCTTCGGAACGGACATTACCTTAGACAGCCTTAAAAAAGACGGCTTTGCATCCTGTTTCATGGCCATTGGCCTTCATGGCGGGCGTAAGCTGGGCGTTGAAAACGAAGACGCTGAAGGCGTATTGCAAGGTGTTGATTTTTTACGCGATACAGCTATGGGCAAGGATGTCCCGGTCGGTGAAGACGTTATTGTAGTGGGCGGCGGCAATGTAGCCATCGACGTTGCACTGACAGTCAAGCGCAAGGGCGCTAAGAATGTCACCCTGATTTGTCTGGAAAAACGTGAGCAAATGCCCGCCTGGGAGCATGAGATCGAAGAGGCTCTTGAAGGGGATATCAAAATTGTTAACAGCTTTGGCCCCAAAGCCTTTTTTATTGATAAAAATAAAAAGATCTCAGGACTCGAATTCAAGACCTGTACGGCGGTGTTTGATGATCAGGGACGATTCAATCCCTCTTATGACGACAATGCCTGTCAGCCTTTTTTCGGGGACACTGTAATTGTCGCCATAGGCCAGAGCGCCATGCTCGACGGAATCCGGGAGCAGGGAGTTGCTGTTTCCAAACCCGGCGGACTTCAAGCCGATCCAGTGACCCTGCAAACGCCCATCGAGTGGGTTTTCGCGGGCGGTGATGCGTTTTACGGGCCCAAATCCGTTGTAGATGCAGTAGCTTGCGGAAAAGAGGCGGCCGAAAGTATCCACCGGTATGTTAACGGTCTGGATCTTTTAGAAGGCCGTGAAAAAAAATGGGATTTTGAAAAACCGGACACTGCAAATGAGCCCCAAAAAGGCCGGGTTAAGGTCCGCTGTCTCGATCCTGAGGCCCGTGAGTGTAATTTTCTTGAAGTTTCATATGGTTACAACGAGCAAGAAGCCAAAGCCGAAGCCGATCGCTGTCTCAAATGCGGTATCTGCTCCGAATGTTACCAATGTGTGGAGGCCTGTCTGGCTAAGGCGGTTGACCATGATATGCAAGTCAAGCGCACACAAGTGCAGGTCGGTTCGATTATTCTTGCGCCGGGCTTTAAGCCCTATGATCCCGAAAAAGAAGAATATTATGCTTATGCCAAAAATCCCAATGTGGTAACGGCCATGGAATTCGAGCGCATCCTCAGCGCCTCGGGGCCCTTTCAGGGGCACCTGGTGCGGCCTTCCGATCATAAGGAGCCTGAAAAGATCGCCTGGCTGCAATGCATCGGGTCAAGGGACATTAACAAATGCGATCATAGCTATTGCTCGGCGGTTTGCTGCATGTATGCGGCCAAACAGACCGTCATTGCCAAGGAGCATAGCGAAAAGAATCTCGATACAGCCGTATTTTTTATGGATATGCGAACATACGGCAAGGATTTCGAGCGCTACTATATGCGCTGCGAGAATGAAAAAGGCGTGCGTTTCGTTCGCAGCCGGGTACATACAATCGATCCGGTGCAAGACGATAGCCTCAGTTTGCGCTATGTCAACGAAGACGGTGAAATTGTGGAAGAAATTTTTGACATGGTGGTCCTGAGCGTCGGCTTGGCGCCCAGTGATGAGGCTGTTCGGCTGGCCGGTATTATGGATGTGGATCTTAATGATCATAAATTTGCAAAAACCAGGGATCTGGCGCCGGTGGCCACCAACCGCGATGGCGTATATGTCTGCGGCGTGTTTCAGGGGCCCAAGGATATTCCGCAGTCTGTTATGGAAGCCTCGGCCGCCGCGGCCGCCGCGACCAAAAACCTGTCTGATGCACGCGGCGCCCTTACACGGGTAAAACAATTGCCGCCAGAACTGGACATCAGCGGCCAGGAACCCAAGGTGGGAGTTTTTGTCTGCAATTGCGGCATCAATATCGGAGGTGTGGCCGATGTGCCCGCAGTACGGGAATATGCGGCAACCTTACCCCATGTGGTGCATGTGGAAGACAACCTGTTTACCTGCAGCCAGGACACCCAGGACAAAATGAAAGAGGTGATTCAGGAAAAGGGCATCAACCGCGTAGTGGTGGCATCGTGTTCGCCGCGTACCCATGAACCCTTGTTCCAGGAAACCATTCGTGATGCGGGTTTGAATAAATACCTGTTTGAAATGGCCAATATAAGGGACCAAAATACGTGGGTTCACATGAACAATCCGGAAAAAGCCACGGAAAAAGCCAAGGACTTAGTGCGCATGGCCGTGGCCAAGGCCGCTTACATTGAACCCTTGCATCAGGTCAGCCTGGATGTTACGCGCTCCGCCCTGGTCATAGGCGCGGGGGTGGCCGGAATGGAATCGGCTCTTGGATTGGCTGATCAGGGATACAATGTCTGCCTTGTCGAACGCAGCGGCCAACTGGGGGGCAATGCCCTGTGGTTAAGATCCTCCTGGCAGGGGGAAAAAATCAAGCCTTACGTTAATAACCTTATTGAAAGAATCACCAAGCATGACCTGATAAAGGTTTTCTTCGATTCTGAGGTGATTGAAACCAGCGGGATATTGGGCAACTTTACCAGTACAGTGGGTATCGGCGGCAAGGCCATGTCCACGGTATCCATCGAGCATGGCGTTACCATCATTGCTACCGGCGGTTCAGAATACAAGCCTGAGGAATTTATGTACGGGCAACACCCCTGCGTGTTGACCCACAAGCAGTTGGATCAAGCCATGACAGGTGCTGATGAGCGCATTGGCTCCGCCGAAACAGCCGTTTTCATTCAATGCGTGGGATCGCGTAACGAGCAATTTGCCTCGTGCAGCCGTATATGCTGCACCCATAGCGTCAAATCCGCCATAGCATTCAAAGAGCAGAAACCGGCGATGAATGTTTTTATTCTTTACCGTGATATCCGGACCTATGGATTCAGGGAGGATCTTTACCGAAAGGCCCGTGAGCTGGGGGTGATTTTTATTCGGTTTGATTTGCAGGCCCAGCCCCAGGTCAGTGTTGCAGACGGCAATGTGCTAAGTGTTACGGTAAAAGATCACATTCTGGGAAGGCCCATAGAGTTGAATCCCGACCTGCTCATTCTTGCAACCGCTGTAAGGCCCAATGAAAATAAAGATCTGTTCGAACTGTTCAAGGTTCCCGTCAATGACGAAGGATTTCTGGTCGAAGCCCATGCCAAGCTGCGGCCGGTGGATTTTTCCTCCGAAGGGATCTTCATGGCCGGTCTGGCGCATTATCCCAAGAGTATTGATGAGACCATCGCCCAATCCCAGGCGGCAGTCTCACGCGCTTTGACCATTCTGAGCAAGGATGTCATATGGGTTGGCGGTGTGACGGCAGTGGTTGATTCAGACCGTTGCGCGGCTTGCTGCACCTGTATGCGCACTTGTCCTTATGATGTGCCAGTTATCGCAGATGAGGGTTGCGCGGTAATTGACCCGGCGGGGTGCCAGGGATGCGGTTGTTGTGTATCTGAATGTCCGGGCAAAGCAATCTCGTTGAAACATTTTACCGATGAGCAGTTGATAGCCAAGAGTTCGGCATTGTTTGCCGAATGTATTGTAAAATAATTCGAAATGGACACCAATAAAGAAAGGATATGGGTCATGGCAACCTTCGATCCTCAAATTATCGCTTTTTGTTGCAAATATTGCGCTTACGCAGCCGGCGATTTAGCTGGCTCCATGCGGTTGAATTACCCGCCGAACGTGAAGGTCATTCAAGTTCCCTGCACCGGAAGAGTGGATATTTTACACCTGATGCGGGCCCTGGAAGACGGCGCCGATGCCGTATATGTAGCTGGCTGACTGGAGGGTGAATGTCATTTCCTGGAAGGAAATCTCAAAACCCGCCGTAAAGTTGAGTATGTAAAAAGAACCCTGGAAGAGCTTGGTATTGAGCCTGAGCGGGTGGAAATGTTCAACCTGTCATCCGCCCAAGGCCCGCGGTTTGCGCAAATCGCCTCCGAGATGACTCAACGGGTCGAACAATTGGGTCCAAGTCCGCTCAACCCGTGTGTGAATTAGTGCCTATCGGCAAATTAGCCATTTTACCGATGGGCTCGAACTAAACCTTTCCGCTGATACTTAGATGACAGTATTGGCAATAGAAACTGTTTTTCTCTACCCGGTATCCTAGAAGCTTTGGATCAAAAGCAGACAGGATGCAGGCTAAATCTTCAAAACGAGGTGAAACATGATAGTCGCTGACCGAAAACCCCTGGATGAAATTCAGGAGATGATAAAGGATTATGACAAAATCATGCTGGTTGGCTGCAAGGGGTGCGTTACCGTCTGCAACGTCGGTGGTTTGAAAGAAGTTCAGATTCTTGCGTCCGCTTTGCGCATCGGCCGAAAAAAAGACGGCAGAACTCTTCATGTCGAAGAGCGCATGCTTGAGCGCCAATGCGATCCTGAATATATTGAGCAACTTCGTGATAGTTATGACAGTGTTGACGCCGTGCTATCTATGGCCTGTGGCGTTGGGCCCCAATTTTTGTCCGAAACTTATCCCAGCCAGCGCTTTTACCCCACGGTGAACACCAAATTTTTTGGCGGCGCCGTACAACACGGTATCTGGGATGAGCGTTGCGCGGGCTGCGGAACCTGTGTCATTCATTATTTTGACGGCCTTTGCCCCATTGCCCGTTGCTCGAAGAGTCTTCAGCATGGCCCTTGCGGCGGAAGCGCCGATGGCAAATGTGAAATCTCCAAGGAAACCGAATGTATATGGGATACCATCGTTAAGAAAAAAGTCGATCAGGGACGGCTTGAGGATTTAAGGCTTTACCGGGCGCCTAAGGATTGGAGAACTGCCCGTGACGGCGGACCACGCAGAAGCATAAGGGAGGAATTGGTAAAATGAGTGATAGCGGCTACAAATCAGGAAGCAATTTGGAAAAAGTCCTAAAGGCCGGTCACTTTGCCTTTACCGGTGAATGCGGGCCGCCCAAGGGCGCCAACGTAGGCCATCTCAAGGAAAAAATGGAGCCCCTGCGGGACATGGTCGATGCCATAAATGTGACCGACAACCAAACCGCAGTGGTGCGCATGTCCAGCAAAGCCGCCAGCGCGCTTATGGTTATGGCCGGCCTGGAACCCAATTTCCAGATGGTCTGCCGCGACCGCAACCGTATTGCGATACAAAGTGATATTCTGGGAGCCAGCGCTTTGGGTATTCGCAACATGCTTTGTTTGTCCGGCGACCATCAGCAGTTTGGAAATCATCCTGAGTCCAAAAATGTGTTTGACATTGACAGTATACAATTGATCGCCGTTGCAAAAAAGATGCGCGATGAAGGTAAATTTATCAATGATGAAGCCATTGACGAACCTCCTAAAATCTTCATCGGCGCGGCCTCCAACCCTTTTGGCGATCCTTGGCAGTTTAGGGCCCACCGGCTGGCAAACAAAATTGACGCCGGAGCCGACTTCATTCAGACCCAATGCATTTACAACATGGAACGCTTCCGCGAATTCATGAAACAGGCCGTGGATATGGGACTTACCGGAAAAACCCATATTTTGGCTGGAGTTACTCCCATGAAGAGCGCCGGTATGGCAAACTACATGGCCAAGTTCGTTCCCGGTATGGATGTGCCCCAGGAGTTGATCAAGCGTCTCAAGGGTGTGGATAAAAAAATGCAGGCCGAGGAAGGAATTAAATTTGCCCTGGAACAAATCGAAGAGTTTAAACAAATGGAGGGGGTGGCCGGTGTTCACCTTATGGCCATTGAGTGGGAGCACCGTGTGCCTGAAATTGCAGAGCGAGCCGGGGTTTTGCCCAGACCTAAAGTAGATTGATCCCTAAAATTAAAGACGCTTCAAAACAACCCCTGCCCTTCTGCGAGCAGGGAAGGGGTTGTTTTTTTTGAAACAACCAAGAACCTAAGCCACTAATCGAAACATAAGGGCCGCCATGGCAAAAACAAAAATACTTTTAGTGTCGCCGGTCAGTCAAAAACGCATACTTGGAGAGGACTTTCTTTTTAAATTGCCCGTCTTAGCTTTACCTACATTGGCTGCTTACACTCCCCCTGATTGTGATGTCCACATGGTAGACGAAAGGATTCAAGTCCTGGACTTTAACGCTGACGCGGACTTGGTGGGCATTACATCCATGACGGCCCTTGCGCCGAGAGCCTATGCTATTGCAGACCGGTTCCGCTGTCTGGGAAAAACAGTTGTGATGGGAGGCATGCACCCTTCAGCAATGCCGGCCGAAGCGCTTGAGCACTGCGACTCTGTTGTGGCAGGCGAAGGCGAACTGGTTTGGCCTCGTGTTGTGGAGGATTTCAAACAAGGGCGGTTAAAACGGATTTACAAGGCTGATCATTTATTTGATGTCAGTCAGGCCAAACCTCCCCGTTGGGATATCATTGATAAAGAACGCTATACACCGGTTGATTTTATTGAAACCACGCGCGGGTGCCCCTTTAATTGCTCCTATTGCGCGGTCACCAATTTTTTTGGCGGAAAACACCGAACCAAGCCCCTGGAAATGATAGAAAAAATGGTTTCAAAGGTAAAAACCACCAAAAAACGGTTTGCCCTCAAGAATCTGGTGTTTTTTGTGGATGACAATATCGTGGGCAACCGCAGCTATTGTATGGAACTTTTCAAACTGCTGAAAACATTTAACCTGCAATGGGTGGGGCAAGCCTCCATTACTGTGACCCAGGATGAACAGTTGCTCAAGCGCATGTCCGAAACTCGTTGCCTGGGCTTGCTCATCGGTCTGGAAAGTCTGTCGGATAAAACTTTGAGCCAGGTTGGAAAGCGTGTAAACCGGCCCAGCGAATATATAAAGGCCGTTGAAAAGCTTCATAAATACGGCATCGGGATTAAATCAAGCTTTATGGTGGGATTTGATAACGATGATATAACCGTTTTTGACACCATGGCCCGTTTTATTCTCAATTCCAACCTGGACAGCGTTTACATCAGCATCATGACCCCGTATCCGGGAACCAAGCTGTTCGAAAAAATGGAAAGCCAAGGCCGTATCCTGCACCGTAATTGGGAAAAATACGATAGCGGTCATGTGGTTTTCCAGCCTGCCAGGATGACGGTCCGGCAACTTCAGGAAGGCTATTTGCGCCTTTACCGGAAGGCCTTGTCCTATCGCTCTATAGCTTTGCGCTTATGGCGTGCACGTACGCAGCTTCAATTTTTTTTGCCAGACAATCTTGCCTTTCGCCAGTGCCTGCTGAAAGTAGTCAACAGTTTTAAATAAAGGATCTCTTGCCGATAACACCCGCCTTTGTTAGAACTTTTAATAGAAACCTGATAAAATTCGTGCTCGATTTCACCGCAACCCAATCAGAGGTTTAATATGTCTTTGTCCAGTCAAGCCGATGAATCGGCTGATACCTATCGTCCTTCGGCAAAACAGATTATATCTCATATCTGGCGGGTGCCTTTTTTACGCAATATTTTTTTAGCTTGCCTTGCCGTAGCCATTTTATTTCCAATTTACAACCTGATTTATTTATCCCCGGCTTATCGTCAAATGCTTTTTACCCTGAAAGAGGACAGCGCAAAGCGGGTTGCTGCCCATATAACGCGTTTTTTGTTGCGTGATAAAGGGCCGGAAAACATCGATCCCGCCGATGATATTCAATTAAAACAACTCGTGAAAAAAATGCAGACCGATTTTAAACTAGATAAACTCAGTTTATACGATGCCGACGGCAAAGTGATTTTCTCCACGGAAAGTATTGAGGTCGGAATGCTAAGCGAGCAATTATACTTTACCCAAAAGGTTTCACGCAGGCGTGTTTTTTCAATATTCATTGCTCGAAAAAGCTCCCTTTCCCCAGGCCGTATGCCCGATCATGATGTGCTCAAGGTATTTATTCCAATTATCATCAAAAGCGGTTTCAAGGGAGCCGTTGAAATATATTACGATATTTCGGATGTTCACGGCAGATTGAAGAATCTTCTGGCAAGAAGCAATATCAGCCTGCTGTTGATTGCCGGAGTACTTATGGTGATTACTGCGGTTATCTTATTTAAGGCCGGCTTAGCGATGTTGAACCATGAACAATCAGACAAGGCTCTGCGAAAGGTGCGTGATTCACTGGAACGGCGGATAAATGAACGAACCAGGGATCTAATTGATGCCAATAAGGAATTGCAACTTGAAATTTTAGAGCGCCGCCAGGCGGTTGAAGCCATGCGCCTGAGCGAAAAACGCTTCCGCACCTTGGTTGAGACGATCCCCCACGGGATTGTGGAAATAGAACCCGATAGCACAATCACCTTTGCAAATCAGGCATATTTTAAAATGCATGGTATCGAAAACGGCGAACTCATGGGCAAATCGTTGTTCAACTCGGCTGTTTCAGACGAGGAAAGACAGCAATTACATGAGCATCTGTCCCGGCTCATTGAGCAAAAGCCTTATCCGCAGCCCTGGTTCAGCAAGGATATTACATCGGATGGGCGCATCATTGAAACTCAGGTGGATTGGTCCTACAAACGTGATGCACGGGGACAGGTATTGGGATTGATCGCAGTTATTACCGACATCACCCAACGGCGGCTGGCGGAAAAGGCCTTGCTGGACAATTTGAATTTTATGAACACTTTGATCGATACCATCCCCAACCCCGTTTTTTATAAGGATGAACAAGGGTTTTTTTTAGGTTGCAACGTTGCCTATGCTAAAACGCTTGGCAAGCCTAAGGGCCAAATCATGGGGCGCAGGCTTATCGACTTGAAAGAGGGTGCAATGAGCGATATGGCCATGCACTATCACAACCAGGATCTTATTCTTATGCGCAGCTCGGGCATACAGACCCATGAAGAGCAGATTTTATGCGCCGATGGTGTTACACGCGATTTTATGCTTTTTAAGGCCACCTTTGCCGATGATGAAGGAAGTGTGGCGGGTCTGGTAGGCATTATGCTCGACATTACGGACCGCAAGCAGGTTGAAAAAGAACTCAAGGAAAGCAAAAACCTGTTTGATGCATTTATGCAGAATCTTCCTGGGCTGGCCTATATGAAAGACCTCATGGGCCGCTATATGTTTGTCAATGATGGTTTTGCCAGGTTCACGGGAACCCGGAGCGGCGATTCGGTAGGTTTGTGCAATGACCAAGTGTGGAACAAAGAAACGGCCCGGCTGCTGCAAAATAACGATGACATGGTTCTGCACAGCCACGCCGCCGCCAATACCTTGGAAACAGTGCAATTGCACGATGGCCAGGCGCGTGACCTGCTCACGACAAGGTTTCCCATTTTTCAGGACAACGCCTTGTTTGCTTTAGGCGGTGTTTCCATTGACATTACCGAGCGCACCAAAGCCGAAAAACAAAGCAGGCAACTTGAACTGCAACTCCAGCAAGCTCAGAAAATGGAGGCGCTGGGAACCCTGGCAGGAGGTATCGCTCATGATTTTAACAATATTTTAGCATCCATCATAGGCTATAGTGAAATCCTGGCCTCAGACACCGATAAGAAGCATCCAAACTACCACTACCTTGAGCGTGTACTCGAATCCGGGGAGCGCGCCCGTTCGCTGGTCAAGCAAATTTTGACATTCAGCCGTCAAAGCGAAATCGAGCCCAAACCGGTACAGGTGAAGATTATCGTCAAAGAAGTACTCAAGTTGCTCAGAGCCACCTTGCCAGCCACCATTGAGATTCGGCAGGAAACCGAAACCAATGCCGCTGTTATGGCCGATCCGGTTCAAATCCACCAGGTTATGATGAATTTGTGTACCAATGCCGGCTATGCCATGCGCGAAAAGGGCGGTCAATTGACAGTGCGCCTTGAAAAAAAATTAGTAGCCGAAAACTTTCTCGAATTGAAACCTGGGATTTACTTGAAGTTAAGCATCACAGATACCGGCGCCGGTATCAGTGAGGAAAATATTGCCCGCATTTATGATCCGTTTTTCACTACCAAACCCAAAGGCGAAGGAACCGGAATGGGATTGTCCGTGGTGCACGGCATTGTCACAAGCTTAGGCGGCGGCATAATGGTCAAGAGCACACCGGGGCAAGGAACCCATTTCGATGTTTATCTTCCGGCCCTGGATATTGAACCCAAGCACCCCATGGTGGAAAAACAAGCGCTGCCCGTAGGCAAAGAAAGAATAATGTTTGTAGATGACGAGCTGTTTCAGACCGATATGCTCAAGCACATGCTTGGCTTGTTGGGCTATAAAGTACAGGTTTACAATAAAAGCCCTGAAGCGCTTGCTGCGTTTGAGAAAGACCCTAAAGCCTTTGACCTGGTGATTACGGATATGATTATGCCGGAAATAACCGGTGACCAAATGGCCAAACGCATGCTTGAACTGCGCCCGGATTTACCCATTATATTGTGTACGGGCTTTAGCGATACGATGAACGAAAAACAAACCAAGACCATCGGCATCCGCGCATACGCCCTTAAACCTTTGGCAATGGAAGAGCTGGCCCATCTTATCCGCCAGGTTCTTGACCAATCCAATGAGTCAGAGCAGATATAAGGGCCCCGGAAAAAATGTTTTATTCCAACTGACTTGTCTATCAACTCGTTTTCTGCGTTGCGCAAAGCTGCGAATATCTCGATATGCACGGCTTTGCGCGCCTTGAATACGAGCCCATATCCTGCGCCAATTGGACAAAACAATTTTTCCGCGACCCTAAGATGTTTAAGAACTTGTTTGGGAAATAGAAAATTTGAGACATTTTGGCCTCGCCCTCGCCCTCGCCCTCGTGCTTTTGCTGCCGATTTAATAATTCCCAAACAGGCTCTAAGATTATCCGGCGAAAGTTCCCGGTAATTTATCGCCGGGAGCAGTCACAAAAATGCTCCCGCGAGAATATTTCCTGGCTAAACCATCTCTTTTTCCTGTTTTTCTTTTTTTGAGTGTATTATAAGAAATCTTATACTTTAACTCCTGTAAAAAGATTGTCTGGAGATTGAAAACATTGGTCTTACCGGATTTAACCTTTGAAATCTATTTACTTCTTTTTGGCGCGGGACTTTTTGCCGGATTCGTGGACTCGGTTGCCGGCGGGGGAGGATTGATCAGTCTTCCGGCTCTTATGGCTGCGGGGATACCGCCCCATATGGCCCTTGGCGTTAACAAACTCCAGGGCAGCTTTGGAACACTTTCGGCTGCCTATAACTATATGAAAAAAAGTAACACGGGTTTCAAACAACTTTACCCGGGCATTGTCCTGACACTTGCCGGCGCCGTGTTTGGGGCCATGGCAATCAGCAATCTCGATCCATTTTTTCTAAAACATATTATTCCCGTTCTACTTTTTATTGTATTGATTTATACTTTTTTTGCAAAAAATATAGGACGTAAAAAAAAGAAAGCCTTGATACCTCAAGGTGTGTTTTATCTTATCTTCGGATTGGGCCTGGGTTTTTATGACGGCTTTTTCGGTCCGGGAACGGGATCTTTCTGGACTGCGGCCTACCTTGTCTTTTTGGGTCAGAGCATGACCCTTTCCGTGGGGTATACCAAGGTGATGAACTTTACTAGCAATATTGTTGCCTTGACTGTATTTATTATCGGCGGCAATGTTTTATATGGTATCGGTTTATGCATGGCCGCAGGCCAGATTGCCGGTGCGCGCATAGGCTCCAACCTTGCCATTGAAAAAGGCGTTCACTTTATTCGTCCACTTTTTCTTTGCGTTGTTTTTGTCACTTTGCTGCGGATGCTCTATCAAAATTATATGCCGTCATGACCAATTTTCTACGGCCAAAAGTCATGTGTTTGTATTGCGGCCTTGGTCATAACTTCGGCCACCTTGAGTTAGTGCTCGCAAAGTTGAAATAAAAAACCTATAAATTCAAGATGTTAACAAAAACTTGAGTGAACGTTACTTATTCTTTGGCCGATATTAAAAATAAGCCCTGTATTGTATCGTGAAAAATCGTATATTTATGCTTGACATGCTAGCTGTTCGCGGGTTAATGCCAATAATTAGAGTGAGTATTTATTGGACTGATTAGGAAATCAATACTGGAGCGGGCTTTTTATTAGAATGTCTATCTTTGGAAGATAATTTTGATGATCTGATCAAATTTTGCTGTCTCTTCTAAGACCTTAAGATTCAACCCGCCGGTTCCTTTTATTATCCTGATTATTCCCTTGATCTAAATATATAAAAATCTAAATATATATAAAATTTATTTGTAATACCCCGTCCTGTGTCTCCTGTTTCGATCTGGCTTCAAGCAGTGAAGTTAACCGCTGCATTTGCATATAACGTGTTACGGATAGGAGGAGAAATGAAGAAAATCATATTATTGTGTCTGGCTGCTGGCCTTGTTTTTAGCGGAACCGCAATCGCAAAAGGCAAAACGCTGCGTTTGGCTCTGGATGCAGATCCAAAAACCCTAGATATCCACGAACAATTATCCGCGGGTATGTTGCAGTTTTCCCATATTGTGTTTGATCCGCTTGTGCGCTGGACCCTGGATATGTCTTTCGAGCCGCGTCTTGCCCGGCGATGGGAGCGCATCGATGATAAAACCATGCGTTTTTACCTGCGAAAGGGCGTCAGCTTCCACAGCGGAAATCCTTTTACAGCCAAGGATATAGTTTTCAGCGTTAACAGGCTCAAAAAGAGCGTGGATTTTAAAGGGCTTTTCGAACTGTTTGAAGAACCGGTCATTATAGACGACCATACGGTAGACATCAAAACAAGCAAACCCTATCCGCTGCTGCTCAACATGGCCACTTACATATTTCCGGTAGACAGCGTCTTTTACACAGGCAAAGATAATAAGGGCAAAGCCAAGGACAATATTGTCAAAGTGGGCTACAGCTTTGCCAAATCCACTTTGCCCAGCGGCACCGGTCCGTATCGTTGCACCTACCGCGAGCACGGCGTTAAGATGCTCTTTGAACGCAATTCAGACTATTGGGATAAAAAATCCCCCGGAAACGTAGATAAAATAGTTTTGTCACCCATCAAGGAAGAAGCCACCCGTGTAGCCGCCCTGCTTTCCGGAGATGTGGATGTTATTTCCCCGGTACCGCCCCAGGACTTTAAACGTATTGAACGGGATCGAAAGGTTAATCTGTTTACAGTCACCGGCACTCGTATCATCACCGTTCAAATGAACCAAAAACGTTCTAAACCCTTGCGTAATCCATTGGTTCGCCAGGCAATTGTGCATGCAGTCAATAACGATGGCATTGTAAAAAGGCTGATGAAGGGCACCGCGACCCTGGCTGGCCAAATGAGCCCCGAAGGTTATTTGGGACATGACGAAACTCTCAAGCCTCGCTACGATCTTGAAAAGGCCAAACAGTTAATGAAGCAGGCAGGCTACGAAAAAGGCTTTACTGCTAACATGATCGCTCCGAACAACCGCTACGTCAACGATGAGAAAATCGCTGAAGCTTTCGTGTCCATGCTTTCTAAAATAAAAATCAAGATCAATCTGAAAACCATGCCCAAGGCTCAGTATTGGGACGAATTTGATCGCCAACCGGCTGATTTTCAGTTAATCGGCTGGCATTCCGATACCGAGGATTCCGGCAACTTTTATGAATACCTGGCAATGTGCCCGGATAGGAAAACCGGACTCGGTCAGTATAATTCGGGTAATTATTGCAATCAAGAAGTTGATAAACTGACCCTGGAATCCATGGTGGAAACCGATATGCAGGTTCGCGCCGCAAAGCTTAAAAAAATTGAAAGAATTCTTTATGACGAAGCGGCCTTTATCCCGTTTCACTGGCAAAACTTCGCATACGGCGCTCGCAAGGGCATCAATGTCGAGCCCATCCTCAACATAATGAATTTTCCGTATTTTGGTGATCTAGTGATGAAATAGTTATAATTTAGGGGCTTTTTGGCTCTGTGTATCGGTCGTCAAAAACCAATCAGCTTCCAAGGCCCTTAATCTAACTGCTTTGTAAATAAGAACCTAAAACCGGGATATGGAATAAAATTTTTATGTTTGCGTTTATTGTTCGAAGAATTATCCAGGCTATTTTTGTAATGGTGATCATCGCGGGAATTGGATTTACTGTGCAAAACAAACTCGGAGACCCCGTACGCGATATGGTGGGCGAAAGGGTTTCCGTTGCCGAGCGCGAAGCTCTGCGGGACAAATTGGGGCTCAACGATCCTTTTTTAACGCAATTTGGGCGGTTTGTGCGCAATGCAGTCCACGGTGATTTAGGGATTTCTTATTTCCATAACAAGCCTACTGTGGATGTGATTTTGTCCAAGGCCCCGGCCACCCTGGAACTGGTGTTTGGTTCGACGGTGATGATCCTGGTTCTGTGCTTTCCCATAGGCATTTATACTGCCATTAAGCCAAAAACATGGTTTTCGCGGTTTGTCATGGGCTCGAGCACTATTGGCGTGGCAGTGCCAGTTTTTCTTACAGCCATTACATTGATTTATATTTTCGGAGTTGAGCTTAAATGGCTTCCATCCTACGGCCGCGGAGAAACAGTCGATATCTGGGGATGGGACACCGGTTTGCTTACCGCAGACGGTCTACTTCACTTGATTTTACCTAGTATTTCACTTTCTTCTATTATGCTGCCGTTATACATTCGGCTGATTCGCTCGGAAATGATGGAAGTTTTGGAAACCGAGTATATCAAATTTGCATGGGCCAAGGGCTTGCGCCGCTACAGGGTATGGCTGGTTCACGCATTTAAAAACACCTTGCTGCCAGTGGTTACCGTGTTCGGGGTGGAGATAGGTATTTTGTTTGCCTTTACCCTGCTTACCGAAACCGTTTTTCAATGGCAGGGCATGGGATTTATGTTTTTAGAGGCTGTGGAGCGCTCAGATACGGCGCTGCTGGTGGCCTATCTGGTTGTGGTTGGAGTAATGTTCGTAGTGATTAACACACTTGTGGACATCGCCTATGGCTTTATCAATCCAATGGTACGCATAACGGGGGCCAAATGAGAAGCTGGCAACGGTTCAGGCAATCTTATTTTTTTTACAGTTTTAAGCGCGACCCGGTGGCTCTGGGCAGTTTTTCCATCTTTTTTTTTCTATTCATGGTCAGCATCTTCGCTCCCCTTGTTGCACCTTATAACACTTATGATACAAGCACTTACGATATCATGGACGCCGAACTGCCGCCGTCCTGGATGGACGATGGAGAAGAACGTTTTTTGCTCGGCACCGATATCCAGGGGCGCGATCTATACTCCACTATGATCTATGGGCTGCGGACCTCAGTATTCATCGGTGTCGGCGCTGTGCTGTTTCAGGCCATTTTGGGGATAATCGTGGGTTTGACAGCCGGATACCTTGGCGGACGGGTAGACAGTACTCTGATGCGTATCGCGGACATACAGTTTTCCATCCCCTACTTGATCGTAGCCATCATTGCCAGCGCCATCTTTCAATTGGCATTTGGGGTAGGCCGTTTTGAAGAGCTGGCCCTGCCTCTTTTAATTGTGATTATCGGCCTTTCCGAGTGGCCCAAATACGCACGTACTGTCAGGGCCTCGGTGCTTGGCGAGAAAAATAAGGAGTATGTCGAAGCCGCCCGGGTAATTGGGTTAAACCGGCGATTGATAATGTTTCGCCACATCTTGCCAAATACCATGACGCCGGTTCTGGTGATCTCCACCATTCAGGTGGCCCAAGCCATTATGAGTGAGGCGGCGCTTTCGTTTCTTGGATTGGGCATGCCCGTAACCAAGCCTTCTTTAGGCTCACTTATCAAGGCCGGTTTTGAATACGTATTTTCCGGTTCCTGGTGGATTACTTTTTTTCCCGGAATTTTGCTGGTAACCTTCACCCTGGTAATCATCCTGTTCGGCGATTGGCTGCGGGATGTATTGAACCCCAAGCTATACAAAGGATAATCATGGGTCATTTGCTGGAAGTCAATGGTCTGGAAGTAAAATTCGCCCTGCGTTTTGGAGATTTAACCGCCATTGACGGTATCAGTTTCACACTGGACAAAAAAGAAAAGCTCGGTTTGGTAGGTGAAAGCGGCGCAGGAAAATCAGTAACAGGATTTGCCGTGATCAACCTGATCAGCAAGCCCGGTTTTATCTCGGGCGGAAGTATACGTTTCGAAGAACATGAACTCAACCGTTTGCCGGAAGAAAAAATGCGCAGCATCCGCGGCAACCGCATCAGTATGATTTTTCAAGATCCTATGATGACCCTGAATCCCGTGCTGACAATCGGCACTCAAATGATCGAGACAGTATTGGCCCATCGCGATGCCAGTAAATCAGATGCCCGTGACATAGCCCTTGAAAAATTACGCAAGGTCTACATTCCTTCACCGGAAAAGCGCCTGGAGCAATATCCCCACGAGCTGTCCGGCGGTATGCGCCAGCGTATCGTCATAGCCATCGCCTTGCTGACAAATCCGGCCTTGATTATTGCAGACGAACCTACCACCGCCCTGGATGTAACCATCCAGGCCGGAATTATGGAACTGCTCTCACAGTTATGTGAAACCGAAAATATGGGCATGATTTTAATTACCCATGATCTGGCCGTGGTTTCCCAGGTCACACAGCGTATCGCGGTAATGTATGCCGGCCGGATTATTGAAACCGGCCCATCGGATTATATTGTCAATTGCCCGCGGCACCCCTACACCATCGGATTGATCAATTCGTTGCCCGGCGCGCGTAAGGCAGGCAGCCGGTTAACCCAGATTCCGGGAATGATGCCCAATCTGACGGCCATACCGCCCGGTTGCGCCTTTCATCCGCGTTGCCGTCTCCAGGAGCCAGTCTGCAAAAAATCCAGGCCCGCACTGGAGCCGGTAAGCGCTCCAGAGCATTTTGCGGCTTGTCACCAAGTGGATAAAACCGTTGATCAAGACAAATTGCTAAACCTTTTAAACGAGGATAACCAATAAATAATGGCCGAGCAAACTGCACTTTTAGAACTTGTTAATGTCGTAAAACATTTCGACATATCCGGTACGTTTTTAGATCAAATTACCTTTAAGGCCGGCCGGATCACCCGCAACCGCACCATCGTAAGGGCCGTTAATGGCATTAGTTTTTCCATTCAGCGTGGAGAAACGCTCAGCATTGTAGGAGAAAGCGGCTGCGGTAAATCCACGTTGGCCCGCACCGTGCTTGGCCTTTATCCGCCTAACAGCGGACGGATCTTATATGGCGCCAAACGTATCGACAACCTATCGTCACAGGCCATGCTGGCCTACCGGTCCAAGATGCAGATGATATTTCAAGACCCATATGCCTCGCTTAACCCGCGCATGACAGTCAAACGCACCCTGGAAGAGCCGGTAAAATATCACAACAAGGGCATTGGAGCGTCAGCGGTGGAAGAAAAGGTCAGTGAAGTAATGCGCCTGGTAGGCGTAGATCCTAAATGGGCGGAGCGCTATCCTCATGAATTTTCCGGTGGCCAGCGTCAGCGCATCAGCATCGCCAGGGCGCTCATGGTAGACCCTGAATTTGTAGTGGCTGATGAACCCGTATCGGCGCTGGATGTTTCCATACAGGCCCAAATACTCAATCTTCTCATGGATGCCCAAGAGCAGCGAAAACTTACTTACTTGTTCATCACCCACGATTTATCCGTAGTCCGGCATATCAGCACAAGGGTCGCCGTGATGTATCTGGGCATGTTGTGTGAGCTTGCCCCTGCAAAGGAGATCTTCAGCACCCCGAGGCACCCTTACACCAAAGCGCTGCTGAGCGCCGTTCCTAAACTGGGTGCAAAAGACCCAAACTACATCCGCCTCAATGGGGAAGTTCCCACTCCCATAAATCTGCCCCCAGGCTGCGTCTTCCACGGCCGCTGTAACTATGCCGATAAAAGATGCAAAACCGAAATCCCTATAACAACAAAGCTTTCCGAACCAACCCGTGTTGCATGTCACCGGGTCGAGGAAGGTAAGCTTTAGGGGTCTGGAAGCTGTATATATCCTGCTCTTGCTTGTGTTTGCCCCCCTAAAACAGATAAAAAGATTGCAAAATGCGCCCTGCCCAAAGGCCAGGGCGTTTGCCCGCTTGCCAACATCATGAATAAATATAAAAAAAACCAAGATAGAATGGTTATGTGATGGCCCTCCAGTTCGCCTTATCCGGTCCTTTTAGGCAATTTGCGGAAAAATATAACATCTTAACCGATACCTTATTGGGTTTAGATTTTTTTTCGTCTTTAAGGCATGCCAAAGTTTGCATACTTTACGTATTCGAACCTATGGCATAACACACTATACGGGAAAAAAGGGATGTAAGAAAATATATTATTTAACACAAATCGCCTTACCCGCCACCCGTCATATATTTTTTTTCGTTTAAACAGATGAAGCGCCTGTTTTCAGAACAATTCGTATTTGATGGCAACAAGATATGCAGCCTGCCAATTAAGTTGGCAATTAGAATACATTGTTTGAACTATAATTTCTCTAATAACGCTAATTATGGCGTTGGTATATATTTTGCTTGTTCGTTTTCTGTTGTTTTATACGCTAAAAGTATTATTTCGTATAGTTCTTTAATTAATTATACAAATGGAGTGCATGATGATTTTAAATGGTGAAGTTAACCGTTCGAAAAATAATGTAACAGATCAATCCCATGATCAAAAAAATCAGGAATATTCACTAATAAAATATTTGAGAAGTTTTGGAGGAAATCTTTTCACAGCATTTGCCAGAACACTTCCTCCTAGTTATACCGGGAATTTAATAAAACATCTGGTTATAAATAATACTGAAGCTGCCTATGACCGTGGGATCGCCCTTTTAAAGCGAGGAAAGCATGATGAAGCAATAGCTGAATTTATTGATGCCATCAATAAAGGTTACGACTTAAACGCTGAAGCCTCCGCCGATGCCGATGTATGCTATTACGTTGGGCTTGCGTACCAAAAATTAGAAAAGCATGAAGAGGCAATTAATTTTTTTGGTCAGGCTGTCGATAAGGGTTATTATCTTAAAAATAAAACCGCCGCTGGCGATATATGCTGTAAATTGGGTATTTCGTACATAAAGTTAGAAGATTACGAAGAGGCAATTAAATGCCTTAATTTTGGCATCGAGCAGAAATGGCAGCACATCGATAAGTTATACGAATTGCGCTTTAATGCCCAATTAGAAAACGGTGAAAAAGAAAATGCTATCAAAGATATTATTGATGCCAATAATATTGATGCCATCAATAAAGGTTACGTCTTTATTGGTGCCATCAATAAAGGTTACGACTTAAACGCTGAAGTCCCCGCCGATGCCGATGTATGCTATTACGTTGGGCTTGCGTACCAAAAGTTAGAAATGCATGAAGAGGCAATTAATTTTTTTGGTCAGGCTGTCGATAAGGGTAACTATTCTAAAAATAAAACCGTTGCTGGCGATATATATTGTAAATTGGGCGTTTCATACATAAAGTTAAAAAATTACGAAGAGGCAATTAAATGCCTTAATTTTGGCATCGATGAGAACTTGGAGCCCATCGATGAGTTATACGAATTGCGCTTTTATGCCCAAATAAAAAACGGTGAAGAAAAAAATGCTATCAGATATATTGATGATGCTATCAGATTAGACTCAAAAAACATTGAGGCACGTTTATTACGCGCTAAATATTACCAAAAAACCGGAAACCACGAAGGCGCAATAGAAGATCTTACTGTAATCATCAACTCAATTGACTGCAAACTTTTTGAAGGCAAGCATAATGAAATTAACGAAAATAACGTAAGTGACTACAAACATATAGTTGAGGCCTTTTTTCTGCGTTCGAAGTCAAAAAAAGAGGTTGGTAAATACAAGGAGGCAATAGATGATATTGCTCAAGCAAGAAAGTTAGTAAAAGATAACAATGCTCAGGCAGTAAAAGCTTTCGATGAAAAGGGCTATATTGAATTGACTGATGAAAATAAATATCTTGAATATCGTACTGATTTAATTAATGATCGGTTTTCACCCGAAAGTATATTGCCTCTTAGTGAAGGTGACAAGCCTAAAGGAGATAATAAAGTCAAGGATATTCGAAAATATATACAGGCTATCAGAAATAATATAGATAAATTTGAATCAGAGAGCAAATTTTATGGTAACTTACTACTTAATAAAATTGATAATCCGAAGGCCATGAGAAAATTGCGGGATGTACTTGATAAGTTTTTGAATAAGGATAACTATAAAGTTTACAATTGGAAGGGTGGTAAGTTTTTTTCGAACGTATTCCGAGGAAAATCTTCACAAAAAAAAGATAATATGTTTTTAAATAGCCAAGTCGATGAATATTTAGATGCATTTAAGGCATTTATAGAAGAAGAAGCAAATGAAAGAAAATATGGGAGCTTTAAGAAATATATGAATGATTTTAAGGATGTGTTCATTGAAACTATTTAAGCAATTATTTGACTTTATCTATAAAGCCCAGGCTCGCAAACCCAAGCTGGGTCACTACATAGGGTTTTCGATGCCGCTATTTACAGGATTTAACCGGAATTGGCATTTTATGCACAATGATCAATGCCGATTATCAGCGGCACGACATGAAGCTTGCGATTTATTTCACGTGTGGGGCCGAGGCGCCATGTTCGGCAACGGACGTGGCCGTTGAGTAATTCATCGATTTTTTTCACCACATGGTCAAGATTAATAACCGGGTGGCGGCTAAAAACTTTGGGCAGGCCGTAGGTAAGGTGACAGGCAAGGCATTTGCCGGGCCGTTCATGCAATTCCAGTTCAAAAAGCAACTGGTCGTGTTCACAGTCTTTAAAGCGGAGCCGGATGTCATAAGCGCCATCCTGGGCATCGCCCAACAGAGCTTCGAAAAATTCATCGGTCCGCTGAGCGGGCAATACTTTATCAAGTGTTTCTTGTTGAAATAATTCTATATAGTGTGACCTTTTCGTTTCCATTTTTGTCCTGTTTAGTTGGTTGTTATTTTATAGTGATTGATGACTTTTTAATATTTATTGTATTGAAAACGTTTAAAGTAATATCGGATTCCAATAAAATTACATTATATATTTTTTGCATTTTTTATGACAAATTAGGTAAAAAATGCAAGCTCTATCGATGATTTGCCATTCGGTGTGCAAAAGTGGGCAGGCCGTGATTTGGCATTGAACAAGAAATAAGCAGCGCATTTTCAACCGTCTTAGCACAGGGTGGAGGAAGCTGCTATTGTGATTTTTGGCATATGCCCAATTTGAAATCTGCCCGATTCCTGCTATAGTAGGAGTCCTTTAGCGGGCAATCTGTTGTGTTTTTTGCACAAGCTTTATTAAGAAAAGGAGGCTATAAGCTGCATTAATATTAGTGCTCTTGGCTTGGTTCTCATGCGAAATTCGACTCAAAACAGCATACCTATGGCAAATGGCCAAAATTACCGCCTTTGCCTGGCTTGTGGAAATCCTTTGCCGCGCCGTAACCGGCGTTACTGTTCAATGGTTTGCAAGCATAATCTGCTGGTCTGCTTAAACCGCCGGGCAGGGCTTTTAAGAGCGCTGAACACCCGCTACGCAACGTTTTATTTTACTGAATTTGTTATAATAATGGATATTTTGCCTTACGATAGCGAACAAATACACAGCTATTTGCTGCCGCGAACGAAAGGGCAAAAACCCGAGCACGATTTTCGCGCCCTTTCCAATATCCTCGGAGCGGTGTGGTGGGAAGAGAAAAACCGGACGAAAAAGCGTTACAGGGCCACCGAGCATGTATTGAATCAGGCGTCCAAGCCCGATAGCTCAATCGAGCGGGTTATTCCCACAGAGCTTATAGTACCGGCTGTACGTAACTCCAGTTTGATCCAGTTGGATTTAAACTCAAATGAGATGACAACCTCTAACCTGAAAAATCACATAAAGAGCGCTTACCGGCGCCAAGCCAAAAAACACCATCCCGATATCGGCGGCGATGCCCAAACTTTTTTAAAAATTCAGGATGCCTATGACAGCCTGATTTGCTGGGCTAAAAATCCAACTTTCACCCGTAAGCGCGGATTTCCCGATAAGTGGCTTTACCAGGGCTACAACGACCGCTGGATTCAACCGAGTATATCCCGCAAGCAAAAAAAAATCTGACTCCTTTTTTCATGGTCTGGAATTTTTTTGTTCTTTTATTTTTTTCAGTAGCTCTATGATGCGATCCTGCTGACGCAATAGCTGCAAGTTGGTTTCGACTGTGTAGCGGGCGCAAACAGCTATTTGGTGAAGGTAATTTTCGGATAAATTGGTTGAAAGGGTTTTTGAATCCGGCGAATCGTTTTGGCTTAACGCGCGGTAGAAATCCTCGGTGAGTTCAAGATGGATTTCCAAAGGCGGTTTGGTTGAATCCTTGGCCGCTACGGTTGATATGGCAACCATTGTAAAAAAAAACAATACGATCATAATCACGGCAAAAAAGGTTGTTTTTGAAGAAAGCATTTTATCTCCTCCTTGTTTTGTTTTTTTTGATTTTATATGAATTCATACGAGCCTATGATATAATTTTTTTTATTTTGCGTATCGGGCTGAAGAGATGCTGACCGCTTCTTAAATATCCCGCAAATCAGTTCCGGGAACACAACTTGCGGCAAGTTCGATTGAAAGTACTGGTAACAATTTCGATGGAACCTTTCTGGATCAATAAAACTTTGGATCAGTTTAGTTCTTGGCAATGGGAGATGCTATGCGATGGTTGTGGCAGGTGCTGTCTTCAAAAACTTCATGATCCCAAAACGGGGAAAATCATTTATACATCAGTGGCTTGTTATCTTCTGGACCTTGAAACCTGCTGCTGCACGGACTATGCCTGCCGCCATGTATTGGTTCCCGATTGTTTGAAGTTGAATCCAAAATCGGTGCCCAAGATGCGCTGGCTTCCCAGCACATGCGCCTATAGGCTGATATACGAGGGCAAGCAGTTGCCGCCATGGCATCCTCTGGTCAGTGGATCTGCTTCATCGGCACACGAGGCCGGTATTTCAATCCGTCATAAAGCTATTTCGGAAACCTGCGTTCATCCTGATGATCTGACATATTATATCATCGAACATCAATTATAGGCATTGATGTTCGTATCCGGCCAAATAACAGTTAGGATCTGCACCGTGAAAAATTTTCAAAGTATAGTGGCCTGGTAGGTGGAGATATCCTTAACCGCATGATCGTGTGTGGTATCAAGCTTGTGGAGTGCAAGCTCAGGCCAATTTGGCCGGTGCATGGCCAGGAAAACGTATTCAAACATGGTTTCAATTAATTGGTCTGCGGCGATTGCAGTCCCGTCTTTTAAGGCGAGACCGGCTTGCTTTTTTTTACTCAGGCGATATTTATAATTTATTATTTGAGAAAAAAATTTGATAATTTTTGTATGCTCTAATTTTGATTGGCTTCTTTTGTGATGTTCGCTTTCGAGCTTGGTTTTCATGAGCCGGATTTTCGAAGCAGTCGCTTTTTTTAAATAATTGCGTTTTTTTTCATCGGGAAAGAAGGTTTGCTGCTCAATGCAGTTCGATAAGGCTTGAGCTATCCGGTCGCTATCTTTTTTTAACACTTTGATTATAACTGGCACGAATTTTTTTGGCAGGGTAACTTCAACACGCGTGAGTATATCCTGATGTGCGCTAAGAGCTTGCCGAAGCTCATGGCTGGCGTTGGTCCAGAAAAAGTGGCTCATATTGGCAACATCGGTTTCCAGGTTCTGGCCGGCGGCGTCTATGAGTTCGAGCCGGTTTAAAATTTCAGGAAAACACCTAGCGGTTTCCGGGAAAAGATTTTTCCCTGTAAAGATTTTAAAAATAATGGCAACAGTGGCATACCAATCCTGTAAATGAAATATGTGTGCAATATCGTAATAAATTTTTTCTAGAATGTCATTGGTTATTAAATGGGAAGGCGTGGCATATAAGGGGGTGCCTGCCAGCTGGGGTTGGGGAATTTTTTTACCCAGGCTGTCTTCTATTAAAACGGCGGTTTCCACATCAATCAAGCCTATGGTAAATTTGCTGGTATCATTTAAAAAGACCGGATATTCATCGGGACTGCCCGCGACAAACAGATTTTCCGGTTTCAGATCGCGCAAGGCCAGTTTTTTTAATCCAATCCAGGCAAGCAGGTTCAGCGTGTTGGAAGCCAGGCTCTCCAAAGAGGCGCGGCTTTTTCTAAAGTGTGTTTCCTTAATATAACTATTAACGATTTGGCGGTATGTATCCACAGTCTGCTCGTTGTGCTTGATTATTTTAATAAAAAAAGCATTGATTTTTTCCAATAGATTTTGTGGCAGACCTTCTTTTGATTCGATGAGCTGTTCTCCGGAAAGATGCACGATAAACCAATGCTTGATACGGAAAGTGGGAATATCGTCTGCAATCGCGGCGTCATCGATGATTTTGCGCAGTATTTTTTCACAGCTGTAATAAATTTCCTGTAATTGATGGCAAACCGAGCTGGCTTCTTCACTGTAGCGGCAGGCAAATCCATTCTGATCAAAGATCAACTCTGGATTTTGCATGGCTTCATCTGTAAATTTTTCCGGCCTGTTGTGAAATTCGTCCATTACGGTGCTAAGGAAGAAATGTTTTGCCAGATCCATGAAAAAAACAAAAGACCGGCCAATTTTCAGGTGTTCTTGCAAAAGTGGTCTAATTGGGAGTTCTTGAACATATTTTTTTTCCAACTCTTGCGGAGATAGCTTGCTGCTTCCCCGAAAGCTGTAAATGGTTTTAAGAATAACAGAAACTTTAGGGACAATGCATTCAAGGGGTGAAAGCCGGGCGACAACGTCCGCTTCATCAGCTATCTGCCGGTTATACTGGCTAAATTTAAGGATGGGGTTTGAGGGTATTTTTACTACCATATGTGAATCGAAAATTACATAAAAGCATTTGCTTCTGCTTCCTCCGCCTTGGCCCAGAAGACCTATTGACATTCTGCGCGAAGTCCAGTCCCCATCTTTTAAAATACGCATTTCATAAGTTTCATCGGGGCAGGTCTTGCGTTTTTCAATCAGGTAGAGTTCAGTGGGAACTTGAGGGGGCGTTTTAATCTGTGTTTTATATAAGTTAAAGAAAAATTTCAGAACTTTTTGCTTATCTGTTAAGCGGGTGTTATTGAATGGAACAATAGTCTGGGTTGGCGCTGATGAGAAAGGCAGTATTTTTTCATTGTCTATAATTTGCCGGGACAGGGCAGATGGTACTTGCTCTGTTTTTTTTTGTCTTCGTTTTAACATCACAAATATTAAAATAAGCAATATCAGCACGGGCGTGATAATAATCAGCAAGCAATACAGTCCGGCGGAGGTGGCGCTATCGCCCATATTAATAAAACAAGTTGTAATCAAGGACTTAATAGTTTCTAAAGCGGACATGGCATATATTTGCAGCTTTGCGTGTTTTAATAAAACTTAAAAATTTAAGATTGCAAATTCCGGTAATTTATTGCCGAGAGCAGTCACTTTACAGGTTTCACCTGAACTTTAATTTTTACCGGTCCAAGTTCCAGCAGATCATCATGATTCAAAACAGCCGGAGCTCTGACTCTGCTTCCATTGTGTTTGGGTCTGATCAGCCCATCGGCGAAACGTATATAAAACGTGTCGCTTTGCCTGTAGATGATTGCCCAGGCACTGCCTGTGACCATACCCCACATACCATCGATTAAGATATCGGCTTGCGGGTCTTTACCTATAACGATCCGGTTTTTTCCGGACATCTCGATTATACCCTCGCCGCCTTCAAGAAATATCAATTCCAGATTGCCGGTGTGTTTTTGTTTTTCGGTTTCACAGTTTTGCCCGGTTTGGTGCTGTTTTGCGGGCGTATCCGGGTCTGCCGGATCTATGGATTTATCCCTTGCGGTGGTGCTTTTGGCCTTATACGAATTCAGTGTAACTGCTGCATTATTGGGGGTAAACTGTTGACAGTTGACTTTATTTGCCAAATCGAGCAATAGGGTGTATTTGCCAATGGTAATTTGATCCTGATCGCGTAAAACGGCCTCAATTTTTGTTTCATTATTTACCAGTAAGCCGTTTTTGCTATCAAGGTCTTTTACCATAACATCTTGCTTTAGGTTATCGATACGGGCGTGAAATCCGGATACCGTCAGGTCTTCAATGAAAATATCATTTTTTGGATGCCTTCCAATGGTTAAGCTGCTGTTTTGGTCCAAGGGGTAAACATTGAGAATTTTATCCTTGAATTTTAAAATCAATCTTTGCACGACCTCTCCTTTTAAAAATAATGCTTTTTTATTACCTATGGGGCAAGATAAGGCATGCAGGTTTGAAAGATGCAAATCATCCAATATCGCTTGTTCTGATAAGCATTGCCGTTAAATTCGTTATCAGCCTTGCGTTCATGGCGCAGACAATGAGTATGCGCCCATTGGCGCACTTTGAAAACGGATATGGCCGTGGCGCAATATCGGATGATTTGAATTTTTCATAATTCTTATTTTTAACAAGATCATCAATTTAATATTAATAGATGTCAGACAGGCGGTGACGGGCAGATGACGGTAATAATAATAAATAACGTCAGAATTCTTTTCCGGATTGTTGCCGTAGTTTTCTGAAATATATAACCTTTGTGCGGTTTTAGCCATTTTCTTGTTTTTTCCCGTTTGACAGTTTAAGTCGTGTGCCTTAATTTATGTGAAATTTATGCAATTTTTGGACCAATAAGAGCTTTGCCGGGGAGCAGTTTTCAGATAATTTAGATGATTTTGGAGGAAAAATGCGCTTCGATAAATTTACCATTAAGTCTCAAGAACTTATTCAAAATGCCCAGGGCCTGGCTTCGCAGTTGAGCCATCAGCAAATTGAGCCGGAGCATCTTTTATCGGTTATGGTAAGTGAAAAAGAAGGCGTAGCCGGTACAATGCTCAGAAAACTTGGCGTTTCACCAGGCGAGATTGTTCAGGAGTTGAACCTGGCTTTGGAGGGCTTGCCAAAAATATCGGGTGTCAGCGATGTGTATCTGTCGCCTGGCGCCAAAACCGTTCTGGATAGCGCTTTTTCTGAAGCCGCTAAAATGAAGGATGAGTTTGTCAGCATTGAACATGTGCTTTTAGCTGTGGCGGACGAAAAATCCGGCAAATCCGGCTCTATTCTCAAGAGCTATGGTGTGACCCGTGAGGCGATACTAAAGGTGTTAATGCAGATTCGCGGCTCTTTGCGGGTTACCGATCCAAATCCCGAGGAAAAATACCAGGCGCTGGACAAGTTCAGCAGGGATTTGACACAGTTGGCGCGGTTGGGAAAGCTGGACCCGGTAATTGGAAGGGACGAGGAGATCCGCCGTATTGTCCAGGTTTTATCCAGGCGGACTAAAAACAATCCGGTTTTGATCGGTGAGCCGGGTGTAGGTAAAACAGCCATCGTTGAGGGGCTGGCCCAGAGAATCGTTGCCGGAGACGTTTCCGCAACGTTGGAAAACAGGCGTCTGACCGCCCTGGACATGGGCGCTTTGATTGCGGGGGCAAAATATCGCGGTGAATTCGAAGATCGTCTCAAAGCGGTACTCAAAGAAGTTGAAAAAGCCGAAGGGCAAGTAATTCTTTTTATCGATGAGTTGCACACCCTGGTGGGGGCGGGAGCATCCGAAGGTGCAATGGACGCTTCGAATATGCTTAAACCAGCCCTGGCGCGGGGCACGTTGCGTTGCGTGGGAGCGACGACTATTTCAGAATACCGTAAATATATTGAAAAAGACGCGGCCTTTGAGCGCCGGTTTCAACCTGTTTTGGCCTCCGAACCGACGATTGAAGACACCATATCCATTTTACGCGGTCTGAAAGAAAAATATGAAGTTCATCACGGGGTACGCATCAAAGACTCTGCAATCGTGGCTGCCGCCGTATTATCCGAACGCTATATTTCCGATCGTTTTCTGCCTGATAAAGCAATTGATCTTATAGATGAATGCGCTTCCAAACTACGTATTGAAATCGACAGCATGCCGGTGCAAATCGATGAAGTACAGCGTAAAATCACCCAGGCTGAAATTGAGCGCGAGGCATTGAAAAAAGAATCGGATAATGACTCCAGGAAGCGTTTGCAAAAACTTGAAAACGATTTGGAAGACTATCGCGCCAGCTTTGCCGGGATGAAAACGCAGTGGGAAGAAGAAAAAGCGTTGATACAGCAAATCCGGAGCATCAAAGAACAACAGGAACAAATAGGTACTCAGCAGCAAAAAGCCGAAAGAGAAGGCAATTTGGCCCTGGTGGCCCAGCTTCGATACGGGCGCGCCATTGAGCTGCAAAAAAGTTTAGATAAGGCCAAAAGTAATCTGGAAGCCTTCCAAAAAGAGTCTAAGATGTTGAAAGAAGAAGTGGACGATGAAGACATTGCCAAAGTCGTCGCTCACTGGACCGGCATCCCGGTTAGCAAAATGCTCGAGAGCGAGCGCGAAAAGCTAATTCACATGGAGCAGCGCCTGGGACAGCGGGTGATTGGACAACAGATGGCCGTCCGGGCCGTTTGCGATGCGGTTCGCAGGGCGCGTTCCGGTCTTCAGGACCCCAATCGGCCAATTGGCTCATTTATTTTTATGGGACCGACCGGCGTGGGAAAAACTGAACTCGCCAAGGCCCTGGCCGAATTTATTTTTGACGATGAACAGTCCATGGTACGCATCGATATGTCCGAGTATATGGAAAAGCATGCGGTTTCAAGACTTATCGGCGCACCTCCCGGATATGTGGGTTACGAAGAAGGCGGTTACCTGACCGAAGCCGTGCGCCGCAGACCCTATTCGGTGGTGCTTTTCGATGAAATTGAAAAGGCTCACCCGGAAGTCTTCAACGTACTGTTGCAAATTTTAGATGACGGCCGCATGACCGACGGCCACGGCAAAACCGTGGATTTCACCAATACCATCGTGATTATGACCTCCAATGTGGGCAGCCGCTTTATCCAGCAAATGGGCGCAATTGACCGCGAAAAGATTGAAGTGTGCGTGATGGGGGCCTTGCGGGAGCAGTTTAAACCCGAGTTTCTCAACCGTATTGATGAAACCATCTTTTTTTTGAATCTTAGCGCCAAAGAGATCAGCGCCATTGTCGATATCCAGATCAAAAGACTGGCCAAACGATTGGACTCCAAGCGCATCCGCATTGAATTGACTGGCGATGCAAAAAAGCTGCTGGCAGATAAAGGCTATGATCCCGTCTACGGCGCCCGCCCGTTAAAACGGGCCATTCAGCAATTTATCGAAAATCCTCTGGCCATGGAAATACTCAAAGGATCCATCCCGGAAGGCTCAACATTAAAAGTCGATGCCGAAAAAGATAGTATGCGCTTTGACATAGGCTAATGCCTGTGTATAAACGGTCGGGCTTGGTCTTACGGGCATCGAAATAAGCCTACCATCTTGTTTGTCTTGTTTTCCCGTCTTGTGTGTTAAGCCAAGGGTGCGAATACGTTAAGTATGCAAACTTTGGCGCGCCTTGAAGACGAAAAAATTTAAGCCCAATATGGTATCTGTTAAGATGCTATATTTTTAGGTAAATCGTCTAAAAAGAAAAACACAATACAGCATAAAGGCCGGATTTATAACCAGATTTGCAAAGAGCATGCTTTGTATATGCTTTGTATATGCTTTGTAAATGCTTTGTATATGCCTTATAAATGCTTTGTATATGCCTTATGGTAAATGATTTGCGGTAACTTACTGCGGCTATACCCTTGACAAATAAGGGCATATGGCCGCTTATATTCTGTAAAGCATGCTGTGACGTGATTTTTTTGGTTTCGAAATATCTTTTTTCTTGATTTATAATTCTTCTTTTAGCATAGTAGCCCTGCTTCGAAGTAATCCTCCAATGGGTTTTGGCGAATTCTTAGGTTCGGAGGCCTGTTTCGAAGTTTTGCAAGGTTGTATTCATTTTGTATCTGAGTTGATTGAAATTTTTTTGAACTTATTATGGAGGAGAATAGAAATGAGAACTGTTAAATTAATTGTAATTTTATTGGCCGTTATGACTGTGTGTTTTTCTGGTAACGCGTTGGCAAAAGATATTGAAAAAGGCACTGTTTCTGTCGGCGCCGCGTCAAATTTGGGCATATTTAATTATACTTCCGATACTTCCGGTAATTCAGATAATTATACCAAGTACAAGTTTTCCGGTGAAATCGGATACTTTGTTTTGAATAATTTTGAAATCGGAACAAAGCTGACCTATAAGGCTAAACACAATGGCGGTGATAAAAAAACCTCTAAATCAATTGCCCCATATTTAGGTTACCATTTTTCCGTAAATAAAAATTCCAATATCTATACACTGATTGGATTCGGGGTTGGCAAGTACGAGGATGATTACGGAGATCGTGATTGTTCTTATTCCTCGAGCTTACTATTCGGTGAAGTTGGATATGAATACTTTTTGACCGATAATGTAACAGTAGGGCCAGCCTTGTATGGTGAACACAAAACATTAGATTATGATGAAGAACAATGGGATAATAAAGACTTAGATGAAATTAGCGGCCAGATTAAGCTCAAAATTTATTTCTAAGTAATCGTTCTGTGACAATTTGTTAGAACTTTCGGCCATCCGAAGTGTATGGGTGGCCGTTTTTTATGCATCACTTCAATAACCCGCAATGGCGTTTTACCGCGCAGCATATCTTTGCATATCGTGTAACATTCAGAAATTGATGAACATGCAACCCGCTTCGCTGATTTCAAATTAGCTGCAAACCGGATTTTTTTTCATCCCAATTTACAAAAATTGTTTGTCAAAGAGCATTTATCTTTAGTAAGCTTCCGTTTACCAGTAATAAGGAATGCCTTTTATGACGATTTCCAATAAAGAGCGGTTACGGCGGTTTTTTACTGTGTTTGCAGGCGAAGATCATGTTTTAATCCCCATCAATGCCGACCCGGATGCAATCGCCAGCGCAATGGCTATCAAGCGGTTATTGTGGCGTAAAACCGCAAGCGTGACCATTTCAAACATAAATAAAATTGAGCGTCCTGATAACCTTGCGATGATACGGTTGATCGGTGTGAACATGATTGCCTTTGAAACTATTGATTTGGAACGGTTTAACAGGATTGTGATGGTGGATTCACAACCGGATCACAATGTGCTGTTTAAAGAGCTTAAACCGGATGTCATTATTGACCACCATCCCATAGGAGAAACCAACCAGGCGTCTTTTTCGGATATTCGTCCAAAATACGGCGCTACAGCCAGTATGCTAGTCGAATACATTCGAGCCGCGGATATCAAACCGTCTGATAAACTGGCCACCGGTTTGTATTATGCCATTAAAATCGATACCAGCAATTTCGAGCAAAAAACGGTTATGGAAGACTTGAATGCTTTTCAGTTCGTATTCAAGCATTGCAATATCGCCCTGGCCCGCCGGATCGAATCCGCTGAAATGCGTTTGGAATTTCTTAAATTTTTCAAGCGAGCTCTAGATGAGAGGCTGATTCGCAAGGGGCGAGCTTTTGCCCACCTTGGAAATATTGTAAATCCGGATATTTGCGTTCAGATCGCTGATTTTTTTATGCGCATAGAATCTATCAACTGGTCGATTATTACCGGCATATATCAGGGTAAATTTATTATTATTTTACGCAATGACGGCACACGCAAAGATGCCGGAAAAATTGCCAAGCTTGCCTTTGGTAAACTGGGCTCAGCCGGTGGCCACAAAAGCGCTGCCAGGGCTGAAATTCCTATCGAGCCCCTTGAACAGATAACCAAAGTCATGGACAGAATGAAAATATTGCTATGGCTAGTACAACATATTGAACTATTTTTGGACAATAACAAGAATAACAATAAGAAATGAAAATTACCATTGTCGGTTCCGGGACCTGTGTGCCACGTCTGGAGCGAAGCTCCAGCAGCGTTCTTATTGAAAGCGATTCTGTCAAAATTTTACTGGATCTTGGTCTGGGAACCATCCGGAGGCTGCTTGAGTATGGCGTAACGATTGATGGTTTAACCCATATTTTTTTAAGCCATTTTCACCCCGATCACACTTGTGAGCTGGCGCCGTTGCTTTTTGCCACCAAGTATCCCGGTAATTTAAGTCGCATCACGCCGCTGATTTTGGCGGGCGGGCCGGGAATCAACGATTTTTATCACGCGCTGCAGGCTGCTTATGGCGACTGGATTGTATTGCCCGATGAACAGTTTGCCATTTGTCAGTTAGATCCGATGCGATCTGAAAAAACTAAGTGGGGTGATTTGACAGTTCACGTGAGACCGGTTTCCCACCGGCCAGAAAGTCTGGCCATTCGTATTGAAAATAGAGCCGGTAAGTCGGTGGTTTATTCCGGAGATACGGACAAATGTGATGCTCTGGCGGATCTGGCCCATGAAACCGATCTTTTTATTTGCGAATCAGCCATGCCTGACGAAAAACGCGTTCCAGGGCATCTGACACCGGGTCTTGCCGCTGAAATAGCGAGTAAGGCCCGTGTTAAACAGTTGGTTTTGACCCACTTATATCCTGCCTGTGACCAGGTTGACATTGCAAAACAAGCCGCCAATGTTTATAAAGGACTAATTATTGTTGCACAGGATTTGATGTCTTTTCGGCTGGCTTAACGTTTTTCTTGTCAAAACAGTTATCCTTTTTCTAATTCCGAGCAGTTTCAGATTCGATGTGAATTGTATTGATTTGATGAACTTATATTTGATTCTCATTTACCGTTTCACGATCAGAGCACGATGGTAGATGATGGCGAAATTTTTATGAAATATTATCCTGTTTGTTTGGATATCAATAATCGCAAATGCCTGGTAGTGGGCGGCGGGCAGGTGGGTACCCGCAAAGTGCGAACCCTTTTGTTTTGCGGTGCAACCGTCACCGTTGTCAGTCCAGAGACCACCGATGAATTGTCCGGCCTGGCCCGCCAGGGAAAAATTACCCTGCTTGAGCGTCCCTATCATCGTACGGATATTGAAAATGTGTTTTTGGTTATCGGTGCAACCAACGATCAATGCCTGAACCAGCGCATTCACAAGGACGCTGAACAGGCCCAGCGGCTATGCAATATTGCCGATAAGCCCGATTTATGCAATTTTATCCTGCCTTCGGTCATCAACCAGGGAGACTTGATGCTCACCATTTCAACTTCCGGCCGCAGCCCGGCGTTTGCAAAACATCTGCGCAGGAAGTTGCAATCTGAATTCGGACCCGAATATGGTGTTTTCCTGGAATTGATGGGAAGTATCCGTGACCGGCTTCTGGCTAAAGAGCACGCCCCGGAAGCCCACAAACCCCTGTTTGAAAAATTGATTCAATCAGGTTTGCTGGTCTTGATTAAAGCGGATGACCAAAATAAAATCGATGAGTTGCTCTATCATGTTTTAGGAGACGGTTTTGAATACCGGAACCTGATGGAAAATCATTAAGGACATACCATGCATCCTGCAATCGTTATGGCAATCCTTTTTTATCTGTTTAGCACAGGAGCTTATTTAGTTTATTTGTTTATACAAAGGGACATTACCCAGAGGGTGGGGTGTATGTTTCTGGGCGCCGGTTTCGCGTGTCAAAGTATTGCAATCATTCAGGAGCTGCTTATCACAGGCCATATGCCTGTGAGCAATTTACATCAAACCCTGGCCATAGTGAGCTGGGCCCTGGCGGGTGCTTTTTTGATGCTGTATTTCAGATTCAAACTCAAGGTTTTGGGGGTCTATACAGCGCCTATTGCCGCCTTTATCCTGATAGCGGCCACCCGGTTTTCCAGCCAGCCTCAGACGTTGCAGACCGTCAATGTGCTCAAGGGTTTTTGGCTCATCGTGCATATTGTTACCATTTTTCTGGGTGACGCGGCCTTTGTGCTCGCCGCTGGTGCAGGGCTGCTTTATTTGCTCCAGGAGCGAAGCATAAAAAACAAAACCCGCGGTTTTTTTTTCAAGCGGCTCCCTTCCCTGGATTTACTTGATACAACGGGATATGCATGTATTGTCAGCGGCTTTACAATGCTGACAATAGGCCTGATTACCGGTATGATAGCTGCAAAAAATGTATGGGGCCATTTTTGGAGTTGGGACGCCAAGGAGGTCTGGTCCGCCATTACCTGGATTTTTTACGCCGTTTTGTTGCATGAACGGCTCACTATGGGATGGCGCGGGCGCCGCGCGGCAGTGATGGCCTTAATTGGTTTGGCAGTATTGTTGTTTACCTTTTTGGGCGTTAATTTGTTACTGACTGGCCATCATGGCCAATTTACACAGTTTTAGACTTTTGCGGATTTTGGATTAAGTCGAAATGGATAAACTTATTCTCATCGGAATGAACCACAAAACAGCAGCCGTGGAGATTCGTGAATGTTTGGCATTTTCCGATGAACAAACGCGTAAGGCTCTTGTAAACTTACGTTCCTTTCCCAGTATTCAAGAGGTTATTTTGCTGTCCACCTGCAATCGCGTGGAGCTTTTGATTTGCGCAGGCGATTATGAAAAAGCCGTTTGCGATGCAAAAAATTTTCTGGCCGCATTTAAAGGGCTTAAGTTGAATCAATTTGAAGATTCACTTTATTTATACCAGGCAGAGCAGGCTGTCAGGCATCTTTTCAGGGTTTCAGCCAGCCTCGATTCCATGGTGGTCGGCGAACCCCAGATTTTAGGGCAGGTAAAAGCCGCTTATCGCACGGCCACAGAGGAAAAAACATCGGGCGTTATTTTGAACCGTTTGCTTCATAAGGCCTTATTTGTCGCCAAGCGTATCAGGACCGAAACCGGTATCGGCGGGCATGCCGTTTCCATCAGCTATGCCGCCATTGAACTGGCGCGTAAAATTTTCGGCGGGTTGCAAGGAAAGCCGGTTTTGCTTATTGGCGCCGGAGAAATGGCAGAGCTTGCCGTAGAGCACTTGTTGCGCAATCGGGCGGGAACCATTTTTGTGGCTAACCGGACATTTGACAGGGGTGTGGAGCTTGCCGCCAGGTTCAAGGGCACGGCGATCCGGTTTGAGGAAATCGAGAGCATTTTAGGGCAGGTGGATATTGTGATCAGCTCAACGGGCGCCCGCGGTTATGTGCTCGAGCGCTCCACGGTTAAGGGCTTGATGCGCGGACGGCGTAACCGGCCTGTATTTTTTATTGATATTGCGGTGCCCCGCGATATCGATCCTATGGTCAATGAGCTAAATAACGTGTATGTTTATGATATTGATGACCTTAAGGGCGTAATTGATGAAAATCTAAAGGACCGCCAGCGTGAAGCCATAAAAGCCGAACGCGTTATCGATGAAGCGGTGATTCAGTTCCGGTCGTGGTTTCGGGAGCTGGACGTAATTCCCACCATAAAGGCATTACGGTCGAAAATACAAGATACGGCTCGGCTGGAAATGCAGCGCACCCTTGAACAGATGGAACACCTGAGCTCTGAAGACCATGCTTGCATCGAAAGGATGCTCAGAGCTTTTGTAAATAAGATTTTGCACGAGCCGACAAGATACTTAAAGCGCAGCGGCTGTTCAAAGGACAGGTCCGCATCGCTGGATGTCGCTCGTAAGCTTTTCGGATTAGATGAATCTGAATTTTAATAATATTGATATGAATTAAAAAAAATTAGGGTCTTACAGCGTTCAAGATTCTAACTGTTCCTTTAGGGAGGATTTAAATTGAAAAAAATTGCGTATCTGTTCCCAGGCCAGGGCTCGCAAAAGGTCGGCATGGGGAAGGATTTTTTTGATACTCAAGATACGGCCAAAGCCGTTTTCAGTCTTGTAGATGAAATTACCCAACTGCCTATTTCAAAGTTGTGTTTTGAAGGCCCAATGGAAACCTTGACCGAAACGATCAACTTGCAACCTGCTATAACGGCGGTCAACCTGGCCATATTGAATACCATCGGCAAGGAGCTGGTATCGCCTGGTTTTTGTGCGGGTCACAGCCTTGGGGAATACAGCGCCCTTTACGCTGCAGGGGTTGTATCCATCGAGAGTTGCCTGAAAATGGTTTTCGAGCGCGGCCGGTTGATGCACAGGGAGGCCACGCGCAATACCGGCGCCATGAGCGCTATTGTGGGCCTGCCCATTGAGCAGGTAAACCAAATTACCGTGCAGTGCAAAAGTGCCGGTATTGTTGCTGTCGCCAACCATAACAGCGCGGAGCAAATTGTCATTACCGGTGAACCTGAGGCGGTTAAGACCGCTGCTGAACTGGCAAAATCCCAAGGGGCAAAGGCCATTGCGCTGAAAGTCAGCGGCGCTTGGCACAGCCCGCTTATCCGGGACGCTGAAAAAGATTTTCAATCTTTTTTGGAACCGGTACAATTCAATGCGCCCGTGCATCCGCTGCTTCAAAATGTAACCGCCGCTTCGGACTCAGATCCGGAACAAATTAAATCGCTTATGGTCCGGCAGTTATGCAGTCCGGTCAGATGGTATGATACCATTATGAAAATGGTGGAAAATGGAGTGGATGTATTTGTTGAAATTGGCCCCGGAAGGGTCCTTACCGGTCTTTTGAAAAAAATTTTACCCAAAGGCTGCCCTGCAGTCACCTATAATGTGTATGATTTGAAATCATTGGAAAAATTTGTAACCGGCATTCAATAGCCCCTATGAGAAAAGAAGCCGTCCGATGTTATAACGAGCGGGTGTCCATTCGGAAGTTAAACCTTTCCGGATGGACATTTCCGGAGCTCTTTAATTCATTTGCATCTTTGACGGCCCTTAAGATTATTTTGCGCGAATTTTCGGTAATTTATTGCCGGGAGCAGTCACTTCAACAAACGAACCGGATTCAACTGCTATTTTCGTGAACTTTATTTGATTCACATTCCTTAAAATCTTAACCTTAAAGTTGCCGGCCTGTATGCCGGTAGAACATTGACTTGATCTTTTGGGTTGAAAAAAAATGACTGAATGGATTATGAAATATAGTGAAGTAAGCAATTATAGCCTGTTCGGCAAATAAGAAGACGGCGGAAAAAAATCGTGATAATGGCCCAAAATCCCGTAAAATTTTCGCTAATTTACTTAACTGACAAACAGGCTTTGGAGGAAGTTTTTTACTCTTTACAAAAACTTTCTTATTGTGGTACATAATTTTATTTTTAGATCTAATTAACTATGATCAAAGAGAGCTGCCTATGAAAAAAAAAGATCTCGATTATTTTGAGGAATTCCTCAACGAAAAATTACACGAGTTGTTAAACCAGGCAGATCATACAGTATCTGGAATGACCGAACAGAAAGAAAATTTTCCGGATCCTACCGACCGCGCTTCGCTGGAATCTGACCGGAACTTCATGCTGCGTATTCGTGACCGGGAGCACAAGCTGATCAAAAAAATCAAAAAGGCCCTGGAACGAATAGAAAACAGCACTTTTGGTATTTGTGAATCTTGCGGTGAAGAGATTTCCAAAGCCCGGTTGAAGGCCCGTCCTGTTACAACACAGTGTATTGATTGCAAAACAAAAGAGGAAGCCTTCGAGAAAGCCCTTGGACTTTAAAAACATTGGAGGCATTGATCTCCACATTCATTCAACGGCATCGGACGGCACCTACGATCCCGCCGAATTGGTTCGGTTAGCCATTCGCCAGGGTCTGCAAGCCATTGCCATTACAGATCACGATACGCTGGAAGGATCTAAAAAGGCATGCGCAGCGGGTATTCCTTCTAATTTTCATTTCCTTTCAGGCGTTGAAATCAGCGCAAAACCGCCCGGAAATTGTGGAATCGGCGGAAGCTTGCATATTTTGGGATATGGCATCGATTTGCAAAACAGAGATCTTGAGAAAGCCATGACCGATCTGCAGACCGCGCGAAATCAGCGAGCCCCTAAAATTATTCAAAAACTCAATAGTTTAGGGGTGCCGATACAGTTGAGTCAAGTGCAAGCCGAAACCGGAAAAGGATCGGTAGGGCGTCCTCACATTGCTGCGGCCCTGGTGAAAATGGGAGCGGCTACTGACATTAATGACGCTTTTAATAATTATTTAGCCAAGGGAAGCCCGGCCTATGTAGATAAGTACCGGCTCAATTGCAAGGTCACCCTAGAACTTATACGGGCTGCGGGCGGTGTGCCCGTGCTGGCCCATCCTTATTTGATTACTTCCGGTGACGGAATTGAAATAAACGTGCTGATCGAGAAACTTTGGCGGATGGGATTGATGGGAATAGAAGTCTATTATCCTAGTCATACTCCTGAATTTATAACGCAAATGGAATCTATTGCACAACGTTATAATCTGCTGATGACCGGGGGCACGGATTTTCATGGCCAACTTTCACCTGGCATTCATATGGGCAGCGGCGCCGGAGATTTTTATGTTCCTTTTCAGCTATACGAAAAGCTCAGGCAGGCCATTGAAAAGCAACACCGGTTGGCATGCTGCTCCAGTGCATAAGAACCAAAGGAACAATTCAAGCAATGGAATAAAAATGGAAAGTTCTATCGATATCCATCAATTGCAGCAAACCCTTGGCTACACGTTTAATGAGTTAAATATTTTAGAAGAAGCCCTGCGCCACAGTTCTTTTGTAAATGAACAAAATGAAGCGGACTTGCGGGATAACGAAAGGCTTGAATTTTTAGGTGATGCCGTCTTGAATCTGGTTATAGGCGATTTGCTGATGAGCACATATCCGGATATGCGTGAAGGCGATTTATCCCGAATCCGGTCCAACTTAGTCAATGAGTCGCGATTAGCCGATATCTCAAAGCAACTGCTATTGGGCAACTACCTGATGTTGGGTAAAGGGGAGATTCAAACTAAAGGCCGTGAAAAAAGTTCCATTCTGGCGGATGCACTCGAGGCGCTTTTAGCCGCCGTTTACCTCGACGGTGGATATGACTCTGTTTTTGAGCTCGTTAAGCGGCATTTTCAAACGCTGATCGACAGCGCTCAGAAACACAATGTTATTCAAGACTATAAAAGCAGGCTCCAAGAGGCTGTGCAAAGCAATCTTCACCAAACCCCCGACTACGAAGTGGTCAATGAATTCGGGCCGGATCACGACAAGACTTTCCAGGTTGTTATGCGTGTGGGTGAAATAGAAACACAAGGCGAGGGAAAAAGCAAAAAAGCCGCAGAGCAGGATGCTGCAAGAAGAGCCTTGGATACGTTAAGTGAACAAGATTAGGATCATGCCCGCCGTCGAAATGATACGTTTACAGACGAAATGAATTTTGTTGCCGCCAAACCCTTCATTGTTCCGGTTTTTATTCCCCATGCCGGATGCCCCCACCGCTGTGTTTTTTGTGACCAGACAGCCACCACCGGCTGTTCCGGAAAAGTTCCTACCAACGATAAAATCCATGAAATCATAACGCAATTTCTGTCCTACCGCAGCCAGGACCGTACGGTACCGGAAATTTCTTTTTACGGAGGCACTTTTTTAGGTTTAAATCCGGATCTCATTACCCGGTTATTGCGTATTGCTACCGAATTCGTTGACAATAATCATGCCGGAGGCATTCGTTTTTCCACCCGGCCGGATTCGATCACCCCGGAAAATTTGGCCCTTATTGAAAATTTCCCCGTGACGACAGTTGAACTGGGTGTTCAATCCATGAACAACAACGTTTTGAAGCTTAGCCGCCGGGGCCAAACCGCCGAGGATACGTCAAACGCGGTGAACCTGCTCAAAACGTCCGGCATACCGCGGTTGGGGCTGCAAATGATGATAGGATTACCGGGAGACACTTCGGAGTCTGTCTTACAAACAGGGCAACTGCTGGCGGATATGGCGCCTGATTTTGTCCGTGTTTACCCAACACTGGTGTTAAAAGGCAGTGCGCTGGCAAGATGGTATCAGCAGGGCCGGTACGAACCGCCAACATTGAGCGAGGCGGTGGAGCTTGCCCAATTTGTGCTGGAACTGTTTATCCGCAGGCGTATTACCGTTGCCCGGTTAGGGTTGCAAGCCACACAGGACCTGAATCAAAGCGCTCAAGTTCTTGCCGGGCCGTTTCATCCCGCTTTTGGCGAGCTGGTATACGCCGCTCTTTGGCGCAAACGTCTCAAGAGCGCCCTGCGCCGGATGGGCGCAATTGCCGGAACCTTGTCCATAAGTATCCACCCGCGAATACGCAGTCAGGTGGCGGGGCATAAAAATCAGAACCTGGAATACTTGAAAGCAACTTTTAATATCAAGGATATTACGATCACCCATGATGATGAACAATCCCTTGATTGTGTCTTGGTGAATGAAAAAATTTGTTATTTGGTTTAGCCGATTGGCGGAAAAAATAAAGCATCTTAACAGATACCATATTGGGCTTAGTTTTTTTTGTCTTCAAGGCGTGTCAAAGTTTGCATACTTTACGTATTCGCACCTTTGGCATAACGCACAAGACGGAAAAAAGACATGCAAGATGGTATATTATTCAACACAAATCGCCTAAGGGCCACGGAAAAAATGTTTTATCCCAACTGACTTGTCTATTGGCGCGTCTTCTGTGTTGCGGAAAGCCGCGAATATCTTGATATGCACGGCTTCCCGCGCCTTGAATACGAGCCCCTATCCTACGCCAATTGGACAAAACATTTTTTCCGCGACCCTAAGAGCTTGTTTGGAAAATAGAAAATTTAGCGAAAAAGTGCGAGGGCGAGGCCAGAATGTCTCAAATTTGAGATGAATAGCCGGTCTATTTGCCGGAAATTCGCGTCATTGAGTTCAACTCGGGCCGTTCCCGCGCTTTTGCAGTCAACTTAATAATTCCCAAACAGGCTCTAAGACCCCAAAACACACCATGATTCTAATAAAAAGTATTATAATTACATGTTTTAGGATGACTTTTCAGCAAGTTTACAATATCCGTATAGCCTTGGCTGTTTGCCCAATAAGACGCTGAGTACACAAAGCTATTGCTCACACTAATACGAGGATGATTTAGAAGCGCTTCTACAACCTCGGCGTGGCCCTTGCAAACTGCCGCATTTATAGGTAGTAAAAAGTGTTCGCCATTATCAAAATTCAAATTAATTGTATTACGCGTATTAGGATGGTTAAGCAGCAATTTTACAATATCAGTATAGCCTTTCCTGGCTGCCATATATAGCGCTGTTTGCCCTTTGAAATCGGGTTGATTTATAGTGCTCACACTAATACGAGGATGATTTAGAAGCGCTTCTACAACCTCGGCGTGGCCCTTACAAGCTGCCGCATATATAGGTAGTAAAAAGTGTTTGCCATTATCAAAATTCAAATTAATTGTATTACGCGTATTAGGATGGTTAAGCAGCAATTTTACAATATCAGTATAGCCTTTCCTGGCTGCCATATATAGCGCTGTTTGCCCTTCGAAATCGGGTTGATTTATAGTGCTCTCATTAATATCAGGACTCGATATCAGAACCTTTACAACATCGGCGCGGTCATTTATTACAACATCGGCGCGGTCATTTATTACAACATCGGCGCGGTCATCTATTAATGCTTTATGAAGAAGTGTCCAATCTAATACTCTAATAGTTTTATTAACATCAGCACCAGATTCTATCCATTTCTTTGCCCATTTAACATCACCTTCTATTACCTTGTTTAAAAGATGCTGATCCTTATATTCCTGTGGGCGGTTTTTTCTAATAGTCTGTCTTAACCATTTTAGCAAAGATACTGAAGTGTTTGATTCAGCAGCTTGCAGATCATTATTATAAGCTTTGGCTTTAGCATAATGATTCTGGTTTGACAGTTGTAATCTCTGAATTTGTGCTTTGCTTTTATGACTAAAAGGAGCGATATCATTATTAGAAGCGAGAGTATAAGTGGACAAATTGGCTAAATCCGGGTATGGTCTTGGCATTATAAATTCTTTCTAATTATACATTATAGGTGGTTAATAGGCGTATTCGCGCTAAGTAAATTCAACCTGATTGTTAAGTCCGGTTGAGTTGACTGAAAACTCACCGTTTAAATTCAGATATGGCTTTAATCAAAAAGCATGCCATGTTTCAATTTGCTCTATTGGGGCGCTATCAGCCCTTTACACCGTGATAGGCATATTGGATTAAGTGCCAACTTTGTTGGCGCAATTTCAGATTTTGCAAACAAAGGTGTAATTATATTTTTTTGAGGCATTTTATTGTGCATCCAAAAGTGGATGCTTTTCAGTGGCCAAATCATCGGGGATGTCGTCTTTCAGTTTACAAATGGTAAGTGACCAAAAATTGGAAGCTTCGAAAAGCAACGATGGGGCCGGCAAAAACAGGCAAACTATGTTTATATAATACCGGCGTTTTTGGCGGCGATCCAGCCGATTTTGTCTTTTGAGTAGCGGATTTGAAGATGATCCCGCAAGGTTCTGACTACCCGGACTTTTGCTCCGGCGTGCAGCTTGAAAAGTTCCGTTGAATTGTCCAGTAATCCGGAGCGCACCGATATCTGTTTGGGCAGAATAATGGCCAGCCGTAAATAGGTGCTTTCGTAGTAGTTGAAAAAAGCGGTGGCTATGAAGATCAATGCCGGCAAAAATGTTATACAGGCGGCGTACCAAAACCCTTTACGGCGCGTCATGCGCCAGACGATTATAAACAGCCAGACGATCAGGTTTAACGATATTGCGGTCCAAACCACGGTTTTGCGGCTCAGGTGGTATTTCCAGAAAAAAAAGATGCGGGTGGGTGAAAATGAGGTGTTTTCACGAGCATCTTTGGTCAGGGTAAGGGCGTATTCATAATTGAATCGTAAGTCCGGATCGCCGGGTATTTTTTGAAGTGCGCGCTCGTACCAAAGGACCGCATTGCCCAAATTATCGTTTTTCAAATGGGCGTTGCCCAGGTTGTAATACAGTTTGCCGTTTTGAACGCCTCTTGCCGCGATACTTTCCAGCAAGTCTACGGCTTTTTGATAGTCGCCATTTTTATAAGATTCCATGCTGGAAATAAAATCCCTTGTTATCATGTCCGTATCTGCTGCGCAAACAGTTATGATCGCCGGGATAACCATGGAAAGTGAAACGAAACACAGGGCTAAAAATGATTTCATGGCAGAAGCTCCTTGAATAAACGCCGGACATCTTCGGTAAGTGCTTTTCGCTCATGATCAGACAGTTCCGCTGCGCTGAATTTAGCCGATTCCACTCTGGAAAGCAGGTCCGAGGCTTGTTGAGCTATTTGTGGCGGCTGTCCGCATTGCGTCAGCAGTTCCCGCGCCTCTTTCCAGGTCAGGGCTTCGCCGCTGCGGTTGGCTATTGAAAAAATGGCGGCGTTTACGGCTTGATAGAGATGGGCGAGCATTTCGTTTTGTTGATCAATTGTGTTTATAGCGGCTTTGAGTGCCTTGCGGGCTTTATTTTTCATTAATATTGCCGGGCGGGTATCGTTGCGCGTTAAGCGCTGAAAAATAAGCAGCCCTGCCAGCAAAGGCAAAGGCGACGCAAGCAACAGGATAAAAAGAAATAGCGATAACCGGTTTTGGGATTGCACGGCCTCCAGCTCCTCTTTGGGCGGCAGGATGTCGCGGCCGGTAAAATCCACTTTTTGCTTCCGGGAAGCTGATACCTGCGAAGACAACCGGGGCGGGGCCGCCTGCGCTGTTTGCGATGGGGCGACCTGCAAAATAATTGGCTGTGACGTTAATTTTTTATAAGCTTTTTCAGTGATATCAAAATAGGTCAGGCTTACCGGTCTGATTTCATAGGAGCCTTGTTTTACCGGGACAAGGGCCTTGCGGAAAATCTTATATCCGCTATACCCGGTACGATCCAGGCTGATTTTTTCTTCCGGGTTGTCCTCATAGATCTTGAATGCATCAGGTAATTTAAAATCAGGTTCACCAGCATCTATAATGTTGCCTTGCCCTTTAAGGGTGACGGACAGGGTTGTTGAATCGCCTACTTTCAGGTTGCTGGTTTCCACATCTGTTTTTAATTCAAACTTTCCCACAAGGCCGGAAAAGCCGCCGTGCCCGGTATATTCCGGCAAGGGCTTGACCGTAAGGTTCAGGGCCAAAGTACGGATGGTATGTTTTGTCATCTTCCGGGGGTTGAAAAACGGGTCCATTAAAAAGTCGGGAAGAGACCGGCCGGACCGGTCCCGGTTTTTCATCAGGTCCAGAATACCGAAATTAAAACTGGACGGCTCAATTACCAGTGCGCCTGTTTTTTTGGGAATCAGTACATAATTAAGCTCTGTGACAATATGCTCACGCCCTTTGATAATTTTTTTGTAAGCGTTTGTTTTTTTGAATTCGGTGGCCTCAAAACCTAAAAATTCCGGGGGCGAAAATTTAGCCTCATGAATTTGAACACTATTGTAAAGAGTAAACGTGTAGATGATCTGTTGGCCGGTAAATGGAGTTGAATTGGAAACTTTGGCGGTGATCCAGACATCGAGGTCTTTTGAGGGTTTGGTTTTAGCAGACACCTTGTTGACAAGGATCTCAATGGGTTCGCTCTGATAGGTTTTCCCGTTGGATTTTACGCGCAACCTGGGAATTATCGCTTTGCCGGATTTTATGAGCGGCTCCAGAGTATAGACATATATGATTTTCTGTGATGTCTGTCCGTTGATAAAGTTTATGGTGGAATGACTTGTCTGGGAGACGACTTTGAAATCTTTTATGCTGCTGATGTCCACCTGGCCGTTACTGTTTTCAATGGTTACGCTTAATTCTAGGGATTCACCGCTTTGTATTCGGGTCCGATCTACCTGGGCGTCTACTGTTATTTTCGCCGAGACGCCGGAGGCTGTCAAAATAACTGCGATGATGATGCTCAGTTTTAGTATGTAATTTGGCAACCGTTGCATTACCAATCCTTTTCCACCTGACGCTTTTGATATTGCGGTATAATTGCCTTGCCCGGTTCATCTTTTAAACGGTTGAGTTGATTTGCTGAAGACTGTTGATCTTTGGCCGCCGGTTGGTGCTTTTTCTCATCAGGTTGAGCCTGATTTTGTTGTTTTTCCGGCTCTTCCGGTTGCTGCGGCTGCTGATCTTTTTGATCCTCGGGCCGGTCTTGCTCTCCGCTTTGTTGGTTTTGCTGCTGCTGCTGCTGCTGTTGCTTTTTTTGCTGATCCTTTTTTTGATCTTTGCTGGAATCTTGTTGTTTCTTTTGCTCCTGGATGCGTTTTTTAACAAAAGCTAAATTTTCTTTGGCCTTTGTATCATCAGGGGTTAGCTTCAGCGTTTTTTCATAATGCTGTACCGCGCTTTGAAAATTTTTTTGTCTGTAAGCCGCATTGCCCATATTGTAATGAATTTTGGACTTTAGCTTCGGTTCGGCTTTGTTAAGCGCTTGGTCGTAATGCTCCTGGGCCGTGTCAAAGTTACCTGCTTTATAGTAGGCATTTCCAAGGTTGTAAAGCACCGCCGGATTATCCGGTGAATTGAGCTGGCCTTTTGTAAAGTGCTCAACGGCTTTTTGATACTTTTCCTGTTCAAATGCCTCCTGGCCTTTTTGCAGGGGACCGGCCTGGCTGACGGATACGGGGCAAAACAGCCATAATGCAGCGCATATGACAGATGCCTGGCGCACCGGCGGCAACCACAAAGCGCAAAATATCAGCAATACTGAGATGGTCAAGGGCCATTGAAACCGGTCGGCCCATACCTGGCGGCGGCCGCTTTCGGTTTCCGTTTGCTCCATTTTACTCCGGATTTGATCCCGGTAAATGGCCTCTAAGTCCATATCGCCAGCCACCGAGCGTGTATAAATGCCACCGGTGGCCCCGGCCATGGCGGAAAGGGTGGTTTCGTCCAGGCGGGAGACAACGATATTGCCCGATGCATCCTTTTTAAATCCCCCCCGATTTTCAGGCAAAGGTACGCCGTCACCAGAGCCTACGCCAATGCAAAAAAGTTTGATGTTTTTCTGGGCGGCTTGTTTTGCTGCTTCAAGAGGGTCATCCCTGCCGGTTTGCTCACCATCGGTGATTAGCAAAATGGCTTTTTCCGCGGGGCTTTTGGGGTCAAAAGCATTCACGGCCGTGCGCACGGCGGCGGCCAGGTCCGTGCCGCCTACCGGCAGGTAATCTGGTCCCAAAACTTTCAAAAACAGGTTAAAGGCCTGGGTGTCCAGGGTCATGGGACATTGCACAAAGGCCGTGCCGCTGAAAGCCACCAGGCCCGCACGGTCTCCCTGAAGCATGCCGAGAAGATCCAGGATTTCCCTTTTGGCTCTGGCAAGGCGGGTGGGCTGGATATCCTTGGCCAGCATGCTGCGGGAGCAATCCAGGGCGATGATCAGATCAATGCCTTTGCTTTTGACCTCTTGCCAATGAAACCCGTAACGGGGACCGGCAGCTGCTAAAATAGCCAAAGTCACGGCGGCCAGTAAAAAAAACGCTCTTAACCTTCGGCGCCCGGCAAGGGCCAGCGGCGCGAGCCGGGTCAATCCGTTTTCACCGGCAAAGGCTTTGAGAATTTTTTGGCGTCTGCGCCCGCCATAAAGATAAAGCAGGATAAATACGGGAATTACCCAAATCAGGAACAACATTTTGATGGATGCAAATGTCATAGTTCTAATTTACCGTCCTTATCAAAACTATTTTTAGGGTATTGTTAAAAAACGTGTGTTTTTCAACAGCATCCAGATCCCCAACAATCCCAGGGCCGGAAGCAACGAATAAAGGTAAAGGTCTTTGAACTGATCAAAGGTTTTTACCTTTATGCCGGTTTTTTCTAGTTTATCGATGGTTTTGTAAATTTTCTGCAACCCTTTCAGGTTCGTGGCCCTGAAATAGAGTCCGTCTGTGTTGGCGGCAATTTTTTTCAGGGTTGTTTCATCGATTTCCACCTGTTGATAGATAAAGCGTTGGCCGAAAACAGGGTCATTGACCAGAAAGGGCGCCCGGCCGTGTTCCCCGATGCCAACGGTATATATCTTTACTTGACGTTCACGTGCGATGTCCGCCGCCGCTGCAGGTTGAATTTGCCCCCTGTTGCTGACACCGTCGGTAAGCAGGATGATGACATTGGACCGGCTTTCAATGTCTTCCAGGCGTTTTAAGGCAATTCCGATGGCGTCTCCGATGGCCGTAGCTTTTCCGGCAGCGCCGATTTGAAGGCCGTCCAGAAGGGAGGCAATGGCGTTATAATCGCGGGTTAGCGGGAATTGAGTATAGGCCTGGGTGCCGAAAACGACCATGCCGATTCGGTCACCATCGCGCTTAGAGATAAAATTGCGTATTACATATTTTGCGGCCTCCAGCCGGTTGATCACTTTGCCTTTACGCTTGAAATCCAGGGCGGCCATGCTTTCGGATAAATCCACAGCTAAAACGATATTAACGCCCTTGGTGTCTATAATGGCCTGCCGGCTAGCCCATTGGGGCCGCGCAAGGGCTGTAATCATTAACACCAGGGATAAATAAAAAATCAAGGGTAACAGTAAGTTATGCAGCCGTAGAATAATCGATGGCGAAACCTGCGCCGCACCGGATACGCTTGAAAGCGACAGCGCCGGTGCGCTTGTGCGAACGCGGCGCCATACGGTCAGAGGGATAATCGCTAAAAGAATCAAAAAATATGGGTCTGCAAATCGGAGCATATCTATTTAAACCTGTCCGTGTCCATTTAAACCTGCTCTTGTTCTTGTGTTTCCGGTTCCCTGGTGGTTTGCTGCACGAAGCTGCGCACAAAACCCAGGTCTTTGTTCATTCGGGTTTGACCGGTAACGGCATTGGCGAATTTGATGGGATCGGCATGATGACAAAACGCCTTGAGCGGTTGTGCAAGATCCACGGATAACTCCAGGCGGTTCACATGGGGGAGCAATTCCTCGGTCGTCATCTCTTGCGCCGGAAAATTAAACCGCCGTTCGATGTACCGTCTTAAAATGGACGAAAGTTTGAAATAAAATGGTTTAACTTCCAGCCCATCGTCAGTCTCCAGTTTATCAAGGGCCTGATAGGCCTCCTGGTCAGGCTCGGGCAGTACAACGCCGGGCGCTTGAGCCAAGGGGCGTTTTCTTCGAAGCCAAAGCCGCCGGACTAGATAAGCTGCGATTGCTAAAGCAGCAAGTGCGGCCAGTACCCATAAAAGCCACAGCAGGTCTGTTCCCATATCCACAATGGGTTTGATGTCATGGATATCGGACATTTCAGTAGCGGCGGGTTCTGTCTGCTGATCAGCCGCCCAGGCCGGACTCAGCCAGGCGGCATAAAAGAAGCCCTTGATGATGTTTGCCTTGAATATGCGCCGTCGTTTCAACGTTTTCGCCTCTCGCGTAACCGGAAATACCGAGTCAGAGCATCGGCCGCCGATTCCGCAGTGCTGATGGGGATAACATCTAAGTTGGCGGATTTGAAATCGTTTTCTTTTTGCCGCTGTATGCCATCCCAGTATTTTGCGTAAGCCCGGCGCGATGGTGCGTGGGAGGCGTCGAGTTGCAGCAGTTGGCCGGTTTCAAAATCCCTTACAGTCATCAGCCCGGCTTCGGGCAATTGAAATTCACCCGGATCGCTGATCCAGATATTTATCAGCTCATGTTTGCGTGCGGTTGATTTCATGGAACGGTCCGTGATGCCTTTGGCCCCCGGCACAATAAAATCCGATATCACAAAGGCCACCGAGCGTTTGCGGCAGACCCGGCCGAGAAAACCAACGGCTTCGGAGATGCCGGTGCCGGTGTGCTGCGGCTGATAGGCGAAGATTTCCTTGATCAGGCGCCATACATGGCCGCTTCCCTTTTGGGGGGGGATATAGCGCTCTACCTTGTCCGTGAAAAGAATTGCGCCTACTTTGTCATTGTTGCGCACGGCGTTAAAGGCCAAAATAGCGGCGGTTTCGGCGGCCAATTCCTGTTTGGACGCGTGGTGGGTTCCGAACCGGCCCGAAGCGCTCAAATCCACCAGCACCATGATGATCAATTCGCGTTCTTCACGATACCGCTTGACAAAGGGCCGCCCCAGCCGGGCGGAAACCTTCCAGTCAATACTTTTGACATCATCGCCGGGAGCGTATTCACGTACTTCTTCAAATTCGATGCCCGCTCCCCGGAAAACGGATTTATACTGTCCCGCCATCAGGGTGTTAACCGTGCGTCCGGTTCGGATATGCACTTTTTTGATTTTTTTTATAAGATCTGCTGGCAGCATAGCTTGATCATTTCTTTTTGCAAAATTACTGGACAAAATTACGGGACAGGCACCGAATCAAAAATTCCTTCAATAATCTGATCCGTGGTCACGTCTTCAGCCTCGGCTTCGTACGTTGGTATAATTCTGTGGCGTAATACCAGTGGGGCGATGGTTTTTACATCCTGCGGCGTAACGTATGCCCGCCCGTGCAAAAAGGCGTAGGCCCTGGCCGCAAGACTCAAATAAATGGTGGCCCTGGGCGAGGCCCCGTATTGGATGTAGCTTTCTACGTCAAGTTGATAGTTTTTTGGCTTGCGCGTTGCAAAGACCAGGTCAACGATATAATCGCGCAATTTTTCGTCCATGTAGACGCAATTGATCAAATCGTAAATGGTATTCAACTGCACGGGGGACAATACCGCTTTGACAGCGTTGGGCTTCTCAAAACCGATGCGCTGCATGATTGTTTTTTCTTCGGCTTTGTTTGGGTAATCGATCAGAAGCTTCAACATGAAACGGTCAACCTGGGCCTCGGGAAGCGGGTAGGTGCCCTCTTGTTCGATGGGGTTTTGGGTTGCCAGCACCAAAAACGGGTCATCGAGCAAGAAGGTGTTTTCCCCAATGGTCACCTGGCGCTCCTGCATGGCTTCTAGCAGCGCCGATTGCACTTTTGACGGGGCGCGGTTAATTTCATCGGCCAAAATGATGTTGTGAAAAACAGGCCCTCTTTTGATCACAAAATCGCCTGTTTTGGGCCGATAGACCTCTGTGCCGATCAGGTCGGCCGGCAGCAGGTCGGGTGTGAACTGAATCCTTTTAAAATCCGCTTGCACGGTTTCGGCAAGAGCCTTGACGGCGCTTGTTTTGGCCAGCCCGGGCACCCCTTCGATAAGAATATGGCCTTTAGTGAACAAGCCGATGAGCAGTCCTTCAATCAATTCGTGTTGTCCTACAAGGACTTTACCGATTTCATTACGAATTTGATGGATCAACGTATGCTGTTCTTCGATTTGGCGATTCAACTCTTCCACGGGCAACCGGCCTCCTTTTTTTTGTATCCTATGTATTTGTAAGTGGCTATCGTTGATGTATTTTGCATAATCCAAGTTATCGGATCAAGTATCCCGAACTTGAATTTGCGTCCGTAAAATAAAAAGCTCCGCGCGAGTTGTCAAGACAGTCTCAGGGATATTTATCCTAATTTTGCGTCAGGCTAGCGCAACGCACCCGGAACGTTTTTAACTCAGGCTCTAAGCCCAGCATGCCATATTCGTATCTTCCACGAACCTTAAACCCGGTCAATTTGCCGATGTGTTTTTTTTCTTGCGCCTTTTAAAAAGAATCAGTATTTTTTTCCGCTGGTTACCGGGACTTAAATACGAGAGTATATGGAGCAATGCGTTTTGGCCAAACGATACCCGTTTATTTCACAAAAAGATGATTTAAAAATAGATATTTGTGCTGTTGTGGATTTGATTGTGCAAACTCAACTGCCCGATGGCGCCATTCCCTGGTCTGCTGGTGATAAACTCGATCCGTGGGATCATGTGGAGTCCGCCATTGGCCTGACTATTGGAGGCGCTTTTGATGCTGCCCGGAAAGCCTACCTGTGGCTTGAGCAGCATCAATTGCCCGGCGGCGGCTGGCATGCGGCATACAAAGACGGCAGCGTCACGGATGCGACCCGTGAAACCAACCATGCAGCTTATATCGCAGTCGGGTTGTATCATTATTATCTGGTGACACAAGATTATTCCTTTTTAAAAAGGATGTGGCCGGCATTGGCGGCGGCCATGAATTTTGTACTTGACCTTCAGGGCCCCGGAGGCGAAATTTATTGGGCCGTGAGCCCAAAGGGACAGGTTGATCCAATGGCCCTTTTAACAGGGTGCAGTTCAATTTGTTTTAGCTTAAAGTGCGCTTTTGTTTTATCTATGCTGTTGGATAAGCCGCAGCCCAAATGGCGCCGGGGTTATGAAAGATTACGCGATTGTATCAGAACAAAACCACATCGGTTCAACATGACCAAAGCCCGGTTTTCCATGGACTGGTTTTACCCGGTGTTGTGCGGCGTTTTCACCGGGGATGAGGCTAAAAAGCGCATTGAGAAACACTGGAAAAAATTTGTTATAAATAATTTGGGTGTGCGCTGCGTTTCAGATCAACCCTGGATAACCATCGCCGAGTCCAGTGAGCTGGTGCTGGCCTTAAACGCCATGGGAGATGATTTGCTGGCGCGTGTTTTGTTTGGGTGGATTATTGACCATACCTTTTCCGATGGAACATTTTGGTGTGGTTTTACCTGCCCTGATATGGTTTTATGGCCCGAAGAAAAGATCACCTGGACAAATGCTGTTGTTTTGATGGCTGCCGATGCATTGTATGATTTGACACCGGCGGCGGGATTATTCAGGCATGGCCGGTGAAGCGTTCAGAAGGTAAATTCAGAACACAGTGAACTATTTTGAGCTTTGAGGAGCACGCGTGCGTAGAGATCATCGCCCTTATGTGGTTAAAAAGGCCTGGATCAAATTTCAGAAGTTTTATACACGGCATTTCTTAGGCCCCCAGTTCGATTCGCTGGGAAGCGGGTTCAGCTTTATGAGTCCCTGGCATGTAGAGTTGTTTGGCGGGCCAATTGAGATTGGCAAATACGCCACGTTTATCGCTACATCCGATAAAAAGGTGCGTTTGTCCGTTTGGCCGGAAAAGGCCTCCTGCGGAAGTATTAAAATTGGCGACTACTGTCTGGTTTGTCCGGGAGTCAGAATCAGTTCAGCGGTTGGGATTCAGATAGACGATAACTGCATGCTGGCCAATGGGGCGTATATTACTGATTCGGATTGGCACGGCATTTACGATCGTATCACATTAGGCAGCGCTTTGAACGTAAGGTTGCACAAAAATGTATGGATAGGCGACAGCGCCATTGTGTGCAAAGGTGTTACTATTGGACAAAACAGTGTTATAGGAGCTGGAGCTATTGTTGTAGAAGATATACCGGCCAATTGTATTGCCGCCGGTAATCCGGCCCGGGTGGTGCGTCAGCTGGACCCAAATGAAACATTTAGGACCCGTGAGCATTTTTATTCCAATCCGACAAAGCTGGCTAAAGGTTTTATTCAATGGGAACAAGCCGTACTCAAGGAGAATACGCTTTTTAGCTGGCTAAGGCATATTATATTTCCCAGTCAGGGCGATTGATGGGTTAGGCAAACGAAAGGAGGGCAGGCAGGGATGAAATATTTTTATTTTTATAGAGTGTTAGTGCTTTTTGTGTGTGGATTCCTTTTTTGCGGATGCGGTCAGCAACCTCTTAGCGGTCAGCAACCTCTTAAAGGTAAGGCAGTTATTGAAGAAAAAAGCCCGAAACAGGCTTTGACGCAACTGGGGCGGGATTTGAATGCCGCAAGAGCAAAAATGGTGAATTTGTTGTCTCCTGCATGGTTCGAAAAAGCAGAAACTTCCTATGGCAAAGCAAAAAAAGCCGCTGAAAAAAACGCCTCCGCGCAAAAAATCATGAAATATATCTCCAAAGGGCGTTCCGAGTTGGACCAGGCCGGAGATTTTGCCGGCAAATCCAAATATCACCTTGCCCCTGTGATTGAAAGCCGCAACAAAGTCATCAAGGCAAAGACCAAGAAAAAGGTTTTTATACCTCTTGCAAAATTGGAGAAGGATTTTATCCGATTGACGCACGCTGTGGAAGATAACGATTTTCGCTATATTCATAAACATAAAAAAAAATTGAGTCAGGCCTATCTTGATCTGGAATTGCAAGCCATCAAGGGTACGGTTCTGGACCAAGCGCGCATTTCATTAAAACGGTTGCAAAAGAAGGGCGTTCATAAAATGGTCCCTGAAGCCTATGCTCAAGCTGCTGCCAAATTAAAGGAAACCAATGCTTATATAAACGCGAACCGCTATGACCATGTGGGCATTTCCGCCAGGGTGGCGGATGTTGAATTTTACATCCAGCGGGCCAAACATATTTCGAAAATGGCCAAAAACCTCCAAAACAAGAGCCCTGAGGCCATTGCTTTGATAATTGAAAATTATTTACATAAGGTTAATGAGAGTCTTGATGAGCCCGATCACCGGAATTTATCTTTTGATGATCAGCACACCAGGATCATCAACTCGGTAAATACGCTGAAAGACAATTACGTGGAGGCGGCTCAGGAGTCTGAAAAAAGAAGCGGGCAAATTAAGATGATGAACCAGCACATTCTCGATCTTGAGGGCCGTACCTACGAATTCAAGGAAGCCAAGGATCGGCTGGCCGCCGAAAAGCGCTTTAACGCCCTTTACAACCAGGTAAGTGCAATGTTTTCGAATCAAGAAGCGGAAGTATACAAAAAGGGCCGCAAGATGATCATCCGCATGAAATCCATAAGCTTTCCGGTTGGCAGTTCTGTCATTTTACCCGTGAACTATAGCGTTCTTTCCAAGGTTCAAAGGGCGATCCATGTTTTCGGAGAACCCGATGTTACCATTGAGGGTCATACGGACAGCACCGGCAGTCCGGCGAATAATAAAACTCTTTCCAGAAAACGAGCTGAAGCCGTGCGTCAGTATTTTATTGCTAATAATGTCCTGTTTGCCGAAAAGATTAGCGCCCAGGGGTTTGGGGCCGAAAGGCCGCTTGTTTCCAACTCCACGGCAAAGGGCCGGGCAATTAACAGGCGAATCGACATTGTGATCAGGCCAGTCCTTAAAAAGACATATTGAAATTATTGGTAAACAATAAAAAATGATTGAAAATCAATAAATTTTTATTGACAAACGCCAATTTTTTTAGGTAGTGTTATCTCGTTCTTATAAATCTAGGCGATTGACTAAAATTGCAGGAAAGGGTGCACTGTCATGGACAATCTATCCAAAATTAAACAATTGAGTAAAATTTTTAATTTCCTTATTTCATTTTTGCTGGTGATGACACCAATATATTATTTTTTTTACTGGGTATTTATTAATTATTTGCCATCAAGATTAATTAGCGTAAATACGCCTTCAATGCCTCTGGTTGCCGATGTGCTGTCAATTAAACTGCAGATTATAGGATTTATGGCGAGTTTGTTTCCCGTTTCCGCGTTGATGTATTTGCTTTTGAATGTAAGAAGGTTGTTTGCATTTTATGAAAAGGGGATTTTTTTTTCATCCGGCCAATCCGGCATATTAAAAAAGAACGCCATAGCGCTTGTTTTGTGGGTGGTTTTGCAGATCGTTTACGAGTCGGCTAAAAGTGTCATTTTTTCAGTTAACAACCCCGTTGGTCATAGAATTTGTCAAGTCGACGTTCACCCGGCGCAAATTACCGCGCTTTTAGCAGGGGGCGTTATTTTTATCATTGCATGGGTTATGGACCAGGCAAGAATAATAAAAGAAGAAAATGAATTAACTGTGTAGGCGGGCGATTATGTCAATCATCATAAACCTGGATGTCGTTTTGGCCAAACGCAAAATGAAATCAATCGAGCTCGCAAAATTGATTGGGATTACAGAGCAAAATTTATCAATTTTAAAAAGGGGCAAAGCCAAAGCAATTCGAATTTCCACTTTGGAAGCTATTTGTAAACATCTTGATTGCCAGCCGGGCGATCTTTTGGAGTATCAAAAAGATTGACGTACTCCCAAAGCTAAAGCTTCCGGGCTTCACGGCCTAAAGGCTAAATTGTAAAAAACCGGCTTGGTAATACTTTGGGCTATTTTAAATTTAAGCTGTTAGGGTTCGGTTTGATTTGGTTCCCAAGTAAATTCGGAACAGGACAATTTGCTGAAACAGCCCGGCTATTTTAAGTAAGGTTACAACGGTTGTTGCGATGGCGGCCTGATTGGTGTCCTGGAATTGTTCCAAGGTCCTGCCGGCATACAGGCTCAGTAAGACAAAGGGCAGCTCGGTAATGATAAACGCCATCAAAATCAAGAAAAAGTAGTTTCTCGTTGCCTGGAAACTCATTATTACCGCAGTTCTTGGATCGGCTTTTTCCAGTATGATAAAAAATTCGGAAAATGCCAGACGTACAGCCAGCCATACAGCCAGCCATACAGCCAGCCATACGCCGGGTACAATAAACAAGAGGCCAAGCATGATCACAAGCATGATCAAAGACCGGCAAATGATCAAAAGGACAAGCAAAGGGGCGTAGAATTTCAGGGCGGCAGATACCAGTTCAGTAGTGGAAGGCAGTTCGTTGCGGGCCTGAGCCGCCATCATCAGTGTCAAGGCGCCCGAGTAAATGGGATACAACGCCAAATCGACGGCAAACATTAAAAAAACCTGCTGGGAGCCGATTACATCCGAAGGGCTGGCGTTGAAAAAAGCGTAGCGAATAACGGCTTCGACAAGCAAGAACGGAACACACAGGCACAATATTTGTGTCAGGTTGCGAAAAAAGAATTGAACGGAGTCGATTAGAATAAGCTTAAATGTCATATGATACGGTTTTTTAATCCTTCGGGTATCTATAATAGTTAACAACATGCGGTTTATAGCATATGCCGGTTACCAGGTCACCGGTATTTTTGCAAAACACTTGTGGCGGGGCCGAGGGCTTTTACCGGCCCGCCAGGTTTGCCTTATTGGGGGCTTTTAGTTCCCGGCCGGTCTGAAAGCCGTCTGAAACACATTGCCCCTAAAAATAACCCGCCTCCCAAAAGGGCAATGCCCGCACTTGCGGCAAACAAAATGTTGGAGCCAAACTTTTCATACATAGCGCCGCTAATGAAAAATCCCGCCATTAACCCCAAGCCGTAGGTTACGGCATTGTTGACAGCCTGGCCTAGCGTTTTGGCGCCTTCAGGCATCAGTTTATCCATATAAAGGATGCTGGCCATATGAAAAGCGCCATAAGTAACGGCGTGACTTACCTGCAACAGCAACAGGTATTGATCAGACTCGCTTATCCATAAGCCTGTCCAGCGCAGAACCGCCACTATAAAAGACAGGGCTATAACGGTTTCATAGCTGATCCGTTTGAAAATGTGTTTGGAAAAAACCATCGTCACGAACTCTGCGCCTACGGCCACGGCCCAGCAAAGGCCGATAAAAAAACCATCATAGCCCAGGTTGGAAAGATGGATGGAAAAAAAGGCGTAATAAGCTGCGTGACTGAGCAGCATGAGAAACCCGCAAATAAGAAAAACCGCGACCTCAGGAGTAAACAAGCGCCGTAAACCATCTTGAAAAAGGCTTGCTTCGGCCAAGGGGACTTTTGGAAATTTGATTGATACCAGCGCCTGAACCCAAGAGCCTGCCAAAATCAGGCTGATAATAATTTTGGTGCTATATATTTCGATGATGCGTCCCATTGCCAGAACCACACAGATAAAGGCCAATGAGCCCCAGGCCCGCAACCTTCCGTAATGTTTTTTCTGCTTTGCCAGCACTTCCATGGCAAATGCTTCTTGAAAAGAAATCAATGGAGCGTAAAATATACCGTAAGCAACGGTTGCCACGAGCATCAACCAGAAGTCGGTGGTTAATAAAAATAAAATCCAGCATGTCGCGCTGATAAAATTGCATAGGATATAAATTTGGCGGCGGGCCTGGAAGTGGTCGGCAATAATGCTCCAGAAAATGGCAAATACGATTAATATGATGGAGCGGGCCGCCGAAAGCACGCCGATCTGCCATCCAGAGAAACCTAACTTGTAGCAGTACAGGTTAAAATAAGGAAGATGGATGCCCATAACACCGAAATATAAAAAATATTGGGCTGCTATGACCCATCGGGCTAAAGGGGTTGAATTTATCATATAAAAATGCGGTAAGCCTCTGCTGTTGGTATTTAGGGTTTTAAAGGTTATGGTTATGTAATCATTGCGTTTTTGGTGTCAACAATGGTTCCATTGTTATAGTATCACACGATTTTTTTATTGAGTGGGCCGTTTTTAAAATGATAAACATGATTTTAGTTCTTTCATAATTATAATAAAAAAATGCAACAAATCATATAGAGATAGAATCGAAAAAATTAAGACAAAATTTTACGCCATTTTGTTCAAGGTTGTAAATAACATAAATATCAGCTTGCAATGGATTATTGCGTTGGAAAAAGATCGTGGCTTTGGGCCTTTTAGGCTATAAGCGGCGACAATGCTCCGGCGCCGTAAAACTGAACTGGTAAAAAATATTATTGCAAATGATTGGAGTCTTTGAGCCAATCGATCAGGAGCTGCAAAATGGGCCATATAAAGATCAATTTTAGTAAAGAGGTAGATGATTTTGGTTCTCAAATTGGAAAAACCATTCAGGACATTTTCCGCCCCAGGCCGGTAAATCCGATGTTTGCAAGCAAAGATTGCAACTGGGTTCCGCAAATGGATATTTTTGAGACGGCAAATCAGATAACTGTTTGGGCTGAACTGGCAGGTGTTGAAAAAGATGATCTTGTGGTTGAGGTAAACAGTAAAGCCGTTCAGTTGTCAGGTTACCGAAAACAAATCAAACCCATGTCGGCCGGAACCTACCGGCTGGCGGAAATTCGCTACGGCAGATTCGAGAGGGTGCTTTACCTGCCTTCTCCGGTGAACATTGACGCGGTGGACTCTTTTTTTGCCAATGGTTTGCTCACGATCCGTATGGAAAAAATTGCACTGAAAAAGTCACACAAGATCCCTATTTCCGATGGTTAAACGGGCTTTGGCCCATGATTTTCATGCTACCGAAACCGGGCCAGCCGGGCGCTGAAAAGGTTGATTAGTCCGGCAGAGCAGGCCCGGGGTTATGATTAGCAAACGAGGTGAATAAATGGATGCAAAAGAATCCTCTCGCAAAAAAAAGAAGGGATTATTAATGCCTGATGGCAAACCTTCTTTGGAGTATGATACAGACAATCTGCCTACCGATCTTCCCGTGTTGCCATTGTATGACGCCGCTTTGTTTCCAAAGATGGTATTACCGCTGGTGGTAATGCAAGGGGATTCTCTCAAACTGGTGGACGAGGCCATGTCCTCTAACCGTATCATCGGTCTTGTAGTTTCCAAAAAGAAAGAGAACGTCAAGACAGAAGCAAGTGATGATTTGGCAAAAACCGGCTGCAGCGCCCTGATTCTTAAAATGGCAAAAGGAGAAGACAACCGGGCTCAAATGCTGGTTCAAGGACTATCCCGGTTCCATATTAAGCGGTTTATAGAGGGCAAACCCTATTTTAAGGCAGAGGTGGAGTATTTCGAAGACATTGAGCATGACAATGATGAAACCTCGGCGTTGAAGGCAAATATTATCAAGCAGTTTTCACGTATTGTGGAACTTTCACCCGGTCTTCCGCCGGAAATCAGCCAGATGGCGAGCTCAATAAAGGAGCCGGGTACGCTGGCGGATATGATCTCTTCGACCATTAACTCAACATCGCAAGAAAAGCAGAAAGTGCTGGAAGAGCCGGATGCGGCCAAACGGCTTAAATTGGTCACCAAGATGGTGAATCACCAGTTGAATATTCTTGAACTGGGCAACAAGATTCAGTCTCAGGTAAAGGGCGACATGGATAAGCGTCAGCGTGAATATTACCTGCGCCAACAGCTTAAAGCAATTAAGGAAGAGCTGGGTGAAACCGATGAGGGAACCGTTGAGATCGAAGAGTACCGGGCAAAAATAAATAAGGGTGGACTGCCCGAGGAAGCTGTTAAAGAAGCCAAGCGTGAGTTGGACCGCTTATCGAAAATGCATCCGTCCTCGGCTGAATACACGGTCACTTCCACTTATCTGGATTGGCTTACCGAGTTGCCCTGGAACGAAACGAGCAAGGACAACCTGGATATTAAAAAGGCCAGAAAAGTTCTAGACGATGATCATTACGGGTTGGAAAAACCCAAACGGCGCATCATTGAATATCTTGCGGTGCGCAAACTCAAACCCGATTCCAAAGGGCCGATTCTATGCTTTGCCGGTCCGCCAGGCACGGGAAAAACCTCTTTGGGCTCGTCCATTGCCCGTGCCCTGGGCCGCAAGTTTCATCGTATATCCCTGGGCGGCGTACGCGATGAAGCCGAAATTCGCGGGCATCGGCGCACTTATGTGGGAGCCCTTCCTGGACGTGTCATTCAGGGGATTCGAAGGGTAGGTTCACGCAATCCGGTGTTTATGCTGGATGAAATCGATAAGGTCGGCAGTGATTTTCGAGGCGACCCGTCCTCGGCCCTTTTGGAGGTGCTGGACCCTGAGCAGAATTATTCCTTTTCGGATCATTACCTGGATGTGCCCTTTGATTTGTCCAGTGTGATGTTTATCTGTACAGCCAATGTGCTGGACACTATCCCTTCGGCCCTGCGCGACCGCATGGAAGTCATTCAATTGCTGGGTTATACCGAGGACGAGAAGGTTAAAATCGCCCAGCGGTATCTGATTCCGCGCCAGCGTAAGCAAAACGGTCTTAAGTCAAATCAGGTTACATTTAACGTGGGTTCTATCCGCGGGATTATAGCAGGATATACCAGGGAGGCGGGATTACGGAATCTTGAGCGTGAAATCGCCTCCATTTGCCGTGGAGTGGCCACTAAAGTTGCCGAAGAGACGATAAAAAAGCAAAGCATCAAACTTGATGATGTGGCCGAATATTTAGGTCCGGTCAAGTTTACATCTGAAGTCAAGGCTCGTATGTCAACTCCCGGTGTCGCCATGGGGCTTGCCTGGACGCCTGTCGGCGGCGACCTGCTTTTTATTGAAGCCACAGCCATGAAAGGGGGCAAAAAATTGACCCTGACAGGTCAATTGGGCGATGTGATGAAAGAGTCCGCATCGGCTGCGTTGAGTTTTATACGAACACATGCCAAACAGATGGATATAGATGAGGATTTTTTCGAGACACAGGATATTCATGTGCATGTTCCGGCCGGAGCCATTCCTAAGGACGGCCCTTCGGCTGGAGTGACCATTCTAACAGCCTTGGTTTCCTTGCTGACCAACCGGAGAATTCGCAAGAATCTTGCCATGACCGGCGAGATCACACTGCGCGGCCGGGTTTTACCGGTGGGCGGAATAAAAGAAAAAATACTGGCAGCGCACCGGGCGGGGATTAAATCCATTATTTTGTGCAAATTAAATGAAAAAGACTTAATGGATATCCCGGAAAAAGTGAAAAAAGAGTTAAAATTTTATTTTGTAGAGAAAATGATGGATGTGATTAAAATAGCTTTTGATACATAGGGCCTAATTAATCCTGTAAAAAGTTTCAGGAAAGGGCGATTTGTCAGCTACTCGAATAAAAATACTGATGCTCGTTGCAGCCGGGCTGCTTATACAAGGCTGCGCAAAGCAACCCATGCCGCTGGGCAACAAAGGTAATCCTAAACCTTACAGTGTTTTTGGAAAATGGTACCAGCCGCTGCCCAATGCCCGCGGTTATTCTCAAAAAGGGATCGCTTCCTGGTACGGTAAAAAATTTCATGGCCGCAAGACGGCCAATGGTGAAGTCTATAACATGTATGCCATGACAGCGGCGCATAAAACTTTGCCCCTGGGAACATTTGTCGAGGTCAAAAATCTTGATAACGGCAGCAGTGTCAATGTGCGCATTAATGATCGGGGGCCTTTTGTAAGAGGCAGGATAATAGATCTGTCGTATGCCGCCGCCAAACGCATTTCCATTGTCGGCTCCGGTACGGCGAAGGTGAAGATAAAAGCGCTGGGGGCGCCTGCGGCGGTTTCCCGGAAAACCGGAAAAGCCGGGGGCTATGTTCCCATCGACTATTATTCAGGCAAGTTTACTATCCAGGTGGGCGCATTTGCCGACCGCCGTAATGCTAAACGGCTTGTCCGCAAGCTTGATGGTTTTTATAAAAACGCCCATATGAACACTTGCAATGATGGAGCTCAAGTTTTTTACCGGGTAAGGGTAGGCAGGCTTTTTTCATTGAATGAAGCTATTACGTTTGAGCAGACTCTGATTGAAAACGGATACCCGGATACTTTTATCGTAGCTGAGTAAGGGATTATTTATTATGCTGAAACACAAGGCCGTTTTTCTGGATCGCGATGGTGTGATTAACAAAGATTCAGATGATTATATCAAAAATTGGGAAGAATTCGAATTTCTTCCCGGTAGTCTGGAAGCCTTGAATCACCTGGCTCGTGCAAAGTGCAAGGTCATTGTGATTACCAATCAATCTATCGTGAATCGGGCCTTGGCGCCACTTGAACAATTGCAGCGAATTCATCGGAAAATGCGTGAAACCATCGAGCGTACCGGAGGCTATATTGAAGATATCTTTTTTTGCCCTCACCGCCCCGATGAAAAGTGTTCCTGCCGAAAACCCAAACCGGGGTTGATTGAACAAGCCTGCCGGGTTCATCATATTGATCCTGCCGATGCCGTCATGGTCGGAGACAATGCAAAGGACATACAGTGCGGCCAATCGGCCGGGTGCGCCTACACCGTGCTTGTGGAAACCGGCAACGGTCAGTCGGCCAAAAAAGAACTCGCCTCCAAGGGCATTCGCCCGAGTGTGGTAGTGGCAGATTTGCTACATGCCAGTGAATTGATATTAAATGAAAAATTAGTGCGCTCGAATTAAGGCGATTGGCGGAAAAGAATATACCAGATTGAGCTTCGATTTTTTTTCGTATTCAAGGCATGCCAAAGTTTGCATACTTTACGTATTCGGGCTTTGGCATAACGCAGAAGACGGGAAAAAAGACATACAAGATGGTATATTCTTTAACAGAAATCGCCTAAGGGTTTTGGAAGTTGAAAATATGGCAAACATGCGGTTTTTACGGTTCTAAAAATGAACCGGAAACATATTTTCAACCGGCGCGTGATTCCAAATTTTGCTCAAAACAAGTGCAACCGCAAGAAAGTCCAAACGTGGCATCGAAAAGACGGTCTGATCAAGTTGTTCATGCCCTTGGCATAACGGTGGAAAGGACATTTGCCTGGCAGGGCAAGTTCTTACAGTCAATTTGTGTTTGAGGTGCACAAGCATTTCGGCGTTGGTGTTGCACTACGAGTTCCCGGCAGCATGGTATATCATTGCAAAAACAGCAAGATAAAACCCTTTGGTTTATCCTTGCTCAAAGAAAAATACACGATCATCACTAAGATTGACAATCCATCCCTGGACGATCACAACATTGATTTGGCCATGCCGATTCACCGCAACGATAGCATCATAGCAGTAATCGTGTTCGGCAACGGCTATATTGACAAATACTACTCTCGGGCAGATTTAGACGCGCTGAAATATATATCTAAAGATATCAAGCATATAATAAATATGCACTGCACTATTGAAAAAGAAAAAGAAAAATTCCACGATATCGTCAAAAAGTATCTCATATCGCACGATACGGCAAAAATGCAGACCGCTCTTATCGAGCTAACCACCGAAGGCCGCTATCGCGTGATAGACTCAAGCAGCCCGCTGGAGCTAAAAATTTTCGATGCGCGGAAAAACACCTTCCACACAAGCAAGGTGCCGTGAAACCATCAAGAGTCGCCGTTCGGAAGGAATCAAGGTCACACAAGAACTATATCTCACTTGCCGCGCCTAATCTTATCCTTCAATTTACCCGAACACTTAAACGTGACAACCTTGCGCGGCGATAACATCAAGGGCTGATCCGTTGCCGGGTTCCGGCCGCGGCGCTCTTTTTTTTGTTTAACGCAAAATTTACCAAAGCGCGATATCAGAACATCATCACCGTTTTCCATAGTTTGCTTCATGATCTCAATTAGGCTCTCCACAGCATCTGAGCACTGTTTTTTCGAAAAGCCCAAACGTTTCATCTGTTCTGCCATGGTTTCTGCAATATCAAATTTTGTAAGTGTATGCGCCATTAATCTACTTTCCTTAGTTTTTGTTTAAAGCGCTAAAAACATAGAAAATTATAACCAATTGCGCAAGCTTTAAGATTACCCAATGCGGATATGGTCCGGAAGAAGTCACCTGAACAAAAAACAAACGGCGCAATCTTCATCCTCTAAGCCAAGCGTAGAGGCTCTGCTCCCGGCAATAAATTGCCGGGAATTCTCATTGGATAATCTTAAACAGCAGCGCCAACAAAGTTGCCATAGACTTACAACAAAGTTGCCATAGACTTACAACAAAGTTGCCATAAGTCTTCGATATTTCTGTCATTATCGATTAACCAAATAAGCTGATAGCACACCAGTAGAGCAAACTAATGTCATGGCATGCTTATTGCTTATTGTCATGGGCTTTGACCTGAACGACAGATTATCAGGCTCATATCAGGCTAATATTTAAGAAAGTTTTAGAAACAATAAGCACTATTAAAAAGGAGTTGTAATGAGTGGAGCGTATATTGTTGGTTCATATCAGAAATCATATTCCCTCCCCCCTCACATTTACCCCCCCCATAAACTATCTCCTCTACACGAGAAGCTTCCTGCTAAAGCGAATGCTCGCAATAATGTTGATGGATCGAAATCTTGGGTTTCACCGTTAAAAAAATTAAGACAAGTTTTTAGAAAAGACCGCGCAACAATGGGCTATAAGGGCAAAAAACTTGAAGAGGCAGTGTTCAGGAGGGATCATAAATGGGTAAAAAAGTGGATAGATGCCGGTGCGAATACGTATAAAAAAGATGACAACGGCTGCTCACTGATAGATTGGGCAGCATTATCTGGCGATTCTAAAACTGTAGATGTGCTGTTATCGAAAAGTTCTTTCGGTCTGAGCTCGGATACGCTATCTAAGGCAGCAGGAAAGGGCCACACCGATGTTGTAAAAGTACTGCTATCGCATCCTAATTCCTGTAATAAAATTGATGTGAATGAGGCTGATTACCTGGGCCAAACAGCGCTATCTATGGCAGCAAGAAAAGGCCGCGTTGATGTTGTAAATGCGCTGCTATCGCATACTAAAATTAATATGGATGAAGACGCGCGTAGGTATTTAGATCGGCTTGTAGACACCAATGATGTGTATTCCATTCAAGAGATTGTATTAAATGGATGTTCCAAAAAGGTCTACGACCATTTGTACACTAAAGCTATTGAGGCTGGTAAGGAGCACCTAATAGAAAGGCTTAGTCACCTTTTTACCGGCTATGCAAATACTCAGGCTCTTGGCGGTCATAACAAAGCTTATTCTGGCAGTGGGAACGTACCTGAAGGCATTCTTGATACTGTTAAAGAATATCTAAATTCAAATTTGCCAAAGACCCAAGCACTGCAGCCACGATAAGATTTCGATAAAGGGGATTATTTTTAGGTGACTGCTCCCGGTAATTTATTGCCGGGAGCAGTCACCTCTTAGGACTGACAATTAAAAAGATCGCGGCGCCAACAATAGGTATAAAAATGATAAATAATGCCCATAATAATGATTCAAGGGCTCCAAAATGTTTTTTGCGTAACCTTATTACGGCAATCCATCCAAGAATAATCCAAAGAATAACGATTATTAAATTTGCTATTTGAACGGCAAAAGTCCAATCTAAGTAAATCACTTCTCAGCCTCGTCCATCAATACCCTTTCGAGGGGCAGCCTTAAAGACGCCTCCTGATCATTAGTAAGCTGATTGCCCGGCTCCAGAGCTTTTTTAATCATAATGCCTTTTGTCCCGTATATTTCGTTGACGGCTGCCTGCACTGCGTCATCACCTAAATCGGGAGTTTTGATTAAATCATCAATTTTTGCGCAGACCTTTTCGTCCAGAGATTTTTTCTTTAACCTTCATGCCGAGAAGACTCCTTGCCTCGTGCAGCGAAGGTGGGAGATGAATCGGCATTTTCCATATTGACTATAATCGGAATACTTGCAATCAGTTATATTTAAATAATCTTTTGCCGGAACATCTGTTGAAGTTTGAGAGGCGGATAATGGCCTCTTATCACAACAAAAAGAGGCCATTTAATTCGATAGATTATGTCTGCCGTTTAGTCAAATTCGGATTTAGATAATTTATAACGATGTTAAGAAGGTCTTCAGGTACTTTTGTTTTCCCATACGCTTTGTTATGACCGCCAAGAGCCTTGGTATTTGCATAGCCGGACATAAGGTAGTCTAATTTGCCATCAAATATTTCTAATAGTTGCAGCTTATCAGCCTCACTAGCTTTATTGTGCAAATGTTCGTAGACCCCCTTGGAACAACCATTTAATACAATTGATTGAATGAAATCCACAGCATTGTTGTCTACTAAGTAATCTAAAAAATCTTCATACTGATCCACATCAATACCAGGATGCGATAGCAGCTCTTTTACAACATAAACGCGGCCTGCTTGTGCTGCCCGGTATAGCGGTGTCTGACCATTGTTGTCAGTCTCATTCACATCAATATCAGGATGCGATAGCAGCAATTTTACAATCTCAATGAAGCCATAATATGCTGCCGAATATAGCGGTGTTGAGCCAGAGTTATTAGTAGCCTTATTCACATCAATATCAGGATGCGATAGCAGTTCTTTTACCGCATCAACGCGGCCATTCCATGTTGCACAAAATAGCGCTGTCCAGCCTCTGCTACTATCCTTATTCACATCAATATCAGGATGCGATAGCAGTTCTTTTACCGCATCAATGTGGCCATTCCATGTTGCACAAAATAGCGCTGTCCAGCCTCTGCTATTAGCCAGATTCACATCAATTTCAGGACGCGATAGCAACAATTTTACAATCTCAATGTGGTCAAAACATGCTGCCGCTATTAGCGGTGTTTCGCCATCATATACATCAGTCTTATTCACATCAATTTCAGGACGCGATAGCAACAATTTTACAATCTCAATGTGGTCAAAACATGCTGTCGCTATTAGCGGTGTTATGCCATTTTTATTAGCATGATTCACATCAGCACCGGCCTCTAACCACTTCTTTACCCACTTAACATCACCATTTGTTGCTGCCCCAATAAATAACTTATTTTTACCATTCTGTGAATAAGCGTTTTTTCTAATAGTCTGTCTTGCAAGCTTTCCAAGCTTGAACCCTTTAGATTTCGCACCACCAATATTTTTATTATTACAAGCTCTCGCTTTTGAAGGTTGATTATGCTTTGAGGGCTGTAAATTTTCTGCTGGCTGATTGTTTTGATTTGTCCTATTATCGTTGCCGTTTTGTCCGCTTTGGTAAACGTTGTTGCTGTTTGAAGATTGTGCTGGATCAAGTGTCATGGTACATAATTCCTTTTCGATAGCTTATTGTTTCTAAAATTTTTTTAAATATTAGGCTGATATGAGTCCGATAATTCGTCGTTGAGCTCAAAGCCCATGAATTTTAGCAACAAGCATACCATGACATTAATTTTGCCTATTGGTGCGCTATCAGCTTATTTGGTTAATCTATACTGGCAGAAATGTTGTAAGTTTGTGGCAACTTTGTTGGCGCCGCTGTGCAGAATGTTTAAGTGGCAGGGCAAGTTTAAACGATTACCGCTTCGTTTTTAGAAAATTCAATCCCGGCATTTTACCTTCAAACTGTTGGCCTATAGCATGATACACATACGATAGTTCTGCCAACCGTAAAATATCACAAGCGATATCCTCCCATCTGAAAAAATCCTTGTTGATGGATACGTGTTTCTAATTTCTTACGATTGTGGCCTAAGTTTCAGGTCAGATAGCCTAAATTTTTAAATTGAGTGTTCAGAAAATACTACTTTCTAACAAGTTGATGATTTGCAATCGGCGATTGGCTATTTTTAAATCGGAATACTTGCAATCAGTTATATTTAAATAATCTTTTGCCGGAACATCTGTTGAAGTTTGAGAGGCGGACAATGGCCTCTTATCACAACAAAAAGAGGCCATTTAATTGGATAGATTATTTCTGCCGTTCGATTAAATTCGGATTTAGATAATTTTCAACGGTTTTAAGAAGGCCTTCAGGTACTTTTGTTTTCCCATATGCTTTGTTATGACCGCCAAGAGCCTCCGTATTTGCATAGCCGGACACAAGGCAGTCTTGTTTGTGCTTAAGCCATTGTATTAGTTTCGGCTTACGAGCCTCAATAGCTTTATTGCGCAAATGTTTGTAGACCTCTTTGGAACAACCTTTTAATACAATCTCTTGAATGGAATCCATATCATTTTTGTCGACAAGGCGATCTAAATACTCACGCGCGCCTTCATTCAACTCAATATCAGGATGCGATAGCAGCAATTTTACAATATCGGCGTGACGATTTTTTATTGCCCTAGATAGCGCTCCCCTATTCACTTTAATATCAGGATGCGATAGCAGCAATTTTACAACATCGGTGTGGCCTTCCCATGCTGCCCACCATAGAGGGTTGTCATCATTCACATCAGTCTCAGGGCGCGATAGCAAAGATTTTACAACATCGGTGTAGCCTTCCCATGCTGCCCAATTTAGCGGTGTGTGCGCCCTATACGATCTGATTACCTTCGTCCGATTGTTAACCCTCTTAGATTCAAATCTAACAGAATAATGGCTATGCTTCCAAGTATCAGTATAGCCGCCTATAAGCCATAATCTTTTTACCCTCTTTTCCACTTCATACATACCCCCATTCACATCAGCTCCGGCATCTATCCACTTCTTTACCCATTTAGCATTACCCTTACTAACATATTTAAAAAGTTTCAAATTTTTATCATCCTGTGAATAGGCTTTTCTTTCATTCTGCCTTTCTGTCTTTTTAGCCAACTTTTTAGACTTAACAAACTGAGTTAATTTTTTAATCGGTGAAACTGAAAGTTCCGGTCCATTAGCATTATTGCGAACATTCGCTTTAGGAGTATGATTTTTATTTGAGGGCTGTAAATTTTCTGCTGGCTGATTGTTTTGATTTGTCCTATTATCGTTGCCGTTTTGTCCGCTTTGGTAAACGTTGTTGCTGTTTGAAAATTGTGCTGGATCAAATGCCATGGAACATAATTCCTTTTCAATAGTGTTTATTGTTTCTAAAACTTTCTTAAATATTAGCCTGATATGAGCCTGATAATCTGTCGTTGAGCTCAAAGCCCATGACATTTAGCAACAAGCATGCCATGCATTAGTTTGCTCTACTGGTGTGCTATCAGCTTATTTGATTAATCTATACTGGCAGAAATGTTGTAAGTTTGTGGCAATTTTGTTGGCACTGCTGTGCAGAATGTTTAACTGGCAGGGCAAGTTTAAACGGTTACTGCTTTGTTTTGAGAAAATTCAATCCCGGCATTTTATTGCCGGAACATCTGTTGAAGTTTGAGAGGCGGACAATGGCCTCTTATCACAACAAAAAGAGGCCATTTAATTCTATAGATTATGTCTGCCGTTCGATCAAATTCGGATTTAGATAATTTTTAACGATTTTAAGAAGGCCTTCAGGTACTTTTGTTTTCCCATATGCTTTGTTATGACCGCCAAGAGCCTCGGTATTTGCATAGCCGGACACAAGGCAGTTTAATCTGCCTTTAAATATTTCTAATAGTTGCGGATTGTCAGCATAAAAAGCTTTAAAGTACAAATGTTCGTAGACCTCGTTGGAACAGCCATTTAATACAATTTCTTGAATGGAATCTACATCGTTGTTGCCAATAAGGCGATCTAAATACTTACGCACGTCTTCATTCATTTTAATATAAGGATGCGATAGCAGCAATTTTACAATTTCTGCGTAGCCTTTGCGTGCTGCCTTACATAGCACTGTTTCGCCATAGTTGTCAGGCTTATTCACTTCAATATCAAGATACGATAGCAACAATTTTATAATTTCTACGTGGCCTCCGCATACTGCCGCAGATAGTGGTGTCTTATCCCAGTAATTAGCCTTATTCATATCAATATCGTAGTGTGATAGCAGCTCTTTTACAATTTCTATCCGACCTGTGCGTGCTGCCTCATATAGCACAGTTTCGTCATAGTTATCAGCTTTATTCACATCAATATCAGGATGCGATAGCAGCAATTTTGCAATATCGGTGCGGCCATTCCATGTTGCCCACCATAGCGCTGTTAGGTTATATTTATCAGTCTTATTCACATCAATCTCAGGATGCGATAGCAGCAATTTTACAATTTCAATGTGGCCATTTTCTGCTGCCCAGCATAGCGGTGGTTGGCCATCTTTGGCGATAGCCTTATTCACATCAATCTCAGGGCGCGATAGAATCAGATTTAAAACCTTGGCGTTGCCGTGCTCTGCTGCCTCAATTAGCGTTGATGTCTCAACCGATTTGCACCAGCTATAACTTTTTTGGGGCGAAACATAATTACGGAAATGATGCCAACCAGTGCGTTTAAACTCCAAAGGACTCGCAATTTTATCTACCCAATGACTCGTTTTATATATAGTCCTATTTACATCAGCACCGGCATCTATCCACTTCTTTACCCATATAGCATTATCCTTTCTAACACATTCAAAAAGCCCCAAATCCTTATCATCCTGTGAATAGGCTTTTTTTTCATTCTGCTTTTCTGTATTTTTAGCCAACTTGTTAGACTTAACAAACTGAGTTAATTTTTTAATCGGTGGAACTGAAAGTTCCGGTCCATTAGCATTATTGCGAACATTCGCTTTAAAAGTATGATTTTGGTTTGAGGGCTGTAATTTTTCTGTTGGCTGATTGTTTTGATTTGTCCTATTATCGTTGCCGTTTTGTCCGCTTTGGTAAACGTTGTTGCTGTTTGAAGATTGTGCTGGATCAAGTGTCATGGAACATAATTCCTTTTCAATAGCTTATTGTTTCTAAAATTTTTTTAAATATTAGCCTGATATTAGCCTGATATTAGCCTGATAATCTGTCGTTGAGCTCAAAGCTGATCAACGACAATTATAAATTCCCTTCAGCGACAAGCATACCATGCCTTAATTTTGCCTATTGGTGCGCTATCAGCTTATTTGGTTAATCGATAATAACAGAAAT
>JAAERL010000752.1 GCA_024230435.1 Desulfobacteraceae bacterium
GGTTGTTCGGTGGCTACCGACGAAGCAACAGCAGCTGTCGCGGTACCGATAACATCGTCGGGTTTGAATATCACTTGAAGTGCTGGACGTCGAGGCAACTCCTTCGTAGGCACTGCCGGAGGTCGAGTGAACACATCAAATTGCTGAGCCACTGCCAATAACGCCAGGGCAGAAACTGCAAGGATGAGATATAATTCTGCATTTGGAACGTCGACCAAGAGGATCGTGTTGAGAAATTTGATCAAGTTCAGACAGTTTGAGCTGCCCAGTGAGATGCAAAATGGAGCAGGTAGCTCGTCCATCATAAATTCCGCCTCCGCCATGGCGTGTATAGATGCACCTCCAGTTATCAACTCCAAAGATTATGATGACTGCAGCGCGGTGACTTTGGACTTCGGACTGCCAGTAAGAGCAAAAAATGCAGAACGCAAATTTTTGCGAAGATCGAAGATCAAAATTTTGTGAGAGGATACTTAGAAGGGCGGGCGAGAATTCTCCGGTATCTTTAATCCACCCGCCTACGTACTAATTAGAATCGCCCTTTTCGCCCGCTGCATTCGTCTACCATAGGTAGCCATCGGGTAAATTACTTTTGAGGAATTTTGACCAATTTGGATCGAGAAATACATATAAAATACAAAGTAAAATACAAAAAATACTA
>JAAERL010000753.1 GCA_024230435.1 Desulfobacteraceae bacterium
CGAGGGGTGTACAAGGCGTGGAGCAAAGGCTGGAGGTAGAGAGGAGGGATAATCCCCGAAGCGGCTGCTACAATCTTCGCGGGATGGGGGGGGGGTCAGAAGACTGTTGCCAGTGAGGGTGGAGAAAAGGCGCCCTCTCGGAAAAATTTGAAAAACACTATCTGCATGAATGCCAAATCTGCGCGAGTACCATAGCTGATCGCGTGTGGGAAGGCGTCGATGATTTCCTGAGCTTGCTACCGAGTACCGAAATTGAGAAAAGTTCGGAAATTGAGAAATCCTGAGGGATCGTCGCCCTCCGAGGCGGCTACGTCGTCCGCGGCGTCCTGGTACATACTCCATCGTCCGTGTTGTCCATCCACCTCCCTGCGGCGGAACTTTTGGATCTTTCCGGTTTCAGTGCAAAGATACATCGGAAGACATCGGAAGATCGAGGCAAAAGAGCTGACCAAGGGAGTTGGTGAAAAGGTTCTCATTTGCAATTTTTATACTGATTCCTACACGACAAAATTGCAAAGATTTCTCAATTTTGGTACTCGGTAGCAAACCTAGAAAAATAATAACCTCCACCCGAGAGCAGTTTTTTATTCTATTTTGTGCGCGTTGAAAGCTAGAAAAACGCGTAGATTTGACAATTGCTCCTACCACGGAGTTTACAAAATTCTATTCGCAAAACTAGAACACGCCTTGTAAATGGCGCAAAAAACTAGAATTTTGATGATTAACTACCCAGCGAAGCCATTGACACTTTTCATAGCTAGTAGTGCGGTGTTATCTCGTTGTTTGCTCGCTATTCGACATGGTCACAGCGTGACAGGGCGCAAAGAAATATCTAGCGGGCAAGCAACGAGGATCGTGGAGGTTATCACGACCAATTTTTTGCTCC
>JAAERL010000754.1 GCA_024230435.1 Desulfobacteraceae bacterium
AATGATTCGCCGCTCATTTTATTCTTCTCGTTGACACCGCTTGTTTTGGAACAATTACTTCTCGTAGTGTGTGTTGCTGCAGTGTTGTTAATATCTTGCTTGCTGTCGTATAATTTTTTGAACTGTTGGTTATGATCTTCTTCGTTTTGAAGGGAAGAACTCCGTGTGGATAGAATACCAGGCGGCGTGACGTTCATAGAGAGGAGGAGGAGGTTTGATGCTTTGCTGCGTTATGGTTGTGCACAAAATATGTCTGCTGACAGCAACAAATATATTATGATACGTAAGCGAGGGTTGATATCAGCCAGGGCCAAGCTGATGTCGCAAAGTCGGATGCTGGTCAGTCCTTTATTGGCTAGATGTAGCTCAAACGGAAAGACGTTGTCTGTTTATTGCAAGACTTAACACTATGATAGCCGGCTTATTATTCCATGGTTTGGGCCTTGTTCTTCGATCTTTGTTCATGCATTATTTTTTTAGTTCATTCCCGCCCATTTGAATTTTGGCGGGGCCGCCCCCACACGAATAAAAGAAAGAAAAATTTCACACCACAATGGAGACACCCATCCC
>JAAERL010000755.1 GCA_024230435.1 Desulfobacteraceae bacterium
AACCTTCATTTTTTGTAGTACACAGATTAGTTTTCTGACTGTGTAAGCTAGCAAACTTGATAACACAACATATGAGGTGTCATTGTCATGGCAAATAAGTCTGCCCTATAAGAGTCTTCCGGTGAAATGCATCAATTATGTCTTAGTTCTTGACAGAAAGTCAATTGTTTCTGACAGAAATCCAAGTCTCCAAAAAAAACTGGAGCTATCTATAATTTTGTAAGGTGGTAAAAGTCAATAAAGTATTTTTGTCGGGCAGCTTGATCAAAATGTTACATATAAATAAAGGAAATAACATTGCAATGTTTTAAATTGAACTCAATATTGAACTAAAATAGAATCATCAGCGCCAAAAAATGACCTGGGTTGACCAAACCTTGTATGCAAATTGTTCGCCGAATCAGATGGGATTATTTTTGTCAGAAAAGATTCATTTTGGGGTGAGGTATGCCATCTCAAGTATTTAGTCAATACAATCATATTTATCTTAAGCTCCTATGTGATAGTGTCCAAAATTGAGGCAAGAGAATTATTGTGGTCCTGTCACGTAAACCCAGCAGATGACATGGAAGTTGTCGCCCTGACATCTTTACATCCTCTATCACATCCTAGCCCAGGGGTTTCTGGGCCCCTACTATGGCTGAAGCTATTCGCC
>JAAERL010000756.1 GCA_024230435.1 Desulfobacteraceae bacterium
ACACCCTCTTGTTGCTTTGTCGCGTCATTGAATCCACCATTGGCCCTTCATCAATCAATTATGATTGATAGATAGCAGGTGACTCCATCCACGATCCACCGTCGGAGCTGTTCTTTTATCTACGCTGGCGACGATTCGCCGTCAGCCTTGTTCGAGGCCGCCTTGGCCACTATCAATGGTTGGTTTCATCTTACTGGGTGTAGCACAATAGTTCGCAACAAAAAAATTTTAAGCTCAATTTCAGCCTTTAACACCCATCTAAATCATTTCCACTGATGAAAATAGATATGATTTCATCTTTTAATCATTTAACGGGATGTTTTTTTTTTGAAGTTATTTATATATTTGACCATTTGTTAGAAAAAGCAAGCTTAACTGGCACAGTGGTATCAGCCCGAGTTCGATTCTCGGCTGGGGCGGGTTCAAATCCCGTTGTTTGGAAGTTGTTTGAAATTTGCGCATTTGAGTTCAAATCCCGTGATGGTTTAGTTCGTTCGTAATTTTGCGCGCCCTTTGAAGTAAAAAAACCAGAGGTTCTAACTCCTCAGTGGGGTTGAGAAATAACCCCGCGCCCTCAAAATCTGCAA
>JAAERL010000757.1 GCA_024230435.1 Desulfobacteraceae bacterium
TACCCCATGCCAAAAGAGCAGCGCCAACGGCCAATGTTACAGTGTCTCCCTCCTGCTTGAGCCAGGTGGGGGCGTATTCTCCTTGGCATGTACCTCCCTTCATTTGAATCTTTTTGATCTCCATGACCTTTTGATAACAATTATATAAGAAGGAGGTGGATAAGAGGCGTGTTGAGAATATTGATGGAAAATTAGAAAAAAAAGCGAGTTATGCTGATGCAGCGGCGTTGCATACATTTTGCATGGTAAAAATAGGACCTCATTCTCAATCCGACTATAGTCGAGAATAACTTCACTAAACTATTTCTACCATTGCGTTTACAAGAACAATAAATATATTTTCTATCGTATCGGCAGTTAACTCCAACCATGTCGATCCGCCGCCATTCTTTTCTTTAATTTTCAGCGGCGGGATAAAATTTATTTTCCCTCACCTTATCAGGATAATTGGTCATCCAGTCAACAATGCCACGACGTTGCTGACGAGCAACAACTGGCCGAGAGACGCGAGCGAGAGTGGAGACGATCATGGTGAATAAAATTCGCTTTATTTTGTGGAGGGTGAATTTTTGTTGGAGTTAGGTGAATAGGAAAATGGCGGGAATTAGTTTGACGTAGGAATTAGTAGTAATTTCTGTAACTGCTAGCTTCCTCTTCCTCCTTTTTATCGAGCTTTTGCCATCAGGGAAAAAGCGGCTTAAAACTTGATGCTAAGACCCATCTGCTTACTAAAAACAAAGGCTTTTATTTGTATAATTCTACGTGTATTTACGCATTTTAAGCGATAAGCTTCAACACAGACCCATCTGAGCTCCAGAGGCGCTTTTTCCTCTGATGGCTAGAGCTAGCTAGGCACAACGGCAACGGCACAA
>JAAERL010000758.1 GCA_024230435.1 Desulfobacteraceae bacterium
CTCGTCAGCAACGTCGTGTATTGTTGACTGGATGACCAATTACCCTGATAAGGTGAGGGAAAATAAATTTTATCTCGCCGCTGAAAATTGAAGGAAAGAATGGCGGCAGATTGACATGGTTGAAGTTAATTGCCGATACGATAGAAAATGTATTTATTATTATTGTTAACACAATATGGTAGAAATAGCTTGAGGAAGTGATTTTTACGAGAATAATTACTATGGTCGGATTGAGAATGCGGTCGCTATTTTTACCATGCAAAATGTATGCAACGCCGCTGCATCAGCATAACTCGCTTTTTTTTCTAATTTTCCATCAATATTCTCAACACGCCTCTTATCCACCTCCTTCTTATATCATTGTTATCAAAAGGTCATGGAGATCAAAAAGATTCAAATGAAGGGAGGTACATGCCAAGGAGAATACGCCCCCACCTGGCTCAAGCAGGAGGGAGACACTGTAACATTGGCCGTTGGCGCTGCTCTTTTGGCATGGGGTA
>JAAERL010000759.1 GCA_024230435.1 Desulfobacteraceae bacterium
GCATCGATTTGCTTCATCTTGACGATTGTTCCTGATCATGATCCTGATCCCGAGCCACATCTCTGCAGCTGCAGCGGCCATTACGCATTCACGATTAATTGCTGACAGATTTCGCTTTGTGTGTGTGGCTTTAGGTTATTTCTGTGCTACGGTAAACTACATAGCAGCACTGGTATTGTAAACAAGAAAAGCATCTGTGAACCAGTGTGAACTGTGAACAACTTCCTTGGGAAATACTATGTGCCACAAGGGTAAATAAGCATGTGCCATCTCTGGCCATCTGCAGTTTTAAATTTGGTCATCATACGTGGATGTTCCTCATGATCATAAAAAGATATGCTGATCTAGAGAGAGCCAGAGCTCCATTTGACAATGCCACCGCAACATAAGACCATCTAAACGCTGCGCATGGCTCTAGAGAGCTTCAGATCGTCACTCGACAAATATCGATGCAAGTGTATATTTAAAACTGCAAAAGCTTGCCACTTGCCAGCTGCCAGCACATGCGGAGGTGGGGGGGAGTTCTTCAGTCATAGGTAGTCGATCCGTACTCGAGCCAAAAATGATCTAATCTTTTACATTACCAAAAATAACCTAAAGCCAAGTGCAAAATCTGCCTGGATGATAGAATAAAATGCATTTGAGTGGTGGATGCAGGTAGAGCGGCATCAACGTTTTTTCATTGTTTCTTGTCGACGTTTAAGTTTTACATAAAAGTATCCCGCTAGTCGACGCGCAATGCGACGCATGCGTCGCTGCGTCGCAGATCGGATAGAAAAGCCGATATCGAACACAAAAATCATCATTTTGGATAGAAACAGGTATTTTTGACCCCAACACCC
>JAAERL010000760.1 GCA_024230435.1 Desulfobacteraceae bacterium
CGCCGACCAGGTAGGAATCGGTAACTTTGATGTTAAATACAACCCCGGCCGAGAAAATCTTGGCAATTATCAAAGTAAACACCACCCAGGAAAGCATCACCAGGCAGTCCACCCGTGGTACTTACACACGGATAATTCCCCGCGGTTTCTCCCGCGGGCACCAAAGCCAAGCACTCTGAGAGGGTGTGTTGGAAACCTGCCAAAGGGGTACATTAGAAGTGCCCCTTTACCAAGGACTCCCAATATACAGAGTGCCATGGCAGCTAGCATATTATCGCTACCACTCAATTGTACAAAGATACAACACATACAGATTCCCACGTGGAATACATACATAGCCCATACCATGAGTACATACACACCGATTACCGGTGTACTACAACAACACACAGCGGTTGCTGCATGAACTCATTAATGGTAATAACAACTTTTTGCCACAAGTAACTATTACAGACTACTATGTACTGTACGTAGCAAAATAAATAGCAACCGACTTTTGAAATACTCAATTTCAGAAGCTGAAACTTGTCATACCCATTCCTATTGCTAAAATTAGATATAAAATGATCTAAAAAACGTAAAAAATTATCGTAAAAATTGTCCCTACTTCGCCCCCATTCAGCATTCCCAGGTATGACCCCGTATGAAAAAGAGCAACCAACTTATTTATTACTTCATTACACAAGCTGAAACTTGTCATAACTATTTCTGCTTGTCATAATCATGTCTATTACTAAAAGTAGTTATAAAATGATCTAAAAACTATTAAAAACGGACTTCTAGTACAAAAGTTACGGCCTCCTAAGTAACGGCCACCGACAAGGACCCCTCCTCCTCCCC
>JAAERL010000761.1 GCA_024230435.1 Desulfobacteraceae bacterium
CATGTCCAAATGTACACCTTTTCACGTAACATCAGTTCTTATCACTTCTATGTCTTTATGATCGTTCGATGAGAGATAATCTTCATTATATAGAACTTGCCTTTAATAAACTTAGATGAAATGTTTTATCTATTTAAGTTTAGATATTGTAATTAATCTAAATTTCTTAAACAGATAGCGGAGCACTACCCCATTTACAAATAACAGAGCACAAAAAGACCTGCGCATGGCTAAAGTGATGCAAAAAATATCAGGCTGTTTTCGCAAAGAACAAGATGCTCGGGCCTACTGGCGTATTTCAAGTTATTTGAAAACTGTGTCAAGCCATGATGTAAACCCGCTTGTCGCTATTCAAATGGCCTTAGCCGGTTCAATTCCAGAGCAAAAGACAGGTACGGACAGTAGTTACCTATGCATTGAAAATGAGCCGGGGGCAATGCTTGCCATATTAAAACATTTGTGTGGCAAGGAAAAAGAAAATGCCCTAATTACGTATAATATAGAACACATAATGTCGACAGCGTGCAGAGTGAAAAATAATTTGAATGTAAATATGTACCTTACGCCATTAAAAGACGGGTATGAAGCCAACTTGAATAAACTGCGCGCAATGGCGCTTTTTTATTATAATGAAAATGGCGGAGATATCTTAAATTTTTTTCAATCCAAAAAGCCCGAATTATGTTGTTGGACTAAATCAGAAAAGAATAAAAAACAGCCTCATCTATTTTATATCCGAAAAGATACACCTATAATAAATAAAAATAATAACTCCATTATAAGCGCATGCCCGATTGCCAGGCATACTCATAGATGCCCCGGGTGGGATAAGAAAAGAAAAACAAAGCCTATCAGGCCTCTGAACGCCAAAGCATTAATACAAATAGAAACATGTCTCTACAATAAACCGGGAGCTTTATACTATTTGTTGAAAAATATAAAATTTGAGGAAAAGCAATGCTGTTCTACAAAATAATAAAGCAGCTTTTTTTACAAATTTAAATCATATGGAGGGCATATTATGAATACAAATAAAACTTTAATAATTGGAGATTGGTCAATTGACGAATTTTTAATGCTTGATGAGTTTTATTCGAAAACAAGCGCCCATATTGGAGATAAGCATTATATTGTTAACGTCGGTAAAGATAAACAGCATAAAAAATATAAACCTAAAATAGGGTTTTGCATGGCCGGTCATGTGGCGAAAATATTGCTTAAAAAAGATTTGGATAAAAGCAAAATCATTGGAATGGGCTTTTGGTGTGAAGAAGATAAAGAAATTATATATAGATTGTTGACCGAATGGGGAGGAAGCGATAAGAAAGAAATTTTGTTGGATCTTTCCAGATCGATTACGCGGTCTAAGAAAAACAGTGTTAATTTAGACTATTTGAAAAATTTGTCCGAACCTTCCAATGAGCGAATAACGCGTTTGGTAACCAGAAATTATGGGTATGATAAAAACGGAAAAGCAAAACAACTAAACAGAATAGATCGTGAGGGTGAGTATGGTTTTACTGATGAAACAAAGGTAAAAGAAAAAATAATTGAAAACATTAATAGCATTAATTTGGAAAAAATAATAATTGTTGACCGGGGAAGCGGTGAAGAATTAAACAACTCTACTATCGATGCCTTGTGGGAAAAACGAGATAGTGCGAAATGGTATATTAGGACAAAGGATTATAAGGCAGGCTGGTTGCAGAAATTGCAAGAAAATAAGGCTGTTATTGACCTACTGGTCTTTGGGCCTGAAATAATTTCAGATATAAATCCGACCAAAAAATTATTGACCGGAAATAAAAAACATATTGTGCCAGATGTGATGAATGTAATAAGGGACTGCATATTAAAAGAAAATGGAAATGATAAGATTAACATGCTGATTTTGATATCGCGTTATCGTGAAATTATATTTAAAATAGAAGGGTCTGTATTTTTTGCTTATCTTGAAAAATATCCGGAAAATCAAATGGAATTTCTTGGCTGGACAAGTTCTTTATTCGCACTGATGATCAATGATTTTAAAATAGAAGAAAAAAAGAAAACAATAATAGATAACATCGCAAAAATAAGTAAAATCGCCTCCGATATACAGGACGCCATGGGTAAGGTTTATAAGACAATAAAAGAATTGAATAAAGTTGAAGTCGACGTGAATGCATTGATTGATTATCAAGAAAATAAAGGTGAATGGGACTGGAGTATACCTGATAAAATAACTACAATGCTTAAAAAAGCAATTATAAGACTTGAAAAGGTAATTACAGATCTTGAAGGTGTGAGCGAAAAATATAAAGATACAATTGCTGCGCATAAAAAGACTATTGCAGCACATGAAGAGGCAATTACAGCACATGAAGGGGCAATTACAACCCATGCATTGGCAATTACAACACATGCATGGATAATTGAAGAACTTGATAGTGCAAAGAAGGCGCTTGATAGTGCAAAGAAGGCGCTTGGTAGTGCAAAGAAGGACCTTGATAGTGGTAAGCGATTAGAAAATATACTTGACAACTTGATGGAAGAAAAAAAGCAATTGAAAAAGTGTATGGCCTATAATAAAAAAGCTATGCGTTGTGCAAAAAAAGGAAAGACAGATTTAGCAAAAAATATTTCAGATAAGTTTAAAAAGATTCTGTTTGAAGCCTATGATTATGTCATGTGCCCATATGCTAAGGTAAATAAAAAAGAATTTAATGTTGAATATATCGATGAATGGGAAAATATGAAAAAAGAATATGAATCGGCCAGGAGCAAATATGATGAACCGCCAAAGGATGAACCGCCAAATAATGAGCTGTCAAATGATGATACATTGCCAATTATAGCTAACGGAAATGGCGGGAAAATTGATCTATCCTATTCTTATTCCTCTATAGGCGGATATATTGCCTTCGTCAATGAAAAAAATAAAGAAATAGATCGGATGTTTAGAAAATTGAGGGAGTTTAGGCAAAACCCGCTGACGGGCCCATCTATAAGTTTTTTAGTCAAGGCTGATGCAGGTACCGGTAAAACAACACTTCTCAAGCTGATATCAAAGGAATTTGACTTTCAACCATTAAATTTCGATATGACGCAAATATGTACCAGGGAAGATATAGTAGATCTTTTCGATCAGATCGCAAATGCTCAAGCAAGCAATCATAAAAAGCCTGTACTTGTTTTGGTGGATGAAGTGAATGCAAAGATAAATTCTGATTATGTTTATAGTGCTTTTTTGTCCCCGGTTGAGTCGAGAGCCTATTATCGTAAAGAAGGCAGATATGATTTAAAACCCTGCGCTTGGATATTTATTACTACGGGAGAAGATGAAAAGGCTATGACTAAAAGTGATAAGTATAGGGATTTTCAATCGCGTTTAACCGGCAATATAGAAATAGGCTACAATTCGATTATTGGAGAATTATGTAAAAAAATGCTGGAAAGTGTAAAATTTTTAAATGCAAATAAGCGTAGATGGTACACAGTGTGTGACATCGAGGATATAATCATATCTTTAGAAAAATTGGAAGCATATAGAAAAGAACTGCCGGGAAAAAAAGGAGCGGATAAAAAAAATATAGAAGAGTCAATGCTTAAAACAATTCAAGAAATTGAAAGTTTGGCAAAACGAATAGAAAAACAAATATTTTATTTTGATATTAATATTACAGAAAAAGATATTAAACGAAAATTGAAAGAATTTAGCCGATTAATAAAAGCTATGGAGCGGATAAAAAAACAGGCTCAAGCGGAACAAATGTATTATGGTGTAAAGATGATACTTGATCGATTTCCTTCTGTTAATTATGTAAGCATGAAGATTCTAAGGTATTTTTACGATTTACACCCTATCGATGCGCCTTTTAGAAAAATTAATAACATAGTAAAAACATTTAATGATGTGCATGAAAAAATAGATCTATGTAACTGCTATTATGGAGAAGATTTGAACCGATGCTGCGAGAATGATAGCGGAAAATGCACGCATAGAAAAAATTATAATGAAAACCCAGATAGCGATTATTATTATTGGGAAAGATGTGAAAAATATGGTTATGCAATGGAAAAAGATGTCAAATGCCCGAATGATCTCGAAGATAAAGAACTTGTAGAGATTGTGGAGTGATGTGATGCCAATGAAATAGCATGTAGTATAAGTTGCCCTATATTCTATTGATCTCTGAAACAGGAAATTGACACGAAAAATTGGGGCATCCATGATAAGTATTGTCAAATAAATATCGGCGAACCAAACGTTTAAGATTGACAAAAAAACTAATCGTCAATTAGCATACCTTAGTATTTCTAAATGGTTAGGGCGACCAATCGGCCATGGCTTTCCCGCTTTTTTGCGGGTCAGCACCTCGATAACGAAACAAAAAGGGGGATAAAATGAAAAAATTAATATTCGCTATTCTGACGGTGCCGATAATG
>JAAERL010000762.1 GCA_024230435.1 Desulfobacteraceae bacterium
GAAAAATGGTTGAACCTTATTTTAGAGAGAAAAAGAAAACGTTGGGGTGGGTGATTCTTTTTTCTTTGATTCATTTTTGTGGGTGTTGGCGTGTGTACAGGATCTAGGGACAACAAAAATTGAGTTTATTTTATTTGATTATATATAAAAAAGGCTGGGGGAAATGCATAGCAAAAAGTAATAAGGGGGAAGGGGGACGCATTGTGCGGAAGATTGTCTCCTCATATATTATGGATTCTTAAATATTATTTAAGAGGGCATTACTCTTTTCATTTTTTCTTTAAGATTGAAACATGTTGCAATACCTCTTACACACCAACGTCTATGCTTCTCTCTCTAGAGAGGTGCAATATCACAAATCGGGGCCGTTGCCGTTATACAAATCGGGGCCGTTGTCTAGAAAGGCATCTCTGATAATCGGAGCCGATGTAAAAGCATCGCCGTACACTACATGTCTTTCTGGCCTACTCCGATGAGGCATTGCCCAATCACACTCTTCACATACGGTGCCACTATCTCCAAAACATTCGTCACAGAAATGCTGTTCGCAGTATTCACATTCTTTACATTCATGATCTCCACAGCTAGCGCAGTAGCGATCGTTTTCAAAGCACTCGGAGGCGGCACTGCAAGCGTGTGCGCCTCCTTCTGCTCCAAAACAATTTTCACAGAAATAGTCATCGCAGTGTATACAATGACAATCGGGGTTTGCCAAATCCTCGCAACTTAAGCACTCTCTTGTACTGCAACCGAGGCAGACCGAGTTCACGCCATCACTTCGGTTTCCTTCAGCCAGAAAACAGTTGCCACAGAAATATAAATTGCAGAATTTGCAACGACAGTCAGGGTTTGCGTAATCACGACATCCTGAGCCTGGACAACGGAAACAGCTTGCGCATTGACCCCTGCTTGCACGTTGAAACCTTTCGACACCATCGATACCATATTGTTCAACATTTCTTCGGTTGCTGCAACGTTTACACCAGAATCTTTTGCACGTGTTGCATTTGTTGGCTGAAATA
>JAAERL010000763.1 GCA_024230435.1 Desulfobacteraceae bacterium
AACAAGTGAAGGAAAAAAATATCCGTAACATTTTTTGTAAAAAATTACGTATTTTTCACAGAGCTTGTTTTGCGATAATGAATTTTCAGGTAATGACCCGATCTATATAAGGTTAAAAAACGGTAAAATATTTGTGATTTGTAAAATATATGTTTTTTTATGATCGTTCAGTTTTCACTTTTTAACCAAATTATAATTTATGATACCCCTATAGATAAAGGGCTCGAACATTTTGGCTGGCAATTTATCTTATTGAAATTGGTTTACATAAAAAAGAGAGCATAGTGCATTTATTTATTGAGTTATACCATCCTTACATATGGAGCACTACCAAGACCAAGGTACAGGTCAATAGCGTTCCTATCCTTTTCAACGCCATACATCTTTTATCTCATAGAGCTGCATAATTAATTCATCTCTGATCAATAGTGTTGGGCAAGTCTGCATAGACTACCTGTCCCAGTTTAGTCCTGTCTCAGTTTAGTCCTGTCCCAGTTTAGTCGTTTATTGTGGGTCCAGATTCCGAGTCCAAGCGATTATAGTCCCAAGCCTCTACATTTAGTATTCAATTTTTCCATCCGTCTATTCGCCCTGTACATAAAAAGTGTATAGTATTGCGCTAAAATAGTTAGGCTCATGTTGGATTCCAGGGTCTTATTATCTTGCCTAATGAGTTTACAAGACCCTGAAACACAACATGAGCCTTTTTTAATTGAAAATAGCGGCGCAAAGACGGCAACCGGAATGGTTGTGGTTTCTTTATCAGTCGAGGATGATACTGAATAATCAGATTTATAAAAAATGCTGGTTTTTTAGTGCCCAATACGCTAATTATGCCACTTGCTACACAAGTTTGGATTCGATTTTTTTTTACTTTATTTTAAAACGGCTGATGGCTTTCAACGGAAAACATAAAAAACTAATTGATGCGTATAACGCCCTGCCGCCTTTGCATCAAACCATTGCTCACCTGCTTTCGGTCTTTTACGAAAACACGGCCAGAACGCCTATTGTCAATGGTTTGAAAAAAATGGCCAGTGTAAATGGCGCTGATAAAAAAAGTACACGGCAAAATTCCTGGACCCCATACAGGAGCCTTTGCGCCCGGGAGCAGGTAATAAATACCAAGGGAGTATGGAGCAAGGGCAGGAAAATTGCTATGAAACGCCTGTATGCCGAGACCGATACCTTCGATTACATGACACTCCAGGACAAAATTATTTGTGCATGTGGTAACGAAAGCAGGGAATTCTGGTATGGATATCCCGATATCAGTTTTGATTTCAGCGGAAAAGCTTTGATAGCGCTTGCAGGCCAAACCTGGTGTTTTTAGAAAATTCGCCCGGCGTTCAGGTGGAAGAGGTTGATCAGTTGATACAAAAATCGCAGGCGTTATTGCCCCTTTCGTCCGGGGTGATACATCTATGGCTTGCTTTTCCCGATGAGATCAAAGATCAGAAGATATTATCAGCGTATGAAGATTTGCTTAGCGCCGATGAGACAATTCAATGGCAACGTTTTCATTTTGCCCGGCGCCGGCATCAATACCTGGTTACACGTGCCTTGATACGCACGGTGTTGTCAAAATACATTGATATTGCCCCCCGCTGCTGGCGATTTTCAAAGAACAGTTACGGAAAGCCGGAGATTCTGAATGCAATTGGCGATGTTGCCATTCGATTCAATATTTCCCATACCGATGGTTTGATTATATGCGGCATTGTCTTAAATGACGATATCGGGGTGGACGTAGAAGATTGCCAACGTAAAAACTCGGCGATTGATCTTGCCGATCGATATTTTTCCAAACAGGAAGCCGATGATCTTCACGCACTGCCGGCAAGCGAACAGTGTGATCGATTTTTTACCTACTGGACACTGAAGGAATCCTATATCAAGGCGCGCGGCATGGGGTTGTCTTTGCCTTTGGATCAGTTTACCTTTCACATAGCGCCCGGACGGCCCGTGCGAATTTCATTCGATCCACGATTGAAAGATAATTCTAAACAGTGGCGATTCTGGCGTCTTAAGCCTTCCCCAAAACATAAAGTTGCTATTGCCCTCAAGTCCCGGCAAGTTGCGGCATACCGGTTAATGGTAAACAAGAGCGTCCCGCTGGTTGGGCGCCAACCTTTCGCATGCGAAATCGTGACTTCTTAAAATTATATTTCATATTTATGCTTGCCAAACAGGATCTAAGCCAGCATTGTCAGTGACCGCCAATCGTTGAGTTTGCGCTCGGCCTTTGTCGGATTGATGGGGCGTTAATCCGACCTACGATCCTACGATCCTAAAAAAAAGGGAAAAGGATCAAGTCCTTCATGATCCTTTTCCCTTTTTTGTTTTTACTGTAGTTTATACTCTAATGGATATAGTTTGAAAAACTACAAGTACTATGTTGCAGGTTATGGTTATACGCCTCCAAATACTTGGGTCCACCAAAAACCGCTGTCTGCTTCTATAAAGCCGACTCCGAGGTCAGTAAAGTCGCCCAAGATATTTTCTTTATGGCCCTGACTGTTCATCCAGCCGTTCATTACACTTTCAGGAGTAGCATTTGCACTGCCTGACTCCGTCTGCTCGCCCCAGGCGATATTTTCTCCCGATGAGTTGCCTTCATATCCGGCTGCCTGCATATCTTCCAGGGTGTCAGTATTATGGGTTAGATCGTTCATATCAACCATCTCTTGAGTCCAGTTCTGTGCTACTTGAGTTAAAGCATCGTCCTCACTGAGTTCTGGCAGATTCACTTTTGCGCGCTCCTGATTTACAAGCGTAAAAACCTCATATGCCATATCGGTCATGCCTGAATTTTCGCCGCTTTCAGCATCAGAAGTTGTAGTTGTGTCGCTTTCAGTATCAGAAGTTGTAGTTGTGTCGCTTTCAGTGCAAGGATCTGTAGTTGCGCAGCTTTCAGCACAAGGATCTGTAGCGCAGCTTTCAGCACAAGGATCTGTAGCGCAGCTTTCAGCACAAGGATCTGTAGTTGCGCAGCTTTCATCACAAGGATTTGGTGTGTTGCATTCATCTCCGGTAACTGTTTCCGGGGTGCTACCTTCTATAGTGTCAGGGTTGTCGTTGACTTCGTCATCTGCAATATCATCAGGGTTGCCGTTGTCTTCGTCATCTGCAATATCATCAGGGTTGTCGATGTCTTCGTTATCTGCATTATCATCCGGGTTGCAACAAATTACTACAGTTACGCAGCTTCGAGCACAAGAGCATTGAGCACAAGGATTTGGTGTGTTGCAATTTCTGGTAACTGTTTCCTGGTTGCAACAGCTTCGATAACGCCGAAATCTCTCGTCTCCGGCAACTGCTCTTAGTTCATTTAAATCGACCTCCTGAACAACATGAACATTGCCTTCTACGTGGCGCACGTCATAACGCAGGTCATTGGTCTTTGCTATAATAGCGACCTTTTCATCCTTTCTTTCCAAATGAATTATGCCATCAGATTCTCCTGCGATTGTACCTGTCCATTTGAGTTTTTCACCGTTAGGGGAATTCTTGTACTTGGAACATGCCTTGGTGGCCTCAAAGACTGTATCATCAAAAAAGTTTAAATTTATGGTGTCTTCGGCACCGTCAAAAGCAAGCTGGTTAAAATCAATTGTAACAATACGCTCACGAAGAACGATATTTGGATTGATTTCTCTTAATTGCCCTTCGTAGTCCGTATCTGTGAAAAGGGGGGATGTCTCATTGGCATAGGCAGTCAATGTAATGCATGTCATGAAAAGAAGTGTTATGATTACAGTGCGTTTTACAATATTTTGTAAAGAAAAAAATGGTATTTTATGATTGCGATGATTAATCATATAAAATTCCTCCTGTTGCTTGAATTGCTGTTAATGTTAAATACCAAATTTGGATTCCGAATTTCTATGGATTGCGAACTTCTATGGATTGCGAACTTTTATGGATTGCGAACTTTTAGAGATGATAAAAAGTAGGCGGTACTAACACGCGAATAATATGTTTTGCAATAAACTTGCCAGATGCAAATTTGTTTTTGAAAGAAAGACTAGAAAAATTTTTATTGCAATAATTAAACTGTATAAGCAATATGTTGTCTCTGGTAGTAAAATAACAAAGCTAACTTGCCTGAGTTGTGATAAACAAGTGAAAGAAAAAAAATATCCGTAACATTTTTTGCAAAAAAGTACGTATTTTTCACAGGGCTTGTTTTGCGATAATGAAATTTTGAGTGGCGCTCCGAATGTAAGGATGAAAAACTGATAAAATATTAGTGAGTTGGAAAATATATGATTTTTCATGATCGTTCATTTTTCACTTTTTAACCAAGTTGCAATTTGTGAAACTCCTACAGATAAAGGGCTCGAACACTTTGGTTGACAATTTATCTTATTGAAATTGGTTTACATAAAAAAGAGAGCATAGTGTATTTATTCATTGAGTTATACATCCTTACATATGGAGCACTACCAAGTGAATAAATGAAATTGTTATAAAGGGTTATAAGCTGTTATAAACTGTTATAAAACGTTATAAAACGTTATAAAATGTAATAAAACTTTATAAAGGCGCCATAAGTTGTAAATAACTAATTCTTGCTCGTCTTGATTTATATTGTCTTCGAATCTGTTTGCGTCTGTTGCGTAGATACGCACAGATAATGAGTATGTAACTATTTTTGCTTTTGTCTTTTTATTTATGTAAGATTGAGATAAGACTCAGCCGTAAATCAAGAATGCTTGATATGGTATAAGTAGATAACGATTTACCAAGTGAAATAATTGGTTCTTCTAAATATAAATCTTACATTTCGCACGGCCAGAAAATAATTTTTGAACAAAAAATAAGCGGCGCATTCTCCATCCTCTAAGCGTAGCGTAGGGTGGAGTTAGCCGCTATTCTGGTTTTCGATATATCGCTTAATTACCGATAATGAAGCGCCACCAGCCGATACAATGCAGTAGGATCGAG
>JAAERL010000764.1 GCA_024230435.1 Desulfobacteraceae bacterium
GCCCCCATTAAGAGGTCCCATTTTTGGCCTCAATTTGATGCTCAAGCTATCTAAGGTCGGTGTGAAGTTATGGCTCCCGCCAAAATAGTTTCGAGAAAAGGTCATCTTTAACTCTGTGCAAGGTCTAAAAACATAAAAATTCTCACACGCTCAAATACTTTTCAAAACCACTCCTAACCTCTTCCAAGATCATGACATCCTGAAAGCTTCTCAGGACTTTTTTGTAAAAAAGATCGAGCTCACAAAGGGGCAGCTGTCTGGAGTCAACAGAAATGATTGAGTAGTATCTAACTCCTACGCTGCAAGGGTATCGATTTGACCGAAAGCTATTTTTGTATGTACGTTAAAATATGTAACAAAATGGCGGGAAACCGCTGATCAAGAAAATGAAGAGAAATCCCAAAATTAATGAGAAATCGGCTGAATCCGACCATGTGTGTTGCTCCAAAAGTGTATACTCCTCCCGTTTAAACTTCAAACTGCAATCGCCTCTCCTACCAAGAGAACCCACCCTCAGGGCTTTTTGAAGGCACCATTGAAATTGTCTGAC
>JAAERL010000765.1 GCA_024230435.1 Desulfobacteraceae bacterium
CGGCGCTGTTGAGCCAGGCCTCTTGAAGCTTGGCGTCGCTGAGCCAGGCCTCTTGAAGGTTGGCGTCGCTGAGCTTGGCCCCTTGAAGGTTGGCGTCGTAGAGCTTGGCCCCTTCAAGGTTGGCGTTACTGAGCACGGCCCCTTTCAGATTGGCCCATTGAAGCCCGGCGTAGCGGCGTAGGTCGGCTTAAAGGTCTATCAAGCCGACAAAAGGCCGTGCGCAAACGTTTGACTGGGGCTGTTTTGGATGAAGGGCTCTGATTGCTGTCCGGGTGTAATGATTGATATTAATAACTTTATTGCTATCAATCCTGTTGAGTAAAGGCCATACGAAACCATGAATAACGGCAATCTGAGAAGGTCAACCAAGATCTTCTTGGGTTGCCGTTTTTGTTTTTAAAATTGAACTCTGTGTGGAGTAGGGCAAGAGGGGGAAGGTTGTTTTTTTGAGCGCGGTTGCCAAAAAAACAACTTTCTTCAATTATGATAATTTCTGCCTGAATCCGTGGAAAGAAAAATGTTCATGCCAGAATGAAGCGGCCAGGGAAAAATAACACCCTGGCCGATTCATTTATTATCTATATGTCCAACGACTCACTTTAAACCCTCGCGCCGTTTGCTTTTGAGGGTTGGAGAAAAACTTCCTTATAAAAGCAGTTTAACGAAGTTGGACTATTTGAAGTCCGCCATAGTCTCCATTTGATCCAGAATTAGCTACATATGCATATTTGCCTGAAACGGCGACGGCATTTGATTAGAAAAGTTTTTTGTACAAAATGCGACAACTGTCTTGAAAGACGGCGTGTACCTCCGAAATTGCATTTGGCCTTTTGGGTGCAATAACGAGTTGGCCCATAATCAAAATCTGAGTCGTAGCTCATACCCTTAGGCCACTGCATAGAGAGACGGCATTTAGTATTATTATTTACCAGGGTGGTTCTAGTAGGGCATTCCCATTTCAATGTCCCTATCGTTAGACTGAGTTTTGTGTAAGCCGAACATGTGCCATAAGTTGCACAATTAGAATCACAGGTTGCATAGTTTGTGTACTCTTTATTGTCAAATTGCCATTTATAGGTGTAGACTTTATTTGGATATGTAACCACCGTTGAGCAATAATCACGTTTGCATGTTCTAAAACATACAGATTTAGAAGACGATCCAGTAGCAGTTAACGAACATCTGTACCATGTGTCTTTAGACCGACATTTACCATTTAAATAAAAAAATCCAGTATCGCAGGCCGGAGTAGATGCTTTATAGCAATTAGGATCGCCAGATTGGCGCGAATATCCGGACGGGCAGGAATCAATCGCTAATTTGCACATGTCGTCGCTGTTATCGTAACTACCTACACTGCAAATTGGTTCGTCTTTGCAGACACCATCTTCCAGGGTATAACCCGATGGGCAGATGGCCTGTGCCGCAGACGCAAAACCTATGACCGTCAGTATAACCAGCGTTAATAGTTTCGAAACGGTCATGAAGCCGCTATTTCCATTTTTCCTAAATCTTCTTGAGCTATGTCTCATCTAATTTCCCTATGGTTGCAGTTGTTAATAATTACATCCCCATGTAAAGCTACATTATTCCACCAATTATTAAACCGGCAACTAAATACAGTAACTTTATTTTTTTACAAACCCGCGACAGACGGTAATTTGGCGGATTCTGAAAGTTGTCTTAATAATTGCCGGGTTAATATTTTTCTATCGGCTGCCGGTAGTGCAGAGTCAGCGGTAGCGATTAATATTCGCTACATCACTGCTTCTATCTATGCGTTGTATGACGAATTTTTGAGGCTGATAAACAATAAAAATAGACGAAGATTGTATGCGCTATAAATACGCATAAGGAGAGTCAAGCCTTGAAGCCCTAAAAGAAGATCATCCTTTAACAGCGTCCATCAATTAATAAAAAGCAAACCTAAATTCAGCTCTATGCCACTCAAATTGTCATAAATAAAAATACATAACCACATTGCTATTTACATAGACAATGCTCTTATCCCCACAATTGTACTTAATTGACAAATTTCAGCTTATATTTAATTTGGAAATTTTTACTTAAGGAACAAGTAATGTATAATAGTATGTTACATAAAAAAACATGATATGTTTGTTAGCTTGTGTCCATCCGAGAATATAACACTCTGTTATGATATAAAAAAGCGCATTTTGTGATGACTTTTTTCACTAAATGTTGTATAAGTATTTTGGATAAACACTTAAAATAACAACAAAAGTGATAAAGGAGTCAAACACAAAA
>JAAERL010000766.1 GCA_024230435.1 Desulfobacteraceae bacterium
CCTGCACCTTTCTACATGTATATGAAATATGATTGAGTGCCTCATGAATGTTGGCTTGCGAAATCAGCTTTTGAAATTCACCTATAGATTTAGATAAAAGGTCATTAAGATGCTGCGGTATAGTATCGATTGTTATATTTTTCGGATTTGTTGTGTTTAAGGCTCCCATTTTTACCTTTTCTATTTTTTAATCGTTTTTGGTAAACCGAATAACATAATAAAAATATGGTAAAATTGGGAGCCTGTTTTTTTTAAAATGCACCCCTGACGGGCTTATTTCTTTTTGCCCTGCTTTTTGCTATTTGATTTGCCTTGCTTGCCGTCATCGTCATCGTCATCGTCATCGTCATCGTCATCGTCATCGTCATCGTCATCGTCATCGTCATCGTCATCGTCATCGTCACCATTAACATTATGGCAGGATTCACCATAGTCATCGATGGCTGAATCAGCCTGATCGGGGTTGAAGACATACGGGCAATTATCATTGACATCGGCTATAGTGTCGCTATCGCTGTCTAAGTATGCCAGATAAATATCTGTACCACTTTGCCAGACCACAAACCCATCGGCGTTTATTTGCGGGTCTACGTCATCAACATTCGAGTTATTGGAGATATTGAGAGAATCTGATCCGTTAAAGTAATAGATTTCATGGTCTGAGCCATTATTTTCCTCCCAAACCACATGGTTATTATCATTTATTTGAGCGAAACTACTACCATAAGCGATCGAAGAATAAAATATCATGGAGTCTTCTCCATCTCCATCATAGTATTGAACTCCATTTTGGCGAATCTGAACAATATCGTCATTATTGTTCATTGCCATGCTAAGTACTATTCCTGAATTACCTATTATCTTCTCGTAATTTAATCCGTCAAAGTAAATATTGTTGTTCACAGAAGGGCCACTATAATTCCAAACTGCGTTCCCATTATCGTTTATTAGATAATGCGTATAATACTGACCATACTGACCGTAGTAACTATCATTGGTAATGTCGGTGAAGTTAACGGAGGGATTTTCTCCGTCATAGTAATAACATCCATAATTATTTGTATGAGCAAACGCTGTGTAAGGCTCACCGTACGTGCTATCAAAAGAACCCCAAATCACTTCATTATTATTGTTTATTTTAGGGAATTTTTGATTAAAAATTATGTCGGAGGAGATATCGGAAAAAGTTTCTCCGTTATAGTAATAGATTTTATTGTATTCTGAAAGATTTGATGAGCTTCGGCCATGCCAAACCACATAGTCATTATCGTTTATTTGCGGGTAATCATTTCCAAACAAGCCATCGGAGATAATCTCGGGAATGTCTCCGTCATAGTAACAAATTTGCGAGTCTGAGTTATTTTCGACAGTCCAAACCACATTGTCTTTAGCGTTTATTTGAGGATGATAGTCAGAACCATCAGCGTTGTTGGAGATATTGGAAGTAGTTACTCCGTCATAGTAATAGATTTCAGAGTCTAAGTCATCCAAGACAGTCCAGACTACATGGGCATTATCGTTTATTTCAGGTCCCGATGAGTCACCGTCTATATCGCTAGAAATTTTTATAATATTAAAATTTACATCGTTATCGCAAACCTCATCAATAACTGGATCGTCAGAGGCTACCAGCGGGCAATTATCCAAGGCATCGACAGTACCGTCTCCATCGGTGTCATCGCAGGCATCGCCAATACCATCTTCGTCAAAATCTTCCTGACCTGCATTAGTTGTCTCCGGGCAATTATCCAAGGAGTCGAAAGTACCGTCGCCATCGGTGTCTAAGTATGCCAGATAAATATCTGTATCACTGTGCCAGACCACAACCCCATTGGCGTTTATTTGGGGATTATCGCCATCACTGTCCGAGTTGAAGGATATATTATGAGAATCTGATCCGTCCCAATAATAGATTTCACAGTCTGAGTCCTCATTCTCACACCCTTTCCAAACCGCATGGTTATTATCGTTTATTTGAGGTATAGAGTCAGATATATTCGAACTGTTGGAGATATTGGAAGCAGTTTCTCCGTCATAGTAATAAATTTCATTATCTGTCCCATTACCTCTCGGCCAAACCACATGCCCTTCGGCGTTTATTTGGGGATAACCGTCATCATTGCCCGGGTTGTTGGATATATTGACGATATCTTGATCATCACTATCATAATAAATAATTTCTAATTCCGTTCCATTGCGGCTTAACCAAACTACATTCCCATTGTCGCTTATTTTCGGTAACCTGTGCTGGTGGTTACCATCAAAATCATCGGAGATAATTTTGGGAGTAGTACTTGATCCGCCATAGTAATAGATTTTCTTTTCTGAGCCATCATAGCCAGACCAAACCACTTGACCACTGGCGTTTATTTGGGGATCGGAATCAATAACGCCCGAGGTGTTAGAGATATTGGTAACTTGTTCGCCGTCCCAATAATAGATTTCAATGCCTGATGGTTTATCATAGCCTTCCCAAACCGCATGCCCATTGTCGTTTATTTGAGGATAATCGTGATCACTATCCATAAAATCAGCGGAGAGAATGGAGAGATTTTCTGTGGGATCGGAATTTTCTCCGCTATAGAAATAGATTTTAATATTGTCATTGGCTGGGGGATCATAATAGCCAGACCAAACCACTTGACCATTGGCGTTTATTTTGGCATCGATGTCCTGTCTTGCCGGGTCATTAGAAATATTGATAACTTGTGTGCCGTCCCAATAATATATATCATTTTTTGAGGAGCTATTCTCGCCCATCCAAACCACGTGCCCATTATCGTTTATTTTGGGGAATGTTTTTATCAAAGTATCATCTATTTCATTAATTTTTTTAATAATAAAATTTACATCAGCAAAAGAATTTGCCACTACAGCAAAAACTGTAAAAACGCTTAACACAATACATATAAAAAATAATTTTTTCATCTCAACTCCTTTTAAGTGTTTAGGTGATTTGCAGTTAAAGAATATACCATCTTGTATGTCTTTTTTCCCGTCTTGTGCGTTATGCCAAAGCCCGAACACGTTAAGTATGCAAACTTTGGCATGCCTTGAAGACGAAAAAAAATCGAAGCTCAATCTGGTATATTCTTTTGAGCCAATCGCTTTAGGAAACTCTATAGTATTTAGTAGTAATAGCTTATAAAGATTATCCTTTGGTAAATTATCTTCATTTTGTAACCGAATCCAAACCCAGAATGAAACAATTCAGGATGCTCTTTAAAAGCCCGATCAATTTTTTCGGAACCTTACTGGGACCGAAATATCATCCGCATATTGTTCTTTAAAAAATTGATACAAATAACCTGATTTGCCCGGAGGCAGTTTGTGTTTGACTTTCATATACTATGACGGAGAAAATGCCACTATAAAATGTTTGATTTTATAAAGCCTTTTTTACGGTCTTCCGAATTCTCCAAATTCGTTATAATCAGTCAATTTTTTCTTGAATAGTCTATCTGAAACATTCAATCAGATGGACTATCGAAAAATTTAAGCTTAATCTGTTTTTTGTGTGTGATTTTATGCCGCATAGTTCATTGCAATTGCGAAATATTAACTTTTTACGTTTGATGATGCTTTTGAAAAACTTAGATTATTCAATACATATAAACAAATTGGCTGATTTGTACTATAAAATATTAAAGAATGCAATCAGAAAATTTCTTATTTTAACATAGTATGTTTTCTTACAACTTTTTGGATCATTTTGTTTTCGGCATCGACACCAGGCGCGTTCAAATCACATATGGATAAGCACAGGACGGAATTTGGAGCATCCATGATAAGTATTGTGACAATAGATAAGTATTGTGACAATAGTTATCATTGATGCCCATAGCGGCGTAGATACTATGAAGGATCATTTGCGCAAAAGCCAAGCCTCAAGTTTACAGGTTAAGGCGATTGGCGGAAA
>JAAERL010000767.1 GCA_024230435.1 Desulfobacteraceae bacterium
CCTAATTAGTCATGTTGTATTTGCATAAACACTAAGTATTCCATGCTATGCAAATTTATTATTTTTGAATAACTCTAGTCAAGCTTGGTGTACAAGCAATGATGCACAACGCTTCGCGCTGTGCAATTTTTTCCTTCTTTTCTCTTTTTCAAAAGTGCCCCGCTGAAGCCAACCCCACAGCATGGCTACGAAGCCGATCTAGGCTTCGTTGCGCTGCTGTGGGCTTCAGCTACGGGTTTAATTGCTTGAAGCCACGGGTATTTTTGCTAAAAGCCACGGGTATTTTTGCTTATAGCCATGGGTATAATTCCCGGGCCTTATTCGGTTAAACCCGCTATGTGCAACAAATGAGCCGAAAACCACCCATTTTATTGAATGATGTTTTTCGCGATATCGTGAGCGATATGGTGTGTAGGACTTTGATAAATCTCATCGCTGTTGATTGAAACAGGCTTCACCGCTGACACTGCGCTTCAAACCACCTCCGAAAGGTATCGTAAAACAAATGTCCGCAACCTCTTTGCGAACTACTCCATGTTCGCCGCTCCCGTCGTAGAGCCGAATAACC
>JAAERL010000768.1 GCA_024230435.1 Desulfobacteraceae bacterium
CCTGCACCTTTCTACATGTATATGAAATATGATTGAGTGCCTCATGAATGTTGGCTTGCGAAATCAGCTTTTGAAATTCACCTATAGATTTAGATAAAAGGTCATTAAGATGCTGCGGTATAGTATCGATTGTTATATTTTCCGGATTTGTTGTGTTTAAGGCTTCCATTTTTACCTTTTCTATTTTTTTATCGTTTTTGGTAAAACGGATAACATATTAAAAATATGGTAAAATTGGAAGCCCCTTTTTTTAGAATGCACCCCTGACGGGCTTATTTATTTTTGCCCTGCTTATTGCTTTTTGATTTGCCTTGCTTGCCGTCATCGTCATCGTCATCGTCATCGTCATCGTCGCCATCATCGTCATCGTCTAATGAATCGTCGATATCATTACCAAAGCAGGATTCACCATAGTCATCGATGGCTGAATCGTCCTGACCGGGGTTGAAGACATACGGACAATTATCATTGACATCGGCTATAGTGTCGCTATCGCTGTCTAAGTATGCCAGATAAATATCTTGACCACTTTGCCAGACCACAAACCCATCGGCGTTTATTTGCGGGTCTACGTCATTAACATTCGGGTTGTTGGAGATATTGACAGAATCTGATCCGTTAAAGTAATAGATTTCATAGTTTGAGCCATCAAAGCTCTCCCAAACCACATGGCTATTATCGTTTATTTGAGGATGATAGTCAGAACCATTCGTGTTTTCGGAGATAATGGTGGGAGTAGTTGTTGATCCGCCATAGTAATAGATTTCATAGTCTGAGCCATCATAGCCAGACCAAGCCACATGTTCATTATCGTTTATTTGCGGGTCTTCGTCATTACCATTCGGGTTGTTGGAGATATTGAGAGAATCTGATCCGTCAAAGTAATAGATTTCAACGTCTGAGTCATTATCGTGCTGCCAAACCACATGGTTATTAGCGTTTATTTGAGGATGATTGTCATCACCATTCGGGTTGTTGGAGATATTGAGAGGATCTGATTCCTCGTTACCGCCAAAGTAATAGATTTCATCGTCTGAGCCATTATCGCTTGAGTCATTATCGCTCTCCCAAACCACATGGTTATTAGCGTTTATTTGCGGGTATCGCTCATTACCATTCGAGTTGTTGGAGATATTGAGAGGATCTGATTCCTCGTCACCGTCAAAGTAATAGATTTCACCGCTCCCCTGCCAAACCACATAGTTATCATCGTTTATTTGAGGAAGAAGTTCCGTTTGATACGATCTGTTGGAGGTAATGGTGGAAGTAGTTGATCCGTCAAAGTAATTGATTTCATAGTTTGAGCCATCAAAGCTCTCCCAAACCACTTGGTTATTATCGTTTATTTGAGGTATCTGGTCATATACTGTTGAATTCGAACTGCCGGAGATATTGGAAGCAGTTTCCCCGTTAAAGTAATAGATTTCACTGCCTGAGCCATTAGAACTTGACCAAACAACATAACCATTATCGTTTATTTGAGGATCCATTAAGTGATACTCCGATGATCCATCATTTATATCGCTAGAAATTTTTATAATATTAAAATTTACATCGTTATCGCAAACCTTATCATTTTCTGGATCGTCAGAGGCTACCAGCGGGCAATTATCCAAGGCATCGACAGTACCGTCTCCATCGCTGTCATCGCAGGCATCACCAACACCGTCTTCGTTAAAATCTCCCTGACCTGCATTACAGGCCTCCGGACAATTATCATTGACATCGGCTATGCTGTCGCTATCGCTGTCTAAGTATGCCAGATAAATATCTGTATCACTGTGCCAGACCACAAACCCATTGGCGTTTATTTGCGGGTCTTGGTCATTACGATTCGAATTGTTGGAGATATTGAGAGAATCTGATCCGTTATAGTAATAGATTTCAGAGTCTGAGTCTTTAACGCTCTCCCAAACCACATGGTTTTCATCGTTTATTTGTGGGTTTACGTCAGCACCATCCGTGTCTTCGGAGATGATGACGAGATTTGATCCGTCATAGTAATCGAGATTTGATCCGTCATAGTAATAGATTTCAGAGTCTGAGCCGTCAGAGCTCGCCCAAACCACATGGTTTTCATTGTTTATTTGCAGGTCAAAGCCTAAGTATTCATAAGGCATCGTGTCTTCGGAGATAAGGACGGGATCTATTTTGTTATAGTAATAGACATGATAGGCCGAGAAACGATAGGGCGATAAATTAGTCGTATCCCATGCCCAAACTACATGTTCATTGTCGTTTATTTTAGGGCGCTCAAAATCACATTGGTACTCAGATGAACAATTCGTGCTTTCGGAGATAATGACGGGATTTGATCCGTCATAGTAATAGATTTCATAGTCTGAGTCGTCATAGCTCGCCCAAACCACACTGTTATTATTGTTTATTTGCGGGGTTATATCAGAACGACTCGAGTTGTTGGAGATATTGATATAATCTGTATTGAGAGGATCTGATCCGTCATAGTACAAGATTTCCCCAAAGTCAAACCCCACAGGGCACCTCCAAACGACTTGGTCATTATCGTTTATTTGCGCGCCGCTGCCATCGGCGCTAAAGACGATATTTGATCCGTTATAGTAATAGATTTGATAACTATCTTCGCTAACCCTGTCATTATTATCGTCATAGCTAGTCCAAACCACTCTGTTATTAGCGTTTATTTTAGGGTCCTGGTTAAATATATTCGAAGTGTTGGTGTTGGAGATATTGGAAGCAGTTACTCCGTCATAGTAATAGATTTCAGAGTATTCGTCGTCTACGTCTTCGAGCTCCCAAACCACATGGTTATTAGCGTTTATTTGAGGACTCTTTATTTGAAGCTCCGATGATCCATCATTTATAGCGCTATAAATTTTTATAATATTAAAATTTACATCGTTATCGCAAACCTTATCATTAACTGGATCGTCAGAGGCTACCAGCGGGCAATCATCCAAGGCATCGACAGTACCGTCTCCATCGCTGTCATCGCAGGCATCGCCAATACCATCTTCGTCAAAATCAGCCTGATCGTTATTGGAGACATGCGGGCAATTATCAATGTCATAGGCTATATCGTCATCGTCAAGAACTGTCGACAAAAAATCATTAAACCCATCGGTATTAATTGTAGATTGATAGTTATCTGCAGCAAAAGAATTTGCCACTACAGCAAAAACTGTAAAAACGCTTAACACAATACATATAAAAAAATATTTTCTCATCTCAACTCCTTTTAAGTGTTTAGGCGATTTGCAGTTAAATAATATACCATCTTGTATTTCTGTTTGCCCGTGGTGTGCGGTATTCCAAAGCCCGAAGACGTTAAGTATTAAAACGATTTAGGTAAAATTGGAGGAGCCTAGAATACGAA
>JAAERL010000769.1 GCA_024230435.1 Desulfobacteraceae bacterium
CGACTGATCCTATCATCATCAATTGCGAACACACAAGTGGCAGTCATGCTGCTTGCACCTTTCTCAACAATGAGAGCATTTCTGACAAAGGCGCAAGCAGCCAGAGTTAGGGAAGTTTCGTATTTGAAAATATTCGCAAGAGTAAATTAATAATATTATTTCTTATGTACATGATTGAATTTCGTAATATTCGGTAATGTTTCGGTTTTCAAACTTTGGAAGTGTAAAGATTCATTTTAAATAAGAGCTATTTTGATTGGCAGCGCTTTCTTTCATTTGAATATTTGCGATATTTCCGCAATAATAGCGAACGGTACGCGAGTACATACGAGAGAAAATATTTCTACGTCATCGGGGAGATCCGTTTTTCCAGCCATAGGGTGTGCCGCCCGCTGCTATGCTCCTCAACGGTAACACTAAAACGCTAGGTGAATCTCCATGAATCTTCAGGTTCGCACCGAAAATGCCACGGGCGCCCAATGCGCTCTTGAAAAAAAAACGGATTTTAAATATCCGATCGTTTTTATAGGGTTTGAATACCTGGAAAAACTTAGCGTTACGGTAAAATCCGGACGCACGATTCCGAAAATTTGGTCGTGGAATTACGAGTGCCCGCGGATTTGTCAAATCATTGTTCGACATCGTATAAACCCGGTTTTCCAAACCCCAAGGATGTCCTCTCAATGGTACTGGCCGCTATATGATGTCGAACAATGGCTTACTACCTCAATTCAGATATGGTACCTCTACGTAGGAATAGTACAGTACGGAGGTTATGAGCTCTATACTCTAATGCCTGTTGAGGA
>JAAERL010000770.1 GCA_024230435.1 Desulfobacteraceae bacterium
AGACAATTTTTCCAAACTCTACAGTAAGAAGCTTTGCTGCACCATGATGCAAAAGAATGGCTTCCACCCAAGGGTCTTCGCTGCCAATAACAATTCCCCTCCTCCCTTCAATGTATGATTTATACTTATCTGCACCATCGTTTATTTTTAGTCCATCTGCCCGGTACTTCATCGGTTGTCTTTTACTCGCCTTTTCTAATTTTTTATCGAGAGCATTTTGATCCCATAGGCTTAACAATGCTTCTTTCCCGAGATACCCTTGGTTAAAATAAGAATTTGTCATAAAATCAACTTTCCCTCCCATGGTGAACTCAGACTCATACATTTCAGGGATCTCATTCAATGCATTCATTGCCGATGGCGCTTCTGTTTTGAGCCATGCACTCGTCAAAGTAAAGTTTGGAGCCAAATCGGGCATAATGGTCTGAAACCATTCATCTTTTCCATCACCCGTCACGTCAACTGGTTCAAATTCACAAGCCACTGCAGAATTATTCACATTATGAAGCCATTTTTCCATGAATCCTTCTCGCAGTGTATCAAACTTA
>JAAERL010000771.1 GCA_024230435.1 Desulfobacteraceae bacterium
GGAACAGGTTAAATGTAGCAAGGGGAGGTACAAATAAATCCCAAAAATTATTCACCCTTCCGTTGTGAAAAACTCATCAGCTAATTTACTCAAATTACATAGTTCACTCTATCTACCTGCTAGGGGCCCTAAACTTTTTCACCCCCATTGCCTCAATCTGGCTAAAATACATAAATCCAAGATTCATTCTGTGCCGACCGGACTCTTGACCCTTCCCTTCCTCTTTTAGGTCTTTTTCTCCTTCTGAATTTTCAAAATAATAAATTTGGTCATTGGGAGCATTCAAAACGAATCAATCTGTCATTGTTTTCATTTTCAAAATTATTTGGTCATTGGGAGCAAACAAAACGAATCATCATCCTTTACTCTGTCATTGTTTTCATGCACTGAAAACTACAGCACCGCCATGATGTGAACCATTCGAACATTTCCTCCGCCGCCATCGCTCCCTCGTGCTGCATTTCGGGCCAAATTGCAATGGCGAGTGCAGAATTTAATGAAGGAAAGAGTGTTTTCGGAGTGGTCGCTACATCACTCACACTTACAAACAATAACAAACTGCCAATCGATGCATCGTCTTCAGAAACAGCATGCATATCATCGGCGGCATTAGCATCACGCAAAATAGTATGATTGGCGGAGGCACCATTCTTGTTATGATGCATATCCTGCTTAAGAACTGCTTTAATAGTTTCTTGATTTTGGTTAATAAATTTGCACCGTAGAATAAGCTTTCCATCCTCTCTTATTTCAGATATTTTTGGTCTCTTTGTATTTTCGGTAGCGATAACACAATAATTTTTCTTCGCCTTCAATATCGCGTATTATATTTTGATCATTTTAATGCTTTCTTCTGTTTCCGTTTGAGAAAGATCTTCCGTCTTTTTTTACTTAGCATGATGTATGATTGATACAGTGTATAAGTATGAATGGTTGTTTTCAATCGATATGTTTTTCAGTATTAAGTTGGTAGAGTTGAGTTGTCTATTACCGTTCTCACGTCATTAGAAATAATATAGTTTCAAGATGATGACATGAAGCAAACAAAATCGTACACGATAATTTTTTCAAAATTACATGTAAGGGCGGAACGCTTCTGACAACCCGATTTAAACTACTTGGCATCAAATAAATAATGCAGTACAAGTGATAGTACAATATCACAGCCTGGGGCAAATCCACCGTCTGACCCAACACAGTCGCAGACTCATAAGTTTCCGTAAGTCTCATGAACGAGGCAGCACCAAGTCTAGCCTTCACGAAGACATCATTGACCGCACCCCCGAGGAATTTGACATTCAATATGGGGCTGTTCGCGGGAAATACTGATTTCCAAATCTCCCACCTCGACCTACCCATTGGGCAGGGTGGATGCCAAACTAAGCGCGAAAAGTCCTTGACTGTATCCACCCGTAGACAAAGAGTGCGATTGGTCTAGTGGGGCTGTTCACGGCCCAGTCATCGTCATACCCTCCAGAGTAACGCAGACTCCAGACGCCGTTCAGCAAGGGAGAGGAGGTGGGGTCTTCAGTGGGGTTCACAGATTCCAACTTCAAAATAGCCTCGTTGATCTTGGCACGAGTCTCCTTGGAAACGGATGTGACGGGTTTGCCATCGTCGGGAAGCTCGTCGAAGATGGCAGAGGCGATGGATGGCTCCATCGTTTCGGACTGGACGTCGAGGATGTAGACGATGAAAGGACATCAAAGTTCAATGAAGTGGATGGGAGTGGTGCATCACGGTCTTTTCGAGTGAAAAAAGGGCGGCATTTCTTCAGTTTCCAATCCAGCGCTTAGATTTTTGGCACAGGGACTTAAAATCATATTACCATTATGCTGCTTTTTTAAGCATCGTTCTCATTAGCATTGCGAAGAGTGTGGCGGGATTGTTTTCGGAGGTGGGGGTGGGGGAGGTGATCATGGCGGTGCTGTATCGATAGTTTTTTTGAGTGAATGAAAACAATGACAGATTGATTCGTATTGAATGCTCCCAATGACCAAATTTATTATTTTGAAAATTCAGAAGGAGAAAAAGACCTAAAAGAGGAAGGGAAGGGTCAAGAGTCCGGTCGGCACAGAATCTTGGATTTATGTATTTTAGCCAGATTGAGGCAATGGGGGTGAAAAAGTTTAGGGCCCCTAGGAGGTAGATAGAGTGAACTATGTAATTTGAGTAAATTAGCTGATGAGTTTTTCACAACGGAAGGGTGAATAATTTTTGGGATTTATTTGTACCTCCCCTTGCTACATTTAACCTGTTCCGGCTGGATTTCAGATTTTGCGCGCGCAAATTGCCGGGGGTAGATATTTTCCAGGGGCGGGGGGGGGGACCAACTTTGCTGATACATTGTGACACACTACACTACCGGTACACGTACTGTACACTATTGAAACCGTGTACCCGGGCTCAGATGGCACGCTGTCCCATTCGTGCGTAATCTATCCCAATCCTGCATGTTCCTCTCTTCACACACAAGACTGAGTAATTCTTGCGAAAAAAATCACCTAAGAAGTCATAGAAAAATCATTTCAAAATTCTAATTCACACTACTAGTACTAAGATACCGTGCAATTATTTTAACTTATGCATCCATAGATCAATTTACTTATACA
>JAAERL010000772.1 GCA_024230435.1 Desulfobacteraceae bacterium
AGATTGCCTCCGTGTCGGCAAATCGTTTCTGCTCCTCAGTAGCATCATGCACAATGCCGACTGTGGCGTCGGCGGCAGCTTTGAGACCATTCTTAATGGCACACTCGGGATCGACGTGGTGTGAGTTCTTCACAAAGATTCAGAGGAAAGAGTTGCAGGGAACAATACACGTCCCATATTGGGACGATTTTCATCGGTAAATGTAGCCTATTATAGAGCAGAAGGGATCAAAATGCCGACCCAGCTATTGGTGTTAGTCACAGAAGTCACTCAAGCAGCACAGAAAACAACAATCTACTCACCTTTTCAAGGCTATCCGATGCAGCACCCAACTTCATGGTTCAATCTGATTCAATAGCTTTTACTTCTGCAACAGAAACAAAATAATGAGCTCGTAAAACACAAAAATGGGTTCACCAGAAATGCAGGTAGGTTTAATGAGTAGGCGGAGTGGATCGATTGGAGGAAAATCTTGGTCACACACGACTCCACACGGGGTTTTTGAGCAAATGCGTGGAGGAGAGGTTTCCTGTCGCTTCAGTCAGGCAGGCTTTTGAACCGGGATCATTGATCCAAACAGATCACTTTATAGGTTCAATTATATATATAACCCCCAACAATGATTTAGAATTGAACCGAAAATGATCTGTTTGGATCAATGATCCCGTGTGTTTGAATACCGGAAGACAAGGTAAAAATAAATAAGATACCCCTTATCTTAAAAACTAAAAATCGCTAACTTTCCCCCAAAAACTTTTCCTCCCAAAAGTTTTCCAGTACCAACAAAACAAAACAACAAAACAAAACAACC
>JAAERL010000773.1 GCA_024230435.1 Desulfobacteraceae bacterium
GTTGCCTTCTTGGAGAAGAGGGAGGCAGCGGCTGTGCAGGCGAAAAGGAGGTAGTCCATCTTTTGTCGAGTTAGCAGTAGTAGTGGAGGGTGGAGGAAAGTCGGAACGCAATTATCATGGTCGAGGGTCGAGGGCATCGCATGCATGCAACGGACGGCGATGCGATGATGAGTGACGAGCGGATGGACGGAGCGCGGGATTGTTGCGGACACGTCATTTAGTGTAACCCCTTATCACCGCACTAAAATAAAAATTGTTACCTTTCTTAGATTACCATATTTATTTAGTCGCAATAGAAATATTTTATCACAATAATGCAATTCACGAAGGGGCAAATAATGTTGAGCTTTAATTTTTTCATGATCTTCCCCCGCCATTCTTCACTCTTCATCTTCATTCATCTTCATCTCCGTTCTCCATGTTCAAGCTAGCGGTGCCAAAAATTGAGACATCTCAATTTGGCCACGTGGAACTTATTTGAGACAAAAATAAGAAGCAAAAGCTAGCGGCCATCTCACAAAACTCCTCCCTATCCTCGACATTTTTACTGTTGCGGCCCCGATATGCATCATTCTTGGCGTAGCA
>JAAERL010000774.1 GCA_024230435.1 Desulfobacteraceae bacterium
TACTGCTGTAAATGAAAAAAGGGATAACGGTGTCATTTGTCTGCTATCATCTGATTCAGAAGATGATTTAAGGGATACCTAAAAAAGTGCTAAAAATAACACCACCAGTACTAAGAGGTCGTCACCAACAAAAGATCTCAAAATTGTTTCCACCGATAAGTCAGAAACTTCTTGCATCAAAACCAAGAAAAAGAAAATTATATTTTACATCAATTGAGAATTCGTCATGAAATTAAAATTGACAAACGTCAAGAATTTGCAACCGCAACAATCACGAGTAAGCAACAAGGGAAGCAGAGACTCGGCACAGGCTATTGTGGTTGTACCGACATGCAGCTTGCTGATGATCTGGGTCTTGAGAAAGAAAGAAGAAAGTGCTCAAAGAAATTTGTATTTACCAGATCACACGGTAATATCCATCTGGAAAAAGTTAAGTTCACAACATTCAAGTCATTGCAAACATTTTGGAAGAAGAGGTATGTACAAAAACTAATTTTAATGTCGAACACTATTTTGTACCTTTCCGTTTATTAATTAACACAATCCACGAACACTCTGATGGTTAGACCACACTTCACAGCCTGCTTGAATTGAATGGTTTTGGACAACATTTCACTGCTGCAGCTGTGCTCCAAGAAAATCAAGAGACCGACTCAAGGGTATGTAGTGAATCAATCATATTTCGAAGTATTCGTAGAGGAAATTGTCACAACGGTAAGCATTGAAACATATCATAATAGTACTCCGAAATGAAAAGTGACGGATTGTAGAGTCAAGAAGTTGCATCTATCATGTTATTTTTCGTTACCCCTCTGTTAACCTTGGCCTGTTGCCGTTGAAAGGTCGATCATGCAAATATTAAGGGGACTTGGAGGGACTTGAATTTGAACAGCGGGACAGATTTTTCGAAAATATTGATCACGAGTTCAAAATTAAAACGTCATACTGGCGTCATATGTCGTCAAAATATGTCACAAAACCATAAGTAAATCCGCTGCTGAGAAGATAGTAAAACGCCGCTGCTGAGATCCGACTCAGGGCCTGCATGATACCGGTACTAAAACTGCTAGGTACGTACACTGCTTGTGGATGCTCGTACCGGGTAGGCTCATTCTTTTCTCTCGGTCGGTGTCTGTCTGTCCGTCGTATCGTACTGTCAACTGCTCTGTCGTCTGTCGCTCATTTTTCACCGACCCCTCGACATGACAACACATCAGGGAGAATGTGGTATGTGAATGAAATGACGAAGAATGAAGAATCATGACGACATGCCGATAGTGGAAACTACCTTCCATATTAATCACTGCAACAATCCACAGGAGCTGGCGGTGATAACTAAATGCTGAAGGTCAAATAAGTTTCTTAGATTGTACAACCAGGCTAAAGAAACGATCGTGGGACCAGAAAAAGCAAAACTAATCAAAACTGCACAAAACAACCCAAAACAAAA
>JAAERL010000775.1 GCA_024230435.1 Desulfobacteraceae bacterium
ACCAGATTGAGCTTCGATTTTTTTTCGTATTCAAGGCGTGCCAAAGTTTGCATACTTTACGTATTCGGGCTTTGGCATAACGCACAAGACGGGAAAAAAGACATACAAGATGGTATATTCTTTAACTGTAAATCGCCTAAACGTTATTTAAAAAGGTATCGGTAACATGAAAACTGAGCAACCGGAAAAATCGCCAATTGAACAAGCCGGTGAAGATTTATTCAATTACGCCATCGACCGGGAAGACATCAAGTACCTGCTATCCCTTTTTCCTGAGGACGCTTGCATAAAATTGAGTAAAGTGGATTACGAATTGCAGATCCTGAAGATCATCGCGGTGGGATGGCACATCTCTTTTCATCTGCAAGACCATCCGTATAAAGATTCTCTTTTACCGCTTTTCTGGAATGCCGTCCAGGAATTTTCCCGGAATTTGTCTGAAACTGCGGGGTTGATGACCGGAAAGGATATCGGCTATTTCGGCATAATTAAAGAGCGCCTGGATACCTATGTCCTGAGTATGTCCCAGCAACCTGAAGGCGCAGAGCCTTGCCAATCGATCGGCCGTGAATTTGCCCGGCTATGCGGTAATTCGCAGGATTTATTTGTATTTATGACCGGTACCAAGTTGTTCGCCTCAATTACATCAAGGCTAACGCGCTATTTTGACTCTTTAGGCCCTGCTAGATTATAGCGCTTGCGGTATGACGGGTGATAGCGCAAACGATGGCTTCCCATAAACTCGGATAGGCCATGCCATGGCCTAATCCCTGGATCATCAAAAGTTTTGCATCCGGGATTGCGCGCACCATGTCCACGGCGTGTACAGGGGAAACGGCATTATCAGTGGTGCCATGAATCACCTGGGTTGGAATATGGATATTTGCCAGCGCCTGGTTTCTGGGTCTTGCAGCCAGGGTGGCTGACAGCTGCCTTAAGAATCCATTAGAATCAAGGCCCCGGTCAAATGCCTGCCCGGCGATACTGTGCTGCATGACAGAATCGTAGTAAGCAGATCCTCCGGAAAAAAAGCGGCCCATGCGCACTGAATAGTCGAGGTAATCGGTGCGGTTGCCGGCAGACATAGGCATCATGGCCAGATGGGCCTCCAGGTTCTGAGGGGTAAGTTTACGCTCTCCGGTGGTGGACATCATCGATGTCAGGCTCAATATTCGCATGGGATATTTAAGAGCCATGATCTGGGCGATCATGCCTCCCATAGACATGCCGCAGATATGAGCTTGTTTAAGGTCCAGCGTATCCATCAGGTTGATGGTATCAGCGGCCATATCTTCTAACGTATACGGCGAATTGATATGGGCGCCTGTTTGAAATGCTTCCACCGGGTTTTTAATGTTAGGGCTTGCGTATTGATTCAGCTTAGTGGACAAGCCTGCATCACGATTGTCGAATCTTATCACATAATGTCCTGCAGCCGCCAGCATACCGCAAAATCTTGTAGGCCAATCGACCATCTGAGAGGCCAGTCCGGCGATTAAAATAAGCGGTCGGGCCGAACGTTCTCCGAAGACCTCATAAGCGATCTCTATCTTTTTTAATAAAGATGTTTGATTTACGACATGCAGCCTTGCCATGGTTTAGCTCCTGCAGGTGTTAAGGGTCATCGAAGTCGGCAAATATTCCGTTTTTGCCTGTCTTGATCTATAATGTCCTATAATTCGTACGCATTTCTTGCGCCAAGGTTCGTGAAATATCGTATGCGCTCCGCTGGCGCGGATTGAAACGAATCCAAATCTAAGAGCCTGTTTGGGAATTATTAAATCGGCTCTAAGCGCAATTCTAACGTTGTATTTGCAGTTTTCGAGCTCCTAAATTAAAAAGAATGACCGATGCCTTCCTAACTTGTTGCACCTAATAGCCAAGTTAAGATGTTGTTTTTAGACACTTAATATAGCGATATAGTGCGAAGCCTTTACCGTGCATAACCCGCAAGCGTCATCAAGCGCCTGCAGATCTGTAGTAAAACAAATGTAATATCTTTTGAGAATTTATTGCATCCCCAAGAAAAGGAGAACTTCGGAATACTAATCGCGCACAAGAGTATAATATTTATAATCGATAGAGCCATGAGGCGTCAAGATAAAATACTATTGAAAAATAAAACGTATGCAGCATTTTTTTGACAATGGTGTAACTTTTTTGACTCGGGCCGATTCCGGGCATCCTTATTATTGCCGCCGTGTTTGAATGCAACGAAAACCGGCTCAAAACATAACTGTCGGGCAAGGACCCGCAGCGCATGTACAACCGCGGGCCCTTGGTATGTCTTTACTAATATTTTTTTGTGTTTAGACTAACAAAGATAAAGACGGTTTATATATCGTAGTATAAATAGAACTCATGAGGATGGGGCCTCAAATTGACTTGGTTAACCTCGTTTTGCATTTTATATTCAATCCACATGTCAATGGCGTCTTTGGTGAAAACATTGCCTTTGAGCAAAAATTCCCGATCTTGATCCAAGGCTTTAAGGGCTTGTGCTAATGATCCGGGCGCAGATGGTATCAGGGAAAGCTCTTCGGGGGGCAGGCCATAGATATCCTTATCAAGGGGATCGCCCGGATCTATTTTATTTTCAATGCCATCCAGAGCAGCCATGAGAATGGCTGAGAAAGCCAGGTAACCATTGCATGAAGGATCCGGTGTCCGGAATTCAATGCGCTTGGCCTTGGGAGAGGCCGAGTACATGGGAATACGAACGGCGGCGCTTCGGTTTCTGCTCGAGTAGGCTAAGTTGACCGGTGCTTCAAAACCGGGCACCAAACGTTTGTATGAATTGGTTGTGGGATTTGAAAAGGCGCAAACCGCTTTTGCATGTTTGAGAATACCGCCTATCGCGTACAGAGCTTGCTGGCTCAGACCCGCGTATTTATCCCCGGCAAACAGCGGGTTGCCGTTTTTCCAAATGCTCAAGTGAGTGTGCATGCCGGTGCCATTGTCTTCAAACAAGGGTTTGGGCATAAATGTGACGGTATGCCCATGACGGTAGGCAACGTTTTTGAGCACATACTTAAACCACATCAACTGGTCGGACATCTGCATTAGCGGCTTAAAGCGCATATCGATTTCCGATTGACCCCCTGTGGCTACCTCATGGTGTTGAGCCTCGATTTCAATGCCCAGCTCTTGCATGACAAGGACCATTTCCGTGCGCAGATCCTGGAATTTATCCGTGGGCGGAACAGGGAAATAGCCTTCCTTGTGGCGCGGTTTATAAGCCAGATTCGGGCATTCTTCGCGACCGGAATTCCAGGAACCCTCTACCGAGTCCAGCGAAAAAAATGACCGGTGGCGGCCCGATTCAAATCGAACATCATCGAAGATAAAAAATTCGGGTTCGGGGCCGATAAAGGCCGTGTCTCCTATCCCGCTGCTTTTTAAATAGTTTTCCGCTTTTTGGGTAATGTAGCGAGGATCGCGCGAATAGGGCTCACGCGTCAATGGGTCAAAAATGTTACAAATTAATACCAGCGTGGGTTCCTTAAAAAACGGATCGATTTTGGCTGTCGCCGCATCGGGGATCACCAGCATATCGCTGGCGTGAATGGGCTGCCAGCCGCGCATGCTGGAGCCATCGAAACCATAGCCGTCTTCGAAGCTGTTTTCATCAAATTCAGCAACGGGTACGGAAAAATGCTGCCAAAGACCGGGATAATCCATAAATCGGAAATCTACCATTTTTACTGATTTTTCCTTGGCTAAATTCAATACTTCTTTGGGGGTCATGGTTGTGCTCCTTTCGGTTTTACACAATTGTAATAAAAATATTATTTTAAACATCAGTAGAAAACAAATTTATCAGCTCAATTTGTTTGCTGATCTGTTCTGCTGCATCAGATAGCGTCCTTGCCGGTTTCTCCGGTTCGAACACGTATGGCTTGGTCAACGGGAAGAACGAATATTTTTCCGTCGCCTAATTTTCCTGTGGTTGCAGATGCCTGGATGGTTTCGATCACTTTTTCGGCCAAATCAGACTCCACAACGATTTCAATTTTTATTTTAGGTATAAAATCAACGATATATTCAGCGCCCCGATAAATTTCCCTGTGGCCTTTTTGGCGGCCGTATCCTTTGACTTCAGATATGGTCATTCCCTGAATACCGATTTCATTCAGCGCTTCCTTTACATCATCAAGCTTGAAAGGTTTAATAATTGCTTCAATTTTTTTCATCTAATTCTCCTGTTGTTTTTAATTTCAGGGCAAAAGGAGCATGGCCCTATCGTTTCAACAGCCTGATGGATACGCTGTTTAAAGAGTGAAATTTTTTAGGCGATTTGTGTTAAAGAATATACCATCTTGTATGTCTTTTTTTCCGTCTTGTGCGTTATGCCAAAGGTGCGAATACGTTAAGTATGCAAACTGATCAGCAAAACTTTGGCGCGCCTTGAATACGAAAAAAAATCGAAGCTCAATCTGGTATATTCTTTTCCG
>JAAERL010000776.1 GCA_024230435.1 Desulfobacteraceae bacterium
GTGACTTTTGGACTACCAGTCCAATTCCGTTCAAAATTGGGGAACCCATTGATCTTGCTGTCAACAATTTCTAACAAAAATTTGAAAAAAATTGACCACAAGGTGCTTTTTTTTTCATCAAAGTTGCGATTTTCCATTAGTTAGTCGTTTTTGTTAGTGGTTTCACTGAAACTCTTCAATCACTGCATGCTGCCATGTTCATTTGGCCATTTTTGACCTTCTTGTGGCTGACAATGATGAAAGATGATGAATGCATCATCCTGCACTGATTTTTCCTTAACAGCCATTCTTCATTTCCGTAAACTTTTACTAAATTAGCCAAGATTTTGTCTAATTTTGAACATTCGTGAGCTAATTTTGCCTCAATTTGCTCCTGCTTGTCTCAAACTGCCGAGACAACTCTAGACTTAAGCTCTTTGAGGTAATAAAAAATTGTGACAAAATTTTCTCCGAAAAAAATTGACCACTTCCTGCCCGTTTCGTGTCTCAAAGTTGAGTATATGGAATAGTTCTAGGTATGTTTGGCGGTAAACCTGTAGGCTGGCCCATTTATAGCATATATGTGCTTCCACAAGGTCAATCAACACCGTTCAAAGTGCATGGCATTGATCTATTGGCTATCTTTGATGCATCAAACAGTTTTGAGATGGAATGGATGCCCTGTATGTGAGTTACAATATGAAACGGGGGCAAAAATGGACATTTCGGCAAGGTTTCTGCAACTAAACTAGCACATAATATTTCTTTTATGGCACGCAGATGTATTGCATCACCAGTAAAACTTATTAAAAATGCACACAAATAATGGAAAAGTAACTTGCTCATTTAATTTTAGTTATATCAATTATAAACTGATGTAGATTCACCTCCACCCTTCACTCAGCACCCACCGCAGCAGTGCCAAGAAATTCGATGTAAGGCAGGCGGTTTGACCGATGCTCTTCAAAGCCTCTGGCCTCCAACCCAGCTGCCACGCCACTATCAATTTCCTGCAACCAAGATATTTGACATTACTGTAAACAGAAAATGGAAACATGGCAGGGCACATCTATCTGGCAGGACCACGAACAAGGCAGTCAAGACCCTGAACCGACAAGGCGCCACTACCAAAGAGCCTTCAAGTAACAAAGCCGCTGCCAACAAGGTCATTCTAAACAAGTGACAAACAAGGATACTACCTGGCTGTCAAACTTCTAGAGCCTGGATAAATGAGGTGTTGCTGGTGATGCAGCTTCCAGAGAAGCCGCTCTAAACAACATGGCCGTCGAAGGAGAAGATCCCGATGCAATGAGGCCGCTGCCGACAAGGCCGCTCTTGACTAACCAGTGACAAGGACGCCGCTCTTGACAAAGAACAAACAAGAGGGCTAATTGA
>JAAERL010000777.1 GCA_024230435.1 Desulfobacteraceae bacterium
GCGACGTCCAACCCTTCGCTGGGACCCCCTCCTCCGCCGCCGCGCTGCCCGCTGAGGAGTTCAATTGGTAATTTGGCTAGTTCGGCTTGGAGGGTGCCCAAGTGATAGTTGGTGGCCTTCTTCTCTTGGGACCGAGCCATTTCGGCCTCGATCTCCTTGATCTTTTCCATTACACCCATGGTTGTTTTGTTTGATGTGAGCGAGCGAACACTTCAACTACTTCAACTGCAAAATGTAACCTATCCTAGAAGACAATACTTATCTATTTTATTTTCGCCGAAGGATTATTGACGACAAATCCTTTCGAATTAACTTCACTAGCGGCAATCGTATTGATAGTTCCTTGTGGTCAGCAAGCAATCATGGTTTATTTTAGAGATACAGACGGCTACATGATACGGACAGAGTTTAAAAATGGCGCCACACTAAAAATGGCGCCACACAGCACAAAAGCACTCTCACCATCACGCACATCATCATCATGATTGGTATGCACGGTTTCCCAAATGGCTCGAAAGCGTCCATTTCGTTTTTTTTATAAGTCGCGCGATTTTTTATAATCCATTTTTTTGACACCCTGTGCCGCCTAATAAGA
>JAAERL010000778.1 GCA_024230435.1 Desulfobacteraceae bacterium
ATCGCTAAAATTGGCGAACATTTTTTCGCCCATTGTTCCACGTGGCGCCGGTTTTAATTTTAAAATTATTTTCATTTTTTCAATTTTGTTCCAATTTTTTCATTTTTTTCAATTTTTCCAATGTTTTGCTTTTTAGGCGCTGGTATATAGAAGACAAATTCTAAAAATTCTATAAAAAAAAATTTAAATTCTAAAATTTTTTTCTCTCGCTGCAAGCGAAACGCCGTAAGGCCGGAGAGCCGTAGGCTCGGTGATTAGAGCATGGATCTAATACACCCAAAGTTCGTAATGACCCCTTGATGACCCTAAAATGACTATTTAAAGACCAGAATGACACTCAAAATAACTCTCTTTTTGGAGCCTTCGTAGCTCAGCTGGTTAGAGCGTGGGTTTAATAAACCCACTTGTTCGATCCTCATCGAGGGTATCATCAGGTTATCTCTCGATAGCTCAGTTGGTAGAGCGGTGGACTGTAGTTGTGAGTGCGTGTCACTATGGACCATCCCATTTGTTTGGGAATGAGTCTGTCAGTCATCCATCGGTCACTGGTTCGATTCCGGTTCGAGAGACTTTTTTGTTGTGTGTAGCTGTTGGCTGGCTTGATAAAGAAGAGGCTGTCCTATCCAACTGGCAGTGGCGAATTTGCAAATTTGGCGTTGAACCAGAACCCCAATTTTTGAAACAGGCTAAATTGAATTCTGAGCCTTAATAGCTCAGTTGGCTAGAGCACTTCATCAGTAATGAAGAGGTCCGTGGTTCGAATCCGCGTTAAGGCTGAAGAGGATTTTAATTTATGTATAATGTGTGGTGGGTTGATGTGCGGAGTGGTGAGGAAAGTGCCACCACATTTGGGAAGTGCTTGCATCCTTGCATCCTGCATGGGGGCGGGGAAGGCGCACAAACAATCTAACGGCAGTACCTTTTTTCAAACAATGCACAAACAATCTAACGGCAGTACCTTTTTTTAGTTTTTACGCCCTGCTGGGGAATCGCAGGTTCTCCGTAGATCTA
>JAAERL010000779.1 GCA_024230435.1 Desulfobacteraceae bacterium
ATAAGTTCACGGTAAAAAAGTGCGATTTTTCAAATTGGCTAATGGAACAGATCACATCTTTAGGCCATTTTCTACATATTTTGATCTAATTAGCTCAATTCGTGCTCTATTTTGGAGAATCTGTTCCGTTAGCAAATGTTACGGTAAAAAATGCTCTAAGTAGCTACCGGGTAGCTAGTAGAACATGATTTTTTGAGAAGCTCGAAAATGCAGTTCTTTTACCAGAAGTTAAAAAATTCCGGCTTTCGAACAAAACCATGCCGTGGGAAAACTAACTAACAATTTGCTATTAAAAAAAACTGATTAAGATTTAATGAATTTGTGATATTTATGATAGTTATTAGAAGCATGTTCATGCTCTTATTCTAGGATTAACTGTAGTGAACTTGGCGGCATCGGATGTCGTATGTCCATAGCCGCCGTAACCGCCGCGTCAGTCATATGATTTTCACTACGCACCAGCTGCCGGCGAAGTTCCTGCCAATATGCCACCTTCTTAAGTTCCTTCATGGGCAGAGAGACACTAGACATGATGAGTTAGTTGTTGTTATGCCTGCAAAGTAAAGTGGAAGTAATATATTTTAATCTTCGCGAGGATCGAGCTGCGAATGGTTGGTAGATAGTCTATCTGACAAGCATCTCTAGTAGATGAAAATAATATTTTTTGGTTGACAATTTTTCGGGCAAATTCTTTGATATCAGAAATCAAGGCAGTTTGCAGTTTAAAAAAAAACAGCGCAGCTTGATATCTGCGCTGTGATTGGCCGAAATTAGCAAAGTACGAAAAGTTTACATTTGCTAATACATTTGCTAAATGGCGATAAGCAAATGTAGGAGCAGATGCAATCAAAAGACTCACCAATGCCATCACCCGTATTGACGGAGCTATGGCACTTTTC
>JAAERL010000780.1 GCA_024230435.1 Desulfobacteraceae bacterium
CAGATAGCGCACTGATGAACCTATAGTACGACGATCGAGTTTTAGATGTTCCAAATACCAGTCAATTCGTGTTTTATCCGGATCATCAATAACAGGAGTTTGCCGGGTGGAAAGATTGTATGCGGTATTATAGTCCACATCAACAATCGCCAGGGTGGATATTTCCAGCCCCTTTACAGCCTTGTTCAGACTGGAGTTGTAAATTTATCCAGACCATATGTATGCTTGCCGCTTTTATTGCAGAAACTGCAATCTATGGGGCAATTTGGGTATTTTTTTCTAGAACTGTTTGACTCACGGCTATGCGGTTGAATTCAACAAAATCAAATGGCTTGCGTAACTGGCGTGAATAGGTCTTGTCGCATAACCCGCTATATCGGCTTAAGTTGCGAAAGTTCATTTTGCCTCGCAAAAGCATTGCTGTTGTCAAAAGTGTAACCATAAAATTGTACCGAGGCTTTGATGAGTATAAATGAATAAAAGAAAAAATGCGAAGGCCCCCAACAACTTGCTGTTGAATCTGCTGTTTGACCCGGGCGGCATAGGTGAAATTTTCAAATAAGGGGTGTAGCAGAATTGAGCCCTGTTATGCCGAATCCTTGTACAGTCCTTGTACAAAACACGGAAAATGAAAAAGCCCTTACAACTAACTCACTGTAAAGGCTTGATTTCACTGGTGCCGAGGGACAGAATCGAACTGCCGACACGGGGATTTTCAGTCCCCTGCTCTACCGACTGAGCTACCTCGGCACGAAATTTTTTTTTGCTACCCAATTTCGTGAAGACACTTAACTATAAAACAGCCCCTTGCTTGTCAAGCAGTTTTTTAAAAAAATTAATAATTTTAAAATTTTTTATTAATCTTATTAACCGAAAAGTCTAAAAGGCCTTAAATCCGGGAAACCAGAGATAAGGGCCGCGGCAGCCCTTGTGTATACCTTTGGCACGCCGAATTTGACATCCCCTGTCTTTTGTAAAGTTAGGAATAATCTTCCGGGCGGTTGGCAATTCCCATATCACCATATAGGTGCTGCACCATCACACAAGCTGCCAGGGTTGCTGTCTCAGCGCGTAAAATGCGCTCTCCCATTCCCAATGCGGTAAAACCTTTTTGCCGGGCAGTTTGAATCTCGTAATTTTCAAAACCGCCCTCCGGACCGATTATTAGAAACACGCTTTTAGGGCGTTCCAACTTCGGTCCAACCGGCAAAACATTTCCCGGGCAGCCTTCCCATAAAATAACTTTCATATCATAGCCATCGGATATTTTCAGTGCATCCTGGAATGAACGGGGGCTTTCAATTCGAATTGGGCAACTCCTGCCGCATTGCTTGAGCGCCTCTATGGAAATTTTTTTCCAGCGGTGCATTCGTTTCATTAACCGCTGCTCATCAGGAGCAGGAATGCAGCGATGGGCAAAAAAGGGGACCCATTGGATAACACCAAGTTCAGTTAACTGACGAACTAGAATATCCATTTTCTTGTCCTTGAGATAACCCTGGGCCACGGTCAATTCAAGAAAAGATTCCTTTTTTACATCGGCGCACTGTGTTAAAGACACCCTGATACGCGTGCTTTCAGCCAACAGAATCAGAGCCCGGCTTTGTTTGCCTTGGCCATCAAACACAAGGATTTGATCACCCTTTCTAAGCCTTAAAACCTTATAAATATGGTATGCATCCGATCCGGTGATTTCGGTTTCTTTCAAAACAATTTTTTCAGATGAAAGATAAAATCTTCTCAAGTGCATCCAAGCCTCTAAAGAATTATATGTTCAGTTTGAATTTTCAATTTAATGAATATCTTAAAGAGCAAATCTCTTGACACTCCCTATTTATCATGGTAGCCTCGAAGACATTTAACAATTTCATTTTTATGAACTGCTAAACTAATCTGATGGCTTTTATCCCATTTGCGTATGGGACTTTATACCAAATCCGAGGGGCTTATGGAAGATCATTTAAAACCCGAAAGTTTCCCTGACCCAAAATCCGGTAAAAACCAAAAAATTATTGAATTGACATCCGAAATGGAAATTTCCCGAAAAAAAGGGGGAAAAATCGTTGATCTAAACGATCCTCTGAATTCCAGCGAAGCCAAATCTAAACCGGACGGCAGGCCTGACAGCACGGAAAACGAATCAAAAACTGATTCGAACTCTTACCCGTTTCAGACACCATTTACCACTGACGATGAGTCAAGGGAATCCTTCAGCTCAACTTCACCATTTGATAACAAAGAAACCGATTTGAGAGCTCCGGGAACACAGGAACCGGATAATGACATTATAGATATGGTTCAAATAGTAGAAACATCTTCCGAAGTCCATAAGAACCAACATAAAGTTAGCCCGAAAGCTGACGATGATGATGATGAAATCATCACATTGGTGGATGTTTTGGATAAAAGTAAAGAAACCGATAGGATAAAGGGAAACGTACAAGACGATATTAATGAGCAAAAGCCCATTGTGCTGGACAAAGTGATTAGCACACCCATTGCAGCAGATGAGCCCGATCAAACCGTTCTATCGTCTGAAGACCAACAGGTCCTTAAGCTCAACGATGTGCTGAGTTCGCCCCGAAGCCAAACCTTACCGGAACTGGAAAAATCCTATTCCTCAATCGATGAAACCGGTATTGACGCCCTGCACAAAATTAACGGCCAGCAACTTATCGCCGCCATTGAGCATGTTATCCGTACAAGGTACTCGGCAGATCTTGACAAAATAATCAGAGAAGCTGTCGACAAAGCAGTCCACCGTGAAATTGAACGTATCAAGCACACCTTTTCTAATAAAAAATAATCATTTTTCCTATTTGCCCCCATCCATAACCAATAAAGTTTGCTCAAAATCAAGGCATACGAAAAATTTTACCACTGGCATCGTAATTGATATGCCAAGAGGTGATATTGCGAGGATATAATTTTTCATTACAACTTGCGGGGCGTGGAAGATATCCGGCAAATTAGCCATTTATGGATGGGCGCCAAATTAAGGGGGCGGCTATAGCCCCTGACTGATTTAACAAAAATTATTTCTGACTTGATTTTTTTATGGGGATTATTCATTAATCCCTTTTTTTATTGATCCCGTGGTCATATAAAGACAGAGTAAAAAAAATAAGGAGCGCATTTTAATGAAAAAAGACATGCTGGACAAAGGATATGAACCCCATGAGGTTGAGCGCAAATGGTATACTTGCTGGGAAAAGCAAGATTTATTTAGGGCTAAAGATAAAGATGAACGCCCGGCCTTCTCCATCGTAATCCCCCCACCGAATGTCACCGGCGTGTTACATATGGGCCACGCACTGAACAATACCATGCAGGATATTTTATGCCGTTACAAGAGGCTAAAAGGATTCAATGTTCTTTGGATGCCCGGCACGGATCATGCCGGTATCGCAACCCAAAATGTAGTAGAACGTAAACTTGCCCAAGAGGATAATGACCGTCACCAGCTTGGCCGTGAAAAATTCATTGAAGCAGTATGGCAGTGGCGCTCCGAATATGGTGACGCAATTATTAATCAGTTAAAAAGGTTAGGCGCTTCCTGCGATTGGAGCCGGGAACGGTTCACCATGGACGAGGGCCTGTCTGAGGCTGTAAGAACCGTATTTGTGAAACTCTACGAAAAAGGCTTAATCTATCGCGGTCTTTACATCACCAATTGGTGCCCCCGTTGCAGAACGGCCCTTTCCGAGCTGGAAGTTGAACACGAAGAGATTGACGGGCACTTATATCACATACGTTACCCTTTTGCCGATGGTAAAGGAGAGCTGGTAATCGCAACCACCAGGCCCGAAACCATGCTGGGGGATACCGCCGTGGCCATTCACCCCGAGGATGAACGCTACGCCGACCTGAAAGCCCAATCGGTCATACTGCCTCTCATGGATCGTAAAATACCTATTATAAAAGATAGTTACGTATCCCGCGAGTTCGGCACCGGCGCTCTGAAGGTAACCCCGGCTCACGATCCCAATGACTTTGAAATCGGAAAGCGCCATAAACTGTCCAGCATCAAAATAATCAATGACGCTGGCTGTATGACTCCCGAGGCCGGACGCTTCGCAAAGCTTGACCGTTTTGAATGCCGCGAACAAGTTGTAAAAGCTTTAAAATCTGGAGGTTATCTGATTAAAGTGACTAACCGCAAACATGGCGTTGGTCATTGCTATCGCTGCAAAAGCATAGTGGAGCCAAATTTATCTCAACAATGGTTCGTAAAAGCCAAAGCTCTGGCCGAACCTGCCATCAAGGCCGTCAAAGAAGGAAAAACCAGGATTATCCCCGAATCCTGGTCCAAAACCTACTTTGATTGGATGAATAATATCAGAGACTGGTGCATTTCCCGGCAGATCTGGTGGGGCCACCGCATCCCTGCCTGGACCTGTGAAAGCTGTCAGGAACTGACCGTTGCCATGCAAACACCTTCCCAATGCAGCGCATGCGGTCATAAAATGCTAATTCAGGAAACCGATGTTCTGGACACCTGGTTCAGCTCGGCGTTATGGCCTTTTTCCACCATGGGATGGCCGGAACAAACAGAGCTTCTTCGAACCTTTTATCCCACGTCTGTATTGGTTACAGGATTTGACATTCTATTTTTCTGGGTGGCCCGCATGATGATGATGGGAATCCATTTTATGGGTGAAATCCCGTTTAAAGATGTCTATGTACATGCTCTGGTTCGTGATGAACATGGCCATAAAATGAGCAAATCCAAGGGCAATGTGATCGATCCGCTGGATATCATAGATACATACGGCACAGATGCCTTTCGATATACACTGGCGGCTTTCGCAGCTCAGGGACGAGATATTAAAATGTCCAAAGATCGAGTGGACGGGTATCGCCATTTCATCAATAAATTATGGAACGCCGCCCGGTTTTCACTGATGCACCTGGAAACCGGTTATGAAAAAATAGAAGCCGGAAATCTCTCACTGCCCGATCGCTGGATTCTGGCCCGACTAAAAAAAACAATTCAAAAAGTGGAAACAGCCCTTGAGCAGTACAGGTTTAATGAAGCGGCTAGCGAAGCTTATCAATTTGTTTGGCATGAATTTTGTGACTGGTATGTTGAAGCGGCAAAACCAGCTCTTTACGGGAAAACAGAAGCTGCCGCTGCCAACGCAGCCAAGCAAACACTATGGACTGTGCTCCATGACATCCTGATCATGCTCCATCCGTTTGCACCGTTTGTTACGGAAGAAATTTGGGACAAGCTTCCAGGCGCCGAAGGATTTATCCTCAACGCCGGATTCCCGGCTCCACAGCGATATGTTGACGACCAGTCAATTCTTGACAACGCAGAAAAACAAATGGAGCTTATAATGGGAGCCATCGCCGGCATCCGTAATATTCGCGGAGAAATGAACATCGCTCCTTCAGCCACCCTGGAAGCGGTCTTTTTCTCCGCCAACAGCGAACAGCGCCGGATTGCAAGCGACTATCAGGATCTTATCGTAAATATGGCGCGTCTGACATCGCTGACTGTAACAGATAAAATTCCTGCCTCCAAAACAAACGCCACAACCATCGTTTCAGGGGCCACCTTATTGGTCGAATTAAAAGGCGTGATCGATTTTCAATGTGAAATTAATCGTTTGGAGAAGGAAGTGATCAAACTGACAAAAGAGCTTACCGGATTGAGCAAAAAATTAAATAACGACAGTTTTTTAAGTAATGCGCCAGCCAATATCGTAGAAAATGTACGCGAAAAACAAAATAAATTATTGGAAAAAAAGGATAAATTAACAACCACATTAGAACGTGTGCGATCAATGAGTTAGTACCACCTAAAAAATGGGCATAACTGGTCGAAATCAAAGCTTGCGGAATTTTTTCATATCTCGGGAATAAAATTCTGAAAATACCAAGATATCGGCCAACTATGCCATTTTTAGATAGGAGGCAATCTAGCTTTGCAATAAAAAAATAATAAGGTAAGATGAGGGCAAAAAAAGGAATGCCGTTAATGATTGACTATTTATCTTGCAGTAGCACTAAAAAACTTATCGAGTTGGCCTTAGAAGAGGATATCGGCAGTGGCGATATAACCACACAATCCCTTGTTCCCCGGCATGCCTTGGGACAAGGCGAAATCGTGGCGAAACAAGATGCAATTATCTGCGGTCTGGACCTGGCCCGGCTGGTGTTTAAGCGTCTTGACAAAACAATTGATTTTAAAACCGGTTATACAGATGGGCAAACGGTTTATGCAGGAAAAACCGTTGCATCGGTTTCAGGGGCGCTGGCGGGCTTGCTAACGGCAGAACGCACCGCTCTGAATTTCCTTCAGCGGTTATCCGGTATAGCCACCAAGGCACGGCGGCATATCCAAAGCTTGAGAAAAACCAGTGCTACATTGGTAGACACCCGCAAAACTACTCCGGGATGGCGGGTTTTGGAAAAATATGCCGTACGGGTAGGCGGTGCTGCAAATCATCGCATGGGACTCTATGATGGAGTACTTATCAAGGATAATCACATAGCCGCATGCGGAGGTATCCTCAATGCGGTTAACTTAGCCAGAAAAAACCTTTCCCACCTGATTAAAATTGAGGTTGAAACCACCACTATAGCTGAAGTCAGAGAAGCCTTGGAAGCCAACGCCGATGTGATAATGCTCGATAACATGGACCTGGATCAAATCAAGGCTGCTGTTGCTCAAATAAATAAAAAAGCCCTGGTGGAAATTTCCGGCGGAATTACCGCTGACAAATTAGCCGTGCTGGCATCCACAGGAGTCGATTTAATTTCAATGGGCGCTCTTACACATTCAGCGAGCGCCGTGGACCTGAGCATGAATATTATACAACAAACCCAATAAATTATATTCACCCCCTAACAGCCCCGGAAGCCGGCAAATGACATGATACCCATTCGCGACACAACTCCTTCTAAAAATGTCCCCATTGTTAACAATATTCTGATTGCTGTAAATGTTGCTGTCTTTATCATACAGTTAACGCAGGGATATAACCTAAATCGTTTTGTGTATATATACGGATTGGTTCCGGGCCGTTACACCTTGCCCGATCTTGCTGTTCACTTTAGTTTGTTCCAGCAGATATGTTCCTGGGTCTCGTTTATGTTCCTGCATGGCGGATTTATTCATCTGCTGGGCAATATGTGGTCTCTTTATATATTTGGAGACAATATCGAAGACAGATTAGGCCCGCTGCGCTACCTGATCTTTTATCTTCTTTGCGGCATTGCTTCAGGAGCATCCCATTTTATTGTCAACAGCCAATCTCAAGCGCCGGTCATCGGAGCAAGCGGAGCAGTGGCCGGAGTCATGGGCGCATATTTTCTGCTGTACCCCACTTCCAAAATTCTCACACTGATTCCTATTATTTTCATCCCCTTGTTTTTTGAAATACCGGCTGTTTTCTTCCTCGGTTTCTGGTTTTTTCTACAATTTATTAACGCTGCCGGGAATCTTGGAGCAACCGGATCAGTTGCCTGGTGGGCCCATGTGGGGGGTTTTATTTTCGGCATTTTGTTTCTCAAACTGCTCAACACAGTACCTACGACCGGCCTGTCAACCCAATTGCGCAAAATCACACTTAAAAGGAGAACCCACCCTTTTCAGTTGGTAAAGCCTGATAAGACGGCACAAAGTGCCGATATTTACGCCACTTTGACCATATCTCCTTATGAAGCCCTTGTAGGTGCGCGTAAGCTGGTGACCATCTCCTATGGATTTCAACGCCGGGCATTCCGCGTCAATGTACCTCCCGGTGTTTTCGAAGGAAAAGTACTGAGACTAAAAGGCCAGGGCCGAACGATGATTGCTGGTGTGCGCGGCGATTTGCTGATCAAAGTACATATTCGGTAAATTACAAAAAAACGCGTAACGATAAATTATCGCTACGCGCTTTATATTTTCTTAAAAAACGGTAAAGCTTATCATCTCTGAATTGGGCTTTACCCATGTTCTTTTGTTACAGCCGATAATTTAGGCGATTTGCAGTTAAATAATATACCATCTTGCATGTCTTTTTTCCCGTCTTGTGTGTTATGCCAAAGGTACGAATACGTTAAGTATGCAAACTTTGGCATGCCTTGAAGACGAAAAAAAGTCAAAGCCCAATATGGTATCTGTTAAGATGCTATATTTTTTCAGCCAATCGCCTTACGGATAAATCAAGTTGTTCCTGTAAAGAAGGATTACTATACAACGCCCTGATCGAGCATAGCGTCCACAACCTTTACAAATCCGGCGATATTTGCGCCTACGACATAGTTGCCCTTGACCCCGTATTGTTCAGAGGCGTCAATACAGGTTTGATGAATACTTTTCATAATCATCTGTAAACGATTGTCCACCTCTTCGCGCGTCCAGGCAAGGCGCATGCTGTTTTGGGTCATTTCAAGACCGGAAACGGAAACGCCACCGGCGTTGGCCGCTTTGCCCGGTCCATAGAGCAGTTTGTTTTCCAAAAAGATCTCTACACCTTCGGGAACCGTTGGCATATTGGCTCCTTCGGAGATGACGAAAACGCCGTTCTTTACCAAATTCTGGGCATCCTGGACGTTAATTTCATTCTGCGTGGCGCTGGGGAAAGCACAATCAGCCTTGTAATTCCACAATGGGTTGAACCCATCCTGTAAATTTACAGGTGTATATACAGCGCTGGAATATTTACCGGTATACTCTTCAACGCGTCCCCGGCGGACATTCTTGAGTTCCATAATATAAGCCAGCTTTTCACGATCAATGCCGGCTTCGTCATAAATACAACCGGTTGAATCTGAAATGGTAACCGGTTTAGCGCCTAAATCGAGCAACTTCTCAATCGTATACTGAGCCACGTTTCCCGAACCGGACACCAGGCATGTTTTACCCTCAAGAGAGTCATTGCGGGTAGCAAGCATCTCGGCTGCAAAGTAAACCGCACCGTAACCAGTTGCTTCAGGCCGGATCAAGCTGCCGCCCCAATTGAGGCTTTTACCGGTTAGAACCCCGGTGAATTCATTTCTGAGTTTTTTGTACATCCCGAACAAGAAACCGATTTCCCGGGCGCCTACTCCGATATCACCTGCTGGAACATCCGTGTTGGGACCGATATGTCTGTAAAGCTCGGCCATAAAGCTTTGGCAAAAGCGCATCACTTCCAAGTCGGATTTGCCTTTGGGATCAAAATCCGAACCGCCTTTACCGCCGCCCATAGGCAGAGTTGTAAGAGCATTTTTAAAAACCTGCTCAAAGGCTAAAAATTTTAGAATGCCAAGATTGACCGAGGGATGAAAACGCAAACCGCCTTTGTAAGGCCCGATAGCGCTATTCATTTCAATGCGGTAAGCCCTGTTTACTTGAACATCGCCCTGGTCATCCACCCAAGGCACCCTGAACATGATCACACGTTCAGGTTCAACAATACGTTCTAAGATTTTTGCACTCCGGTACTCGGGATTACGATCCATAACCGGTTGAATACTTTCCATTACCTCGGTGACCGCCTGATGAAACTCTCTTTCATTGGGGTCCTTGTCTTTTACCAATTGAATAATGTCCATTTTGAGTATTTCCTCCTCTACCCAGTAAATATGATTTCAAAAAATGAAATCGGTTATAACGAGGCGGTGGTAACAAACTGTTTGATACTTTGCAAGCCACTTCTTAGAAAGTTCGGCCAATATCAATTATTAAATAATTTTATTAGACAAAATCGATAATATAACCGCCATTTATTCACCACAAAAAAATGGAAATTGGAATTTATGGCCTAAAAGACGAAAAATGGAACAAGATAGTCCCGTTAATCAACTCTTACAAATCATCATTTTTCTTAATACGTAATAATCCGCATGAACAACGGCCATCAACCTTTAACAAAAGAGGTTCAGACAGGCGGGTATGCGTCACATACGAATGACTTTGCAACACGGCCTGGCCCGTTAACCAGGACCAGTTAAAAAAATCCGGCTTGCAGTCGGTAACACAAAGATAACTGATGCCCAAGGCGGTAAGGTTGTGAAAAAAATGCGAGCCCTGGGAAGGCTCGGCCTTGAGCTCTGCGGACATGGTTTCTATGACGGCCCCCACACCGGATATATCGGCCCACTGAACAGGTATACCCAGCCAAGGGTCCTCGGATCCCCAGCGGCCTGGACCGATGAGGATGTACTTTCGTCCCTGATTCTCCAAATTCGCGTTTAACCTGGCCACTTGACGGGCCACTTGACGTGTTTGCGCAGCTTTGAATGTGGCTGGATTGACATATAAAATATCCCGGATAGTTTGGCAGGCATTTCCCATAGCACGTTCACAATAGCATATTGCATTTTTTATATCGTCTTTTTCAATTGTCACTTCAGCCCAAGACGCTCTGGCCGTCATGGGACGCATTTGTAAAATTGCAAACTCGGCAACCTTTTGTTTATCGGCAGGCAGATTCACAGAGAACTCCACTTCCACAGGGCGGCCCATCCCCTCTTGGCCCAGTTTTAATATGGACTGTAAAATACCGGAAAGCGGGAATTCACCGTATTTTAGAACCGATGCAAATGTCAGCACTCTGACGCCGGGGATTTCAATGGTATCTCGAATGCGATGCTCTTCGGGCACATAAGTACTGCTCAACCGGCTCACCGATGGCTCATCAAAAGCGCTGTTGACTTCGCGCCTTACCAGTGTAGCGCCATCATCCAAGCCCAGAGGTGTTAACCGCCCCATCTTTAACCCATAAAAATGACGTTGAGCATAACTTAAAATTTCATCCACGGTGCTGCGTTGAGGTAAAAACTTTGGGTACTTGGGACAAAACCTAAGGCTACGTTCTCCGGCCACAACCATTTTACCCAACCCCATTGCAATAGCAACGACTCCATCTTCGGGCTTCATGCGCGACTGCGGGTAATAATTTCTTGACTGGGCAACACCTGACAAAGACGGATAAAAGCAATCTGCGACCCTGGTCCCTACCAATTGCTGGATGATCACCGCCATTTTTTCTTCTTCTGTACGATGCCCAACTCTATTTGCATAGGAACGCGGATTCTGAAAAAAAGTCGAAGCATAAACCAGCTTGACAGCCTGGGCAAGATGGTTCAACCGCTTTTCCAGATCGGGATGATCATTAGGGACCATATAGGTCTGGTAAAGCCCTGCATAAGCATGGTGCTGCGCATCTTCCAAAAGGCCTGAAGACCTGACCGCCAACGGATAGGTTTCTGTAGTCAAAAAGACACGCAAGGCCTGTGTGAGCTCTTCTGACAAGTCCGCCTCCAGGCATCGCCGGGCTATGGATTCATCGGACAGGCCGGATTTTGCCAGTTGCTCAAGGCCGTTGCCATTAATAAATGCTTCAAATTCGCTGGTTGTAATCACCAGAGTTCTGGGCGTGTGAATCAGCGTGCCCTCAAAGCTTTTATTCAGTTGGGGATTTTGATTCAGCAAACTGCTCACAAAGGCCAAACCGCGAGCCTTACCCCCGAGTGATCCATTTCCAATTTTAGCAAAATCGGAATCAAACGCGGTGCCGGCAGAATCAAAATCAACCACGATTCCTCTTTGGCGCTGAAGATAACGATTCTGTATAATTTCAACCAAATACTTGCGGTGGCTGGCCACATTGGGAAAATCCGAATGGGTGACGGGTCTGACCTTCGAGGCCAGCACAATCTCGGTGCGAGCAAAAAGCCATCTTGAAAAATCATTGCGTTGGCTATGATATATAAAAGACTCGTCCGGCAAAGTTTTAAGGCCCTCTACCAGGGAGCGTAAATCCGCAGCCCGGCCTATTTTTCCGCCATCGGGCCGCATGAAGATAAAATCACCGAAACCCAATTTCTCCTTAAAAAAAACCTGTACTTGTCCTCGTAAAAAAGGAGACGTCTTATCCACAAAACGCGCACGTTCTGCCTGCCGCTTGCACCGGTCGTTTTTTTCAGATCCGGTCATCAAAAAAGGTATGTCAAAGCGCTCATTCCTAACATGCGACAACAGATCATAACCGGCATCGGAATCCAGATTACCATCGCGCGGGATGATCACATCGCTTATCACTCCCAGCACATAGGGCTCGAACCGGCCAAATAGCTCTAAAGCTTCTTCATAACAGCCTGCGATTAAAATCTTGGGCCTAGCGCGCATAGTTAGAAGCCGGTGTTCCTCATTTAAACCGGCTTCCAGAACGTTTTGGGTCTGGCAGACAACCTCCCGGTAGAGAATCGGCAGCAGGAAGGAAAGATAATACGGAGACGACTGGACGAAAAGAATAATACGAATACCGGCCGCAGAAGTATCCTCTTCGACATTCATTAGATCTTCCGCACTTTTTATAAGAGCTACCAGGATATCCGTATCTCCGGACCAGACAAACGTCCGGTCAATGCCGGGCATCTGTTCGGGGACTACGGCGGCGGTTTCGGAAACCACCATTGTATGAAATAAAAGTATCACCGGCAGATTGGGCGCTTTTGCTTTTATTTTGAGTCCCAAATCAGAAGGGGCCATGTCCGCAAGATGTGACATCGTAAGCACTAAATCAAATTTGCGGTTGTCTAAAACAGCCAAAGCCTCCTCGGCGGATTGAACCCATGTCAGCCTAGGCGGTTTGCTTAAATTCAGCCCCCGATACTCGGCGATGATTCGCTCGGATAAGCGGCAATCCTCTTCCAAAACCCAGGCGTCATAGGGTGTGGATACCAAAAGAATATCATGAACCTTCCATTGCATAAGTTCATGAAAAAGTTTAAAACGGCTATCCGGGTCTGCGCTGAATGGGTTAATGCTAAAAGACATAAATTTACCCGACACAATTGGTATGATCTTAAAATGCCCTCTTAATTAAAAGGGATTTGCCTCACGATACGTTTTTTTGAATAATGAATTCTAAAAAGCTTTTCCAAAGTCAAGTTTGCAATTATAACATCGCCTAAGCATGATGGAAAGCCCCAAGCCTATCCGCAGGTCCGGTAACATTATTGCTAACGCTTCATATACAAAATAAAAAATGACGGAACAATTAGATATCACAGCGGTACAATCTATTACCAACTGCGCATTGAAGTCCAGCCCTGGTCCAATGAGCGCATATATGCGATTGCTTCCTGTTAGTTTGTTCAAACAGCTCATTTTTTACTTGATTGTTCATCCATACTTTTGATTTATTGCACTTTTAAAATACTCAAGGAGCGCTATCATGCATTTTGGATTTATTGGAGCCGGCCGTGTAGCAACCGCATTTGGGAGATACCTGCATGCAAAAGGCATATCCATCAGCGGGTATTTTGACCGTCATGATGACAAGCTCAGACATGCCTGCCAAGCTACCCGAAGCCGGGTGTTCCAAAACGCATCGCAGGTAACCGAAAATTGCGATATTCTTTTTATCACAACCAGGGACGACCAGATTGAGGATGTTTGTAAGGCGCTATGCCATGAAAAGGCTGTTAAACCCCATCACCTGGTAGGGCATATGAGCGGAGCGCACACATCGCACATCCTATCTTCTGCTGAAAAATACGGGGCTGCAGTGTTCAGCCTTCACCCTCTGCAAGCATTTGCCAATGAAGACAAGGCACTGACAGACCTGGGCGCAACCTATTTCAGCCTGGAAGGTGAAAATCAACGTATTGATGTATTGGAAGACATATTAAAAAAACTTGAAAATCCGTATTTTCGAATCGCTTCACAACATAAAAGTCTTTATCACCTGGCGGCCTGCATCGTATCGAATTATTTAATTACCTTGCTCGACAGCGGCGCCGCAGCTCTTGAAAAAAGCGGCATAGATCCCAAACAAGGCTTGCAGGCCATGCTGCCGTTAATCCACGGAAGCGTGGCCAACATGGTGGAACTGGGCGGCGCAATAGCATTGACAGGGCCCATTGCCAGGGGTGATGCAAAAACAATTGAACAGCATATAGAAGCTCTTGAGGCCAGCGGCCTGACGGATCTTAAACGGGTCTATACATTTATGGGGCGCGAAACCCTGGCATTGGCGTCTAAGCAGTTGCTCAAAGACGCGTCCAGCATTGCCGCCGTTAAAAAAGCATTGAACAGTAAATCATCAACATAACGCTAAAATTAGGATAACTGCCATAAATATAAAAAAGGGGAACTTTAATGGCCGAAAAAAAATTTACCATCCAATCATTTAAAAATGCAAAAAAACAAGGCAGGCGCGTCAGTGTTCTGACGGCCTATGATTACACCATGGCCCGGTTGCTGGATCAAGCCGGCGTAGACTGCCTGCTTGTCGGCGATTCATTAGCAATGGTGATGCTCGGTTATGAAAATACATTGCAGGTTACCATGGATGACATGATTCACCACACCAAGGCAGTGGCGCGGGGCAATCAAAAAGCCCTTTTGATTGGTGATATGCCCTTTATGTCATACCATGTAAGCATAGATGAAGCGGTACGTAACGCGGGGCGCTTTGTCAAGGAAGCCGGTGCTCACGCTGTAAAACTGGAGGGAAGTCAAAACGTTGCCGATAAAATACGTGCCATTATCAAAGCCCAGATTCCGGTAATCGGCCATTTGGGCCTGACCCCGCAATCCGTTAACGCTTTTGGAGGTTTCAAAATCCAGGGCAAAGACATTGAGGCTGCCCACCGCATGATCGATGACGCTCTTTTATTGCAAGACACCGGTGTTAGCGCTATCGTGCTGGAATGTGTACCGGACCTGCTTGCCAAAAAAATAACCGAAACTGTGGATATCCCCACCATTGGCATAGGCGCCGGTGTCCATTGCGATGGACAGGTGCTAGTAATTCACGATCTGCTTGGATTATACCCGGATATGCGGCCAAAATTTGTCAAAACCTACGACACACAGGCCGGCCGGGTGATCACAGCGGTAAAAAAATACATTGAAGAAGTTAGTTCAGGGCAATTCCCGGCCAAAGAGCATACTTTTGCCATGGACCCGCAACTATCGTCCAAGCTTTAATAAGGATCGTGGAAGATGAGAATATACCACTTATGCTTGTCCTTAAATTCGTTTTCGTCTGTTGTGCCTATGTGCACTGACAATGAGCATGCACCCATCTTTGCTTCTTGAAAACGAATCCAAATCTAAGCGCAATATCGGCATATTGGCATCTTCCAAGACCCTAAAACGCTTAAAAGGCAAATTAAATGGATATCATCCGGACTAAATCAGATTTACGGGAAATAGTTAATAAAGCCCTTGGCAAAGGCCAAACCATTGGCTTGATTCCCACCATGGGCTTTTTGCACGAAGGCCACCTGTCATTGATGCGCAGGGCCAGGCGGGAAAATGACCTGGTTATCGTCAGTGTTTTTGTCAATCCCACCCAATTCGGCCCCAATGAAGACCTGGAAGCCTATCCCAGGGACAGCGAAAAGGATATCACATTAATGCGTTCCGTTAATGCAGATATTGCCTTTTTCCCAGATGCAGATGACATCTATCCCTACGGTTACGCAACCTATGTCCAAGTGGAAGGCGCTATGGCCCAGACCCTGTGCGGCAGGTCAAGACCCATTCATTTCAGGGGAGTCACAACCATCGTCAGCAAATTGTTCCATCTTGCGAAACCTCATCGAGCTTATTTTGGACAAAAAGATGCTCAACAGGTAGCCATTATTGCCAAAATGATACAAGATCTGGACTTTGACATTGAGCTTGTGGTATGCCCAATTATCCGGGAGGCTGACGGTTTGGCTATGAGTTCGCGCAATAGGTATTTGACATCCCGGGAGCGCAGCAAAGCGAAAGTGCTTTCACAAGCCCTTCATAGCGCTCAAGCCAAGATCAAAAACGGCGAACGTTCAGCGGCCGCCGTAATTCAAAATATTACGGAACGTATCGCTTCGGTAAAACCCGCTGAAATTGATTACGTTTCGGTGATGGATGCAGTGACCCTTAATGATGTTCAAGCGTTGAGGGGAAAAATATTAATAGCAGTAGCTGTCATAATCGGCCGGACACGGCTGATTGACAATGTTCAATTTGAGGTGTGAAAAGCAATGTTTCTGAATATGTTTAAGGGCAAAATTCATCGCGCTACAGTAACAGGGGCTGATTTAAACTATGTTGGAAGTATCACGATTGACAGCACGCTTTTGAATGCATCAGGCATTCTACCCGGCGAAAAAGTTCAAGTGGTGAACATAACCAACGGAGCAAGACTGGAAACTTACACCCTTGCTGGGCAACCCGAAAGCGGCACGATCTGCCTCAACGGTGCGGCAGCCCGCCTTGTTCATCCGGGTGATAAAATCATTATCATCGCCTATTGCTGGATAAAAGCCCAAGAAGCTGAAAAATTCAAACCTGCCGTCGTGATTGTGGATGATCAAAACAAGATTATTTCCGCTCCGGGAATTGTGGAAAAACCGGGCCAAACGTTTACTTAGGCGATTGGCGGAAAAGAATCGAAGCCCAATATGGTATATTCTTTAACACAAATCGCCTTAAGTGCTCAGATTCCACGAAGGCCTTAATCAGTACCCATCTATAAATAAATGGAAATAGCGAATTTGTCCGATATCTTAAGTTGTGCTCAAAAAGTTATGCGAAAAATTTTACCCTCGAAATATCCAACCCTTGGGCATACCAATCAGATGCCTGCGATAAAATTTTTCGCACGCCTTGATCTGGAACAAATTTTCCTATTTATGGATGGGCGCTAATCCATTGTTAGCGCTGGTTTGTTAGCGTTGGTTGTTTTTATGGCTGCTCAGCAAAATGCGCCATTCCATTTTTTTCGATTTCCCGGATAAAGGCAGTTACCAAATCGGCGGCCAATGTTTTGTCCGCCATTTCTTCAAGTGCTTCAAAGGCTCGCTTCTGGCTTTTGCGGGGGCGGTAGGGCCTATCGGTGGTAATTGCATCAAAACAATCGGCAACACTGACAATTTGAGCGCTCAATGGAATTGCAGATCCTTTTAACCCAAAAGGGTATCCGCTGCCATCCAAACGCTCATGGTGATAAAGAACCGCGTTGCAAATGTCATCAACACAATTCATACGCCTGAGCCAGAACGCCCCGATTGAGGGATGATGTCTCACCTCCCATAGCATTTCTTCAGATAAAACTTTTGACTGGTTGTGTAAAGTCTGATCACTGACGGCGATTTTTCCTATGTCGTGAAACATTCCACCCATGGTAATCTGCCGAATGTGATCACCCTTTAAACTCAGATGTTTAGCTAGGCGTTTGGCATAGAACGCCACTCTCTGTCCATGAATCTGGGTATACTTATCCTTTATCCCTAATGCCTCGGACATGATAAAAAAAGAGGGCGTGTTTGAAAAATTGAAATGGGTTGAAAATTTTCGAGCGTTAACAGCAACAGCCAAAATTCAATCCTGTCTCCTCAGGCAAAATCCAAAAGGCGTTTGATAGCAAAGAAGCCTACCCCAAATGACCAAGCTTTTGGCTCACTACCCTCAAATGAGGATTAGCCGCAAGCTGAGGAATTCTATCGGTTTATATGGCAGGGCCTGTTGGCTCTGACCTAGCCCAAAGGGCCAGGGTTTCTATTTTTTTTAAGCCAGATACATCTATGATTTTTTTTTGACCCCCACTACGGGTAAGACTTAGGGGGGTCAGCCAAACCTGAATTTAATGTTACAGATTGTCAAGAAAGTATATTTAACGTCAACTGCCTGATATGCTTGGGTATCTTTTCATTGACCGCATTTTGCCTTATTAGATAGCAGCCTGTATACATTCCTGACTTGGAGCAGAGTATTATGTAGTTTTCCGCTGTTGTCAATAATTACTGTGGCCATCCGCCTTTTTTTTTTCAATGGCATTTGGCTGCGAATGCGTGCCAGTGCTTGTTTTTGCGCCAACCCATCCCGTGCCATTAGCCTCTGCAACTGGAGAGCCTCCGGGATATAAACAACGATCACTTCATCTAAACCGCGATTCAAATCGTTCTCCAACAACAAGGGTATATCTTGGATAATCAATGCATTCGGGGATTCAGAAGCAACGCGCTTCGTATCAGATGCTATCTTTTCACGCACGAAAGGATGGATAATATTCTCTAACTGGCGCCGCAATGCAATGTCGTTGAAAACCATTTGCCCCAGCATCTTTCTATCTATATAGCCGTCCGGCTGCAAAATATCCTCACCAAATACGTTTACAATGCCTTTCCAAGCTTCAAGTCCAGGGGCAACAACTTGCCTTGCAATCACATCTGCATCGATAATTTGAGCACCCAGCCGGGCCAGCATTTGACTAACTGTCGATTTGCCCGATGCAATTCCACCCGTGAGTCCGGCTAATAACACAGGCATTCTCCTTTTACATTTTGTGTAGCCTCTACATTTCCAAGGCCCAAACAGGCTTTAAAATAATTTTTCGTAAAGATCCATTTAAAAGCACCGATATATTTAAAAAAGCCGAAACAAAAAAATTCCGGATACAGGCAATTGTCCCGTATATATAAATCCTGAAGCCGGAACAATCGATCATCAGTGAGATGACATATCATGCCCAAAACCATCTTATTTGTCGACGAAGAAGAGTTTATACAAAAGGCGCTTGCGCGCAGATTTCGCAAAATGCGCAACGAATGGGATATCAAGTTTGCATCAAGTCCCATAGAGGCGGCCAGGGCGCTTGCAAACGAGTCCGTTGATGTCATTATTACCGAAACCGTATTTTCAGAACATAGCGGATTAGATCTGCTCAAGGCGGTTCAACAAAAGCTTCCTCAAATTGTGCGCATTATCCTCTCCGGGTACTCGGATCGGGACGTTATTCTCAAATCTGTGGATCTGGCCCACCAATACCTTGCAAAACCCTGTGATGACAATGCCTTACAAGAAACTATCATACGGGCGTTTATGATGCAGGAATTATTAAATCAGAAGGCTCTTAAAAATGCCATTTCGCAAATCGATTCCCTGCCGAGCCTGCCCTCCTTGTATATGGAGCTTGTTGAAGAGCTCAAATCGGAAAACGCCTCCATACAAACTGCCGGTGATATCATTGCCAAGGATCTGGGACTGACCACCACAGTTCTTAAACTGGTCAATTCATCATTTTTTGGTTTGCCGCGGCATATCTCGAACCCGGCCCACGCCGCCAGTTTACTGGGCCTGGACCTGATAAAAGCGATTGTTATGACCTCGGGTACATTTGATAAGTTCAAAAAACTCAGATTTCCCGGTTTTTCCCTTGAACAATTGTGGGCTCACGCCATGGCGACGGCGTCCTTTGCCAAATGCATCGGCAATCAATGCGGCCTTGATAAAAAACAAAACGATATGGCTTTTATGGCCGGTTTACTTCATGATATTGGAAAATTATTAATTGCGGCCCATTTACCCGGCGAGTTTAAACAAATTCTAAAAATCTTAAAAAATAATCAAACGTGTGCATCTGAAGCAGAGTTTGAAACCATCGGAACTTCCCACGCAGCCATCGGCGCCTACCTATTAGGTCTATGGGGACTGCCGAAACCCATTGTGGAAGCCGCCGCCTATCACCATGATCTAAATGCCGCTAAAGAATCCAATGAGCTTAATGCCATTGTTCATGTGGCCAATGCTTTTGCCAATGCAGGTACCAGGTTATGCGAAAGTCAAATCCAAATAAGCGGCTTGGATGATCAATTCCTGCAAAAAAACGGTTTATTGGAGCAAATCGCCCCCTGGCGCAGCGCATGCGTTGAATATATTGAATAATTAACCGTGTACTTAGGCGATTTTTGTCAATCGCCTTAGGCCCGTGCAAGCCAAGGCCTTGCTTTGCTGCCGGCAATTTTATCAATATATTTACCTTTACATCTCCAACCGCTTATCTTATACATTATCGCCAAATTAAATGTTTGTCTAAAAAATAAAAATCAGTGTATTGATTTGAAATTTATATTTCCTATATATTGGTACCATGAAATCCAAAACCATCATCATACTGGCAACACATAACAAAGGCAAAACCATTGAAATCAGGGAATTGCTGCGCAACCACCCTGTGGATCTACGCAACCTGGATGACTTCGGACCAATTCCTCCCATCGAAGAGGACGGTGACAGCTTTGACGCCAACGCTTATAAAAAAGCCAGCCTCACAGCCCGCTATCTAGGATATCCGGCTATGGCGGATGATTCCGGACTAATGGTCGAAGCGCTTAATGGCCGCCCAGGCGTTCATTCGGCACGATATGCAGGCGAAAATGCAACAGACGCCGAACGCTGCAAAAAACTGCTCCAGGCCATGAACGGCCACGAAAACCGAAACGCGAGGTTTGAATGCGTCCTGTCCCTTGCCGTGCCCTCCGGTCCGGCCCTGACCTATGAGGGCAGTTGCCGGGGAATTATCACCCGGCAGGTTGAGGGTGAATCCGGCTTTGGATATGATCCGGTCTTTTTTTATCCGCCCCTTGAAAAAACATTCGCCCGGATGAGCTTGGATGAAAAAAGTTCAGTCAGTCACCGCGGCAAAGCCCTTCGTGAATTCAGTGCTGAATTTGAAAAGGTGCTCAAATGGATCGGCCGCCACATGCCCGAATCCATACCCATCGGCTGTATGGGAAAAAATCATGATCGCTGATCTGATCAAGACAAACAGAACATGCCGTCAATTTGACCAAAGCCATACCATTGCCATGGAAACGCTTCTTAAACTTATAAATCTGGGAAGGTTATCGGCTTCGGCAGCAAACCTGCAGCCCCTTAAATACATCCTGTCATGTAGCCCTTCAACCAATAAGGGCATATTCTCCTGCCTGGCCTGGGCGGGTTACCTCAAGCAGTGGAAAGGCCCTGAAGAAGGGTCGCGACCCTCGGCTTATATCGTTGTTTTGCACGACACTTCGATCAGCAAAACCCCGGACTGCGATCACGGAATCGCAGCTCAAAGCATCCTGCTTGGAGCCAGAGAACAAGGCTTGGCAGGCTGTATGATCGGAGCAATTAAAAAACAAAAATTGCAAGACCTGCTCAGTATACCAGAACATTTAACTATTTTATTGGTACTTGCAATAGGTAAGCCCAGGGAACAGGTTATCATTGAACAAATTGATAAAACAGGAGATATACGTTACTGGCGCGATGATAACGGAGTTCACCATGTACCAAAACGTTCGATGGAAGATATTGTTATCTCACGCTTTGAACCTTAATTAATTCTGTTTTAGTAAATTCCGGAGAATTTATTTTGGATAATTACCCCTTTTTGTATAAACGCTTTACCACAACAGTTTGATTTGCTTATGAAAAAAAACGACAAAGGTGTCGTTGATCAATTACAATGAGGTAATAAAGGAGTCTAACATGTTGACATTCAATCAAGGCATCGACATTGTCCAAACCATCGGTAATGTCATGTCTGCTGATCAGGCTAAGCTGGTTTTAAAAGAAAAACTCAATGATGAGCACTACAAGCGCCTTAAATCCTTTCAATATCCTGCGATTTTATTAAAAATAGCCAATGCCATCCTAATGTGCGAACCGGATTCGGTCTTCATTAATACCGGTTCAGGCAAGGACAAACAATTCATACGTGAATTAGCGATTCAAAAGGGCGAGGAAAGCCCGCTTCCCATGCCAAATCATACCATTCACTATGACCTGAAACAGGAACAGGGCCGTATTATCGACCGCACCTACTATATCGCAAACGATAACGAGCAGGTCAGCAGCCTGGGCTTGCGCATGTCCCGACCTAAAGCGCTGGAAACGGTGCGAAAGGGAATGAGTGGCATTATGCGCGGAAAAAAGATGCTCGTTGGCTTTTATTCACGCGGACCGGCCGGCTCACCGGTTTCCAATCCGGCCATCGAAATCACCAGCTCCGCCTATGTCTGCCATAGCGCTGAAATTCTTTATCGAAATACCTATGGTCATTTTGAAAAAGAAGTTAAACGCCTTGGACATTTTTACACCAATATTCACAGCGAAGGGTTAAACCGGCCCAAGGACCTGCCCGATGCCCGTGTTCTGATGGACCGCAGCCATCGAACCACCTACAGTTTTAATTGCACCTACGCCGGAAACACTCTCTTGATGAAAAAAGGCAACCATCGTTTTTCGGTAGATCGCTCGGTGTATGAAAAAAAAGGGCTTGAACTCTCGGAACATATGTTCGTTACAGGCGTTGAAAATTCAAAAGGCCGGATCACCTGGATTACGGGCGCTGCACCCAGTGGTTGCGGCAAAACCACAACAGCCATGGCCGGCGACCATTTCATTGGAGACGACCTGGCCCAAATGTGGATCGCCAAAGACGGCACTGTACGCTCCATCAATCCTGAATGCGGCATTTTCGGCATCGTGGAAGATGTCAATTATGAAGGGGACCCTATGCTGATGAAGTGCCTGCGCGAGCCCGGCACCGAAGTCATCTGGTCAAATGTGCTTATCGATGAAAACGGCGCGCCACACTGGACCGGCAACGGTGAAGAACTTCCCTTAAAGGGAAAAAATTTCCAAGGCCAGTGGCATAAAGGCATGAAAGACAGCAATGGCAAACCCGCACCGGTTTCCCACCCCAACGCCCGCTGTACAGTGCCGGCTGCCGCACTGGGCAACTTTTCTGAAAAATCCGAAGACGACAAAGGAGTCGAAACCCGCGTAGTCACTTACAGCGGCCGGGACAGCGACACCATGCCGCCTGTCTGGGTGGCGCGCAATTCTGATGAAGGCGTTGTCATCGGCGCTTGTATTGTATCTGCGGCCACAGCAACAGAAGTGGGCGCCAAAGGCGTCAAACGCGCTCCCTGGGCCAACGCGCCGTTTATCCCCGGCGCATTGAGCGATTACATGGACTCACAATTTTCTTTTTTCGGCAACGATAAAATCGATGATACCAAAAGGCCCATTATCGCAGGGCTTAATTATTTTCTCACCGACAAGGCCAGAGGCGGCGACAGTAAAAAACTTATTGGAGAAAAACGGGACGTCAAAGTCTGGCTGGCCTGGCTTGATCTCAAGGCCCACGATGAAGTCGATGCCATAGAAACGCCCATTGGCTATATCCCCAAATATGAAGATCTGAAACGTTTGTTCAAACAAAGGATCAATAAAGAATACGGCCGCGAACTCTATGACAAGCAATTTTCTCTTTATCTCGACAACATTTTATCGCGTATTAAGTTGCAACTGGAAGCCTACGGCAAGGAAGAAAATCTTCCGGAAAAGCTTTTCCAGGTTCTGAAAAAACAGCGCCAGGGATTACAGGCTCTTGAAAAAAGGTTCGGAGCTATTGTAACACCGGATCAGCTGCAACAAACTTGAAAATCCCGATCTGAAAGTGTCCATCAGCAAAATGGCGAATTTGCCCCATGGACACTAACTAACATTTTTAAAAATCTTGGCGCCTGCCAAAGTTCTAAGGCGATTGGCGGAAAAGAATATACCAGATTGAGCTTCGATTTTTTTTCGTATTCAAGGCGCGCCAAAGTTTTGCTGATCAGTTTGCATACTTTACGTATTCGGGCTTTGGCATAACGCAGAAGACGGGAAAAAAGACATACAAGATGGTAGATTCTTTAACTGTAAATCGCCTAAGGCGTCTTTCGTTAAGGCGCCTTTATCCTTGATGCCGGGAAGACTCCTTGCCTCGCGCAGCGAAGGCGGGAGATGAATCGGCATTTTTCAAATTGACAATAATAGTAATATTTTGTATTTGGTGTGGATGCAAATCAATACGCGGAAAGCCTTCAAATTCTTGTTGTTTCTTAAGTATAAGGCCGAGGCCTTGGGTAAACATGTTTTTGGTGTTCCTGCGCACTATACATCTCAAGAATGTTCGAAGTGTCATAAAATCGTAAAAAATCCTCTTTCTATAAAAACTCATCGTTGCCCTTTTTGCACCTTTGTCGCCAATCGGGATAACAATGCAGCGATTAATATTTTGCGTATCGGACTGGATATGATAGCGGCTATGTGCCGCTTAGAAGCTCCCTGCTTAGCGTAGCGAAGGCGGGGGAGCAATCACTTTAGAAATTTTTGACTATGTCTAAAATCAAATCCATTAAAAAAACACTTTTCAGCAGACGCATGTTAGTTGCTCTGATCATGGGATATGCCGCGGGATTACCGCTGGAGCTCACGGGCTTTGTTCTCAAAGCCTGGATGAGAGAAGAAGGGATTAATCTGAGCATTATAGGACTGTCAGCTCTTGTTGGACTGCCCTATACACTAAAATTCATTCAAGCCCCGATTTTAGATCGATACAAAATTCCCGTCTTGGGCCGGCGGCGCGGCTGGCTGCTTATTTTTCAAATCAGCCTTATAGCCGCCATCATCTTGTTGAGTTTTGCCAATCCCGGCCAATCTCCCCTATGGTTTGTCTTTGCAGCTTTTTTAGTTACCCTGTTCAGCGCATCCCAGGATATTGTCATTGATGCCTACCGGAGGGAGGATTTATCCGACGAAGAGCTTGGGCTGGGCTCTTCCATGTACATTGCAGGATACCGCACAGGCATGCTCATGGCCGCTGGCGGAGGACTTATCATGGCCGACCATATGTCCTTTTCACTGGTTTACATTTTATTGGCGGCTTGCATGACTCCTGCAGTAATCACAACAGTGCTCACACCCGAACCTGCTGCGCCTTACGGTGTGCCTCAAACCCTGGGAGAAGCGGTCAGCAAACCTTTTGTAGAATTTTTCAATCGTACCGGCGCGCTATGGATATTGGCCTTTATTTTGCTCTATAAAATCGGGGATACCATGGCAAGTTCAATGACAGCCCCATTTTATATCGATCTGAATTTCACCAAAACCGAAATCGGCACATTGGTAAAACTGGTGGGCTTTTGGCCCATCTTGCTTGGAACATTTACCGGCGGTATCCTGATGATCAAACTTGGTATCAATAGAAGCCTTTGGATTTTCGGTATCCTTCAAGCCGTTTCCACGGCCGGATTTGCCGTACTTAACCATATAGGGCACAACCTGATCGCTCTGGCGGTTGTCATCGGATTTGAGAACCTGACCGCCGGAATGGGAACAGCCGCTTATTCAGCTTTTATGGCCAGCATCTCCCATAAAAAATTCACCGCCACCCAGTATGCCCTGCTCACAAGCCTTATGGGGGTTCCCCGGGTCATCTTGTCATCGTCCACAGGTTTTATGGCCGAATTTATGGGCTGGAATGTTTTTTTTATTTTCTGTACACTTCTGGCAATACCGGGAATGCTGCTACTGCTCAAATTTGCCCCTTGGCGATCAGCGTCAAATAAGGTAGATAGCCAATAGTCAACTACCCTGCCCTAAAGGCCTGCTTGCGCTAAAGGCGCCGCTAACATTGCAGGGGCGGACTTGAACCCGCAAAAGCTCAGAATTGAAGGCAAATTCAATGCAACCAGTATTCGATGATAATTGGAACCGTATTTTATTCTACGGGTATAACACTGAAACACCAGGATTTATCCAGTAAAAAACTTATGAAAAATAATTCATCCACAATTACGCCCAAACAAACAAAACAAAAAGAACTCATGGATCTAAGGCGGCGCATACTCACACTACCGCCTGAAAAAGCACTGGAAATCATTGCGGATTGCCCCATGCCTGTTTCTCTGATTCAGTCTTTTGCAGAAGAAGATCTGAATTTGTTGATCCACACTATAGGCCCGGAAGATGCCGTGCCGATCCTGGCCCTGGCGTCCAACGAACAATGGGAATATCTTCTGGATATGGAAGTGTGGGCCCGCGACCGTATGGATCTTGCGTCCATCACCGAATGGCTGCTACGGTTGCTCAAGGCCGATCCGGACCGTATCACCCACTGGATCATGGGCGAGAAATTAAGCGAACTTGAACACTATTTGAACCGAAACATCGATGTTTTTGTGCGAGAATACGAACAAGACCCTTCCGAAATAGGGCCGGATTTCCATACCGAGGACCAGATCCATTATTTCAGGCTAAAAGAGTATCCCGAACCTACTGAAAATCAAAAACAATACATTGAAAAGCGTGATAGCCTTGTTTTTGATCTTCTGAAAAGGTTGGCCGTTCTGGATCATCAAAAATACATCAGTCTGCTGATAAGTGCTTCGTCCATTCTGCCTGCTGAAACTGAAGAGGAGCTATACCGCCTGCGCAATGTGCGCCTGTCGGAAAAGGGATTTTTACCATGTGAAGAAGCCGTAGGTGTGTACCAGGAACTGACGCCGGAGGATCTTTTTGCCCGCAAACGCAAGAGCAAAGACCCTGTGGGCGGCAGGCCCTTGGAAAGCTTCCCCTTCTTGCTGGATGTGCAGCAACTTCCCGAAGATGCAAGCCTTTTTCTGCGTACGCTGGCTTCATTCCACGACCCTGGGTTGTTGCAACAATTCCAAACCGAATTCGCCGGTCTGTGTAACCAGGTCATCTCCGCCGATCAACTGAAAATCAAGGAAAAAAGCCAGTTAAACAATGTCGTCAAAAAAGTGGGAAATTATATCAGCATCGGCTTGGAAAAAATGATCAGCGTTAGCGAATCCCAAGACCCGTATGCAGCGGCCAACCTGATTCAAAATCATCTCCTGATAGATATTTTCCGGGTAGGATATGGATGCACCTTGGCCTTAAAATGGAAGGCCGATCAATGGGTCAAAACAAGCTGGTTTTCAAAAAACGGGCTGGCTTTGAGTTTCTGGGGAGAAACCGGTTTGGGCGTTATCGGCGGCTTGATGCTTAAAAAACCCTTGTTTTATAACAATTTTGCATCCGGTTCTCTCTACCGTGAATTTGTTTCTTTAAACGACATTGTCCAGTCAAAAAAGGTCCTGAAAGATCTAATGGCTTTTGATGACCTGCTTGATCTGATTGACCCCGAATTGCCGTCATCGCCAAATGCCGGACGGCTTACCCATGAAAACGTTCTGCTTACCCTTTGGGCATCGTATCATCTGGGGACAGCACAAACGCCGAAACAGTTAAAACCCATCTCAATGGGCTCTTTTCGCTCATTTTTTAAAGAACTTTGGGACCTAAGCGCACCTGAGCCCCGGGTAAGCGACACCATGAAAGAGTTGTTTTTAGGATGGCTGTCAGACCGCAGCGGCATGAAAACCATCACTATTACCGGCCGCATGGCAACAGCCTTAGAACATCTTTTTAATAAAATTGAAAACGAGTTAGGCGATGTAAGCCCCGAAAACCTTGGCCATCGATATATCAATTTGTTTTTATTGAAAAAATAAAAAGCTACCGATTTTGCCTGAAGTTTCGAAAATTATTTTGCGGATTTCAAATTGGGCGTATTTGATTTTTTTTTGAATTAGATACGTCCCTAAGAGTATTTATGATTTTTGCTGTCCTTAAACCTGTGATCCTTTAATTGGCGCTTTTTTCCGACCCGGTATTCGGGATTCATAGATCCGCCCCGCTAAAAACACTGATATTTCGTTGTTATTATAAGTTATTTAAAATTATTGACATGTCATAAATTCAATAATATATTTCGACCTGGAATTCGGAAAAATACGCAACAGGATATGGATATCTATGAACAGCAAAAGCCCAAAACGATCGAACAAAGCGCAGCAAATCGCCCAAGCCGCACTCACTGAATTTACGCTAAATGGTTTTTCCCTGACAAGTCTGGAAAAAATCGCCTCCAGTGCCGGAATCGGCAAAAGTACGATTTACGAATATTATGAAAACAAAGAAGAATTATTTATTGCGGCTGTCAGGCAAGCCTGTGAGCAATGGTTTAATCAAATCAAACAGATTTGCGATCAGACCATCGACCCCATTGAGCGGCTTGAAGTAATTGCAGAACAGTTCATTGACTGCGACGATTTTCCCGCCGGTACAACCCAACGGTTTTTCTTTGAAGTCCTGATGCAAACCATCAAGGAAGGGGGAGCCTTTTACAATCGCCGGCATGAGATTCAACACATTCATCAAAAATTTATCCGGACCCTTTCCGATATTCTTTTGGCAGGCGTGTCAAAGGGACAACTTAATCCTAAAATCGCTCGCGATGCAGATAAAATTGCTATAACTTTTCTGGCTTTTATGGATGGTATGGTCCTTCAATCCCTCGTTGAAAGCAACTATATTGATGTAAAAGCGCAAATCGCTTTTTTTATAGAACACTTGGCCCCGATATTGTTGAAGCAAGAAACGCAAATAACTTACGGTTCTGAACACAACTGTAACTTGAATAATTGAGCTCATGAAAAGTACAAACTATTTAAGAATCAGCGTGCTGACCATCATCCTCATGGCCTTGGTAAATTGTGCTGCGATTGCCAATGAGCCCTTAGTGGATGAAGGCTACAGTTTAGTTCAATTATATAAGGCCGCCCTTGATCATGCCGAACAAATTGGAATCGCCAGCCAATCCGTGGCGCTTGCAGATTATGTGAGGCGGCAGGCATTATCTGTCCTGAAACCCAGATTAACAGCGGCGGGAGCCTACACCCGGTACAGTGAAGAAAAAAACGTGTCCGGGGTGAATCTGCAACCCGAATGGGATGGTTCATACGGACTGACTATCAGCCAGAGTTTTACCCTTAACGGCCGGGAACTAACAGCCCTGCGTATTGCCGAGCAGTCAATTGAAAAAAACCGCTCCGATCTTGCCTCCGTTCAAGAAGCCTATCTTTTTTCCGTGGCCAGCGCCTTTTATGATGTAGCAAAAGCTCAACAAACCCTGATTATCGCCGAAACCAACGTCAAACGCTTGAAAACTCACCGCGATGCCGTAACCGTCCGCTTAGAACTGGCCGATGTCACCAAAACGGAAATGTTTCGCACTCAGGCCGAGTTAGCCACGGCGGAAGCCAACTTGATCCAGGCGGACAACCAGCTCAAGGATGCGCGTGCTTTTTTAGCAAGACTGACCGGTTTAAACGAACTCCGGAAAATAAGGGAAACCACTACTTGTGCTGCTGTTCCGGCGGCAATTGATGATTTGTCTGTGCTTAAAAACCGGGCTCTGGCCAATCGCCCGGAACTCAAAAGTTTTGCCTTAACGCAAGCCATTGCCGAAAACGAGGTAAAATACGCCAAAGGGGCTTACTGGCCTCGTCTGGATATTCAAGGGTCCTGGATGCGCTTGGAACAAAAGCCCGAACCGGCCTTTGATGAGAGTATTTATGCGGGAGCAACGCTGACTGTTGATCTTTTTGATGGCGGCCTGCGGCGTTCCATAATCGGCGAGGCCCGCATCAGACAAAGGCAGGCGATTCTACGCCGAAAAGATGCTGAAAAAGATATTTTCATTCAAGTCGAACAGGCATGGCGGGCATGGCAAACTCAGCAAGGTATTATCAAATCCTTTGAATCCGAATTAAACTATTCCAGGGAAAATTACAACGCTGTAGCCAAACTCTTTAAGCACGGCATGGCCAACAGCGTTGACGTGATGGACGCCAACACGGTTTTAGTAACATCCCAAAGAAAGCTTTCCGATGCGCGTTATGATCTGCAGCTGGCTGCTCTGGCGATACAGCGCGCAACAGGTACTTTTTTAACCGGGATCAAACCGGCTATCGGCATCCAATAATTTTTGACCGTTATACACGAGAGCAATAACAATGGCACAAAACACATCAAACACACCCTTTCATTCACCCAAAGCACTCTTTGTCCGCCGCCTATGGGGGGCGCTTCCCTTATTGTCCCTTATTTTTCTCATCGGTATTATCGCCATCCTGTTTTTCTGGATTAAAAGTGAAGGTGAAACCCTAAAAGAAAAAAAAGCTTCGGAACTGGGCAACAAGCAAGCACCCGTCAATGTTGTCACTCTCGAAGTAATCCCGGGCCTTATACAAGAACGGCTTAATTTGCCCGGAGTGGTGCAACCATGGGTAAAATTAAGTGTAGTTTCTGAAATCCGCGGGAAAATCGTGGCCAAAAAAATTTCCGAAGGCCGGCGCGTAAAACCAGGCGATTTACTCGCAGTTGTTGAAAGCCGCGACTATAAAAACGCCTATAACTCAGCCCGGGCCTCTTACCGCGCAGCCCTTTCGAACCAAAAACGCATCGTTGCCTTGTTTAAGGATCAATTGGCTACCCAAACCCAACTCGATGACGTAGTAGCCCAGATGGAAACGACTAAAGCAAACATGGATATTGCGGAACTGAATCTGGAACGCTGCCAAATCCGGTCTCCCATTGAAGGCGTAATCGACGATATTCACATTGAAACAGGTCAATATGTCGATAACGGCAATGCTATAGCTGATATCCTGCAAATCGAAAAAGTGAAAGTAAAAGTGGACATCCCTGAATCTGATATAGATGCTGTTCGAAGGGTTGATAATTTCAGAGTTGCCGTAGACGCTTTAAACGGTAAAGTATTTCAGGGACGGCGCCACCATATTACCCGCTCGGCGGACAACCTGGCCCACACTTACCGGCTAGAAATTGCAGTAGAAAATCCAAACGGCGATATTCTACCGGACATGTTCACCCGCGTAAAAATTATTAAACGGCAGGTTCAGTCCGGCTTGGCGGTGCCGATGTTCTCATTGATCGAACAGCAAGACTCCAAAGCTGTTTATGTAGCTGAAAATGGCACTGCCCGTTTAAAATCCGTTACAACAGGAATACAGCAAGGCTGGCAAGTTCATATTTCCCTTGGATTACAACCCGGTGATAAGGTTATTGTAGTAGGCCAGCGTGATATAAAAGACGGCGCCCCGATCAATGTTATCAAAACCGTTCAAAATCCCCGGGAGCTGGATCTATGATTGTATCCGATATAGCTGTTCAAAAACGCACCAGCGTTATAGTTCTGGCAGTTATTATCATCGTGGCCGGGCTTTATAGCTACTTTACCCTTCCCAGGGAGAACACACCGGATATCACTATTCCCCATGTGTTTGTCCAAACCTCATACAAAGGTGTATCTTCCGAGGATATCGAAACCAGCATCACCATAAAAATAGAAAAAAAGCTCAAGGGGCTGGACCGGATTAAAAATATCAAATCTCTCAGCGCCGAAGGGGTTTCCCAGATCGATGTAGAATTCATTCCCGGTACTGATATCGATGACGTGCTGCCAAAGGTGAAAGACAAAGTAGATGAGGCAAAGCCCGACCTGCCTTCGGACCTGGAAAACGACCCCAGTATTTTCGAAGTCAATTTTTCCGAGCTTCCCATCATTACCTTTTCGCTTTCAGGAACCTGCGGCCCCCGCTGCCTGAAGCAAATCGCAGACGAGCTCAAGGATGATATCGAGACCATAGCCGGTGTGCTGGAGGCAGTAGTCAGCGGCGGCCGGGAGCGGCAAATCCGCGTTGATGTCGATCCTGACAAGCTGGCCTATTATCACATTCCCATCACCCGGCTTCAACAAGCCGTTACAAGTGAAAATCAAAACACTTCCGGCGGCGCCATCACATTAGGCGACGGGCGCTACCAGCTCAGGGTTCCAGGCGAATTTCAAACCCCGGAAGAAATTCTTACAATAGTGGTAGCCACCGACCAGGGGCGGCCAATTTATCTCAAAGATGTCGCCAAAGTATCTGACGGTCTAAAGGATGAACAAAGCCGATCCCGGATAAACGGCGTTAACGCAGTGAGCATCGCCGTAAAAAAACGCGTAGGCGAAAACATTATCCAGATCACCGATAAAATCACGGAGCTGATCCAACGCCGCCAGGGCGCCTGGCCCGAGGGCACCAAAATCACAAAACTCATGGACATGGCCAAAGAGACGCGCCTGATGGTGGCGGACCTTGAAAATAATATCATCACCGGACTTTTGCTGGTGGTTGCAGTGCTATTTTTTGCGTTAGGATTTCGTAATGCAGTATTGGTGGGGATCTCCATTCCTTTTTCAATGCTGTTGAGCTTTACTGTTTTACAAGCCATGGGGATCACCTTAAACATGGTGGTTCTTTTTTCCCTTACCCTGGCCCTTGGAATGCTCGTGGATAACGCCATCGTAATCGTGGAAAATGTCTATCGCTACATAGAACAAGATGTTCCGCGCCTGGAAGCCGCCATGCGGGCCACTGGGGAAGTTGCCTGGCCGGTTATCGGATCGACCATGACAACCCTGGCGGCATTCTTACCCATGATCTTCTGGCCCGGATTGATGGGCGAATTCATGAGATTCCTGCCCATCACCCTGATGGTGACACTGAGCTCGAGCTTATTTGTCGCCATGGTGATCACCCCTGCCTTATGCGCCTTTGTCATGAAGACGGATAATAAATCAGAGCCAGATCATGACAACGGCAAATTGCCTGAAAAACACAAGACCGCATCTAAAGCAAAAATAGAAGAAAAGCCGGTGCAAATCAAAGGGCCGTTGCTTACAGCCTATGCGAAGCTGCTCAATGGTGCGCTGCAGCATAAAATTGTTGTTTTGGCAATTTCTTTCGCTCTTTTGGTGATCCTGATCCAAATCTGGTTGTTGAGCGTAGGGCTTGAAAAGCCCGTGGAATTTTTTCCTCAAATCGATCCTAAGTCCATTTACGTAAACATTGATCCCCCTGAAGGCTCCGAGCTGGATTACGTAGATAAAATCGCCAGGCAGGTGGAAATGAGCATCATCGAAAACCGTCAGGAAAACGGATTTCCCGCCCTTTCCGGCTATGATCAGGCCTATATTGCCCAAGAGCATCGCAGGGCTAATGGTGAAACATTCTACGCCCCCTCTAACATCAATAATATCGAACATATCTATACCAAGATTGTCCAGGGAGGAAGCGGTTTTTCTTTTGACGCCAATCTGCCCAACCATATCGGCATCCAGTTTCTCGATTTTGAAGATCGTCTCAGTCCAACAGCACGGGATTTGGAAACCATTCGCCGCCGCCTTAAAAATATTGCCGGAGCAGGGATTACCGTGGCCGAAAACCAGGAAGGCCCTCCCACCGGAGCACCGATCAACATAGAACTTTCCGGCGATGACTTTGCCAGTCTTGGTGTTTTGGCTAAACAAGTGGGCGCCGTCATTTCCAAAATTCCCTATGTGCAAGATGTACACGATGATTATGTGGCCGGATTGCCTTCGGTCCGAGTGCGTATCGACCGGCAAAAGGCCGCCTTGTTCGATCTAAACACCAATGCCATCGGCTCGGCGCTAAAAACCGCATATAACGGTCTGGATGTCTCCACATTTTATGAAGGCGATGAAGATTACGACATCATTTTGACCCTTGCAGATCAAGACCGGCGCACTACGGATGTCTTGCGAAAATTGATGATACCTGCACAAAACGGCCGTCTGGTGCCGCTGACAACCCTGGCCGATATCGATTACCCCGGCAGCATGGGCGACATTGCCCGTATCAACCATAACCGCGTCGTTACGGTTAAAGCCTATGTAGAAGAAGAAAAAGTTCCCGGCTCGATGGCCCGCAAGCAAGCCGAACAACTGCTGAGCAATTTTGAACTGCCCGCCGGATATGAACTTAAATTTACCGGTGAAAATGAATTCCAAAAAGAATCGGAAGAGTTTCTCAAAAAAGCGTTTCTCATGGCAGTACTTTTCATCTTCTTTATCCTTGTAACCCTTTTCAATTCGGTAACCCAGCCTGTTATTATCTTGACTTCCGTGCTTCTTTCCCTGGGCGGAGTCTTTTTAGGGCTATTTATCTTCCAATCTCCTTTTGGCATCATCATGTCCGGGGTCGGGGTTATCTCTCTTGCCGGAGTTGTGGTCAACAATGCCATTGTGCTAATCGACTACACAAATAAATTACGTCAAAAAGGCATGGATTTAAACAAAGCACTGGTTGCAGCAGGGGCTACCCGTCTTCGTCCGGTATTGCTCACTGCAGTAACCACCATATTGGGCCTGTTGCCCATGATTACCGGTGTATCTTATGATTTTCACAAACTGGCGATTTCCTGGACCAGCGAATCAACCCAGTGGTGGCGCTCAATGGCAATTGTGGTGACCTTCGGGTTGCTGGTCGCCACCATGCTGACTCTGGTAGTGGTTCCCACTTTATACGCCTTGATTGAGACGGCAAAATATCGTTTTTCCACACTGCACGGTCGCATTAAAACCGAATACTGGCGGCCGTTAAAACATTCTGAAACCGAATCACGGTGAAAAGGAAAACCGAGGCCCTTAGAGCCGAGCCTGTTTGGGAATTATTAAATCGACTGCAAAAGCCCAGGCGATTGGCGCAAAAGAATATACCATATTGGGCTTAGATTTTTTTTCGTCTTCAAGGCGCGCCAATGTTTTGCTGATCAGTTTGCATACTTTAACGTATTCGAGCTTTTGCATAACGCACAAGACGGGAAAAAAGGCATGCAAGATGGTATATTATTAACACTAATCGCCTTACCAAATCCCTTCGATACTCTGAAAATAGACGTTTGATATTTGACATTAACGCTATTAACGATTAAGTTGCTCGCATCGTTAGGGGTGTCGCCAAAAGCGACTGAGAATCCGGCGGACCGGATACCCTTTGAACCTGATCGGGTTAGAACCTGCGAAGGGAAACGGACTTAATGACGGCATTCTCAAAAAAGGCTGTTTCCCCCCAGGAGCACAGCCTTTTTTTATTTATAATAAGGAGTACATCATGGAATTAAACGAAGTTACCATAACTAAGGCCATTGTGGACCGCTATTTTGAAAAACTCAAAAGCAACCTCGATATTGATGTGGCTATTGTCGGCGGCGGACCGTCGGGCTTAGTGGCCGGCTACCACCTGTCCAAGGCGGGAATTAAAACAGCTCTTTTTGAACGTAAACTGAGTATCGGCGGCGGCATGTGGGGCGGCGGCATGATGTTCAATGAAATCGTGGTTCAGGATTCTGCCGTAAGGTTACTGGACGAATTCGGAATACGCCACACCTGTTATGAAAACAATTACCATTGCGCCGATTCGGTCGAGAGCGTCGCCACCATCGTATCAAAAGCCGTTCAGGCGGGCCTGACAATTTTTAACTGTGTCAGTGTAGAAGATGTGCTCATGCGCCCGAATCAGATTATGGGGCTGGTCATAAATTGGTCCGCCGTGGAAATGGCGGGTCTTCACATTGATCCATTGACTATACGCTCAAAATACGTCATTGACGCCACCGGTCATGCCACCGAAGTGGTTAACGTTGTGCATCGCAAGGTGCCGGGAGATTTAATGACACCCACAGGCAAAATTGAAGGCGAAAAATCCATGTGGGCAGATCAGGCTGAAACCTTAACTATTGAAAACACATGTGAAATTTATCCAGGTCTTTATGTCGCGGGCATGGCGGCTAACGCGACCTTCGGCGGCCCGCGAATGGGGCCGATTTTCGGAGGCATGCTGCTTTCCGGTGAAAAAGTGGCCAAAGAACTGATTGAACGATTAGGATAGTGTCTATCAGCGACAATCAATGAGCACTATTCGTTTAGAGGGTGGGGTTAAGGCCTTTAAGATACCCCGCCCTTTCTTTGAGATTCCTTTTTATGACTCATTTTTTATGTGCAAGGTTCATAACGCCAAGGAGCTTTTCATGTCTATCCGAGTCATAGAATTTCTCAAGAAAAAATACGTCTGTTTTGAGATGGTTCGATACAATCATGATGAAAAAAGCGCCAAATTTACGTCTCAGACACTATGTTATCCGCTTCACAGAGTAATAAAAACCCTGGTTCCATCATTGGATGGCGGCACACATGCATTTGGCGCTTATTGCAAGCGAGCGCCAAATGCCATTTAAAAAAAACAGCCGCGTTTTTTAAATCCAAACGCCCTGTTACGGCCGAACGTCTTACAGGTTATCTTGCTGGAGCAATAAGCCCTTTCATCATTAAAAAAACATACCGGCAGTTATGGATAAAAACCTTTTGCATTATTCTTATGTAATGATCAATGGGGGTGGACCGGGGATAATGTTGAAACTTTCACCTGAAACCATTGCCTGTTTATTGGAGGCTCTTAAAGATGATTTAGGAACCCAAAGATTACAAATAGTTACGTGCATTACAGACAAATTCACAGACAGGCAAAAACAGGCGATTTTCAGCTTTCAAGCCCCTTGAGATAGTGCAATATGAATTAATTGCGACATGAAAACATAGCTGACAATTTTTGTCAGCCATATTGCCCAAATCTGACAAACTTTATCAAAACTACATTCATCCCCCCCCCCTAATTTGTTGAAAGTGACAATTTTTTGAATCAGTTTTTAAATTTTTTTATAATTTTCTATCAGTTTGATCGACAACATCACTCCTTTTATGGCTTTTTTGACCAATTTTGGGTACTCAATAGACTATCAGGCTAAAAAATGAATAAAAATTGCATTTTTTTTAAAAAATTAACTTCATGGTCCGAATATTGCTATATCAATTACCGGTACTTTAGCAGGACAACTTAATTAATATAAGTGGCAAGGTGGCCTGCACCTCTGAAAATTGATCAGAACATTGTAACAATACTTTTTATTTTAGCAATCTTGCTTCTGCGGCTGGCTATTTGGATACGGTGAGAGTTAATACACAGACTCGCTAAGTATACTGTATGCCATCTATTTTTTAAATAGTTATGCCGATTGACATGATTACTCAGTGAACCAATAGTTCAAAACCTCAATCTATTCTTTTCAGCTAATTTATCAGAAACCATTTACATTAGATATCCAATTTGTTCTCACACGTGCACCTGAACCAATAAACGGCACTTTATTAACTTAAAGTAGTGGTACACAACCCGATTTAGCACGCCTGTCCAACGTGCTGTGAATTGGTGTGTTGTCACTGCAGCAACAACGAGAACAGGATTTCGAATGAGTGAAACCAATTTAAATACCAGTCAAACCACTTCAAAAGATAATCCTACCGGCCTGATTAATGGGTTCACTGTCAGCAGCTTTACTCAAATCTTAGAATTCGAGCAAAAAACATGCACTCTCAGGGTGCATTCTAACGGTAGGCACGGTAATATTTACATCCATAAAGGCGTAGTGTTAGACGCCACTGTAGGAGATTTAGAAGGCGAAGAAGCCGCATTATTGATCCTGGGCTGGGAAGATGCGCAAATTAAATTGGATAATACTTGCAGCCGGAAAAAGAAAGTTATACGTTCATCGCTTACACGGCTCATACTCGAAGCCACAAGGCGGATTGATGAGTCAGGCGCGGCAAGTAACGCCAGCGATAATCTCAAACAAGCGATTTACTTTACCGAAGGACACTATTTTAAAAAAGCCCATAAACTGCTTTCCGTATATCTTCAAAATAATCCGAAAAGCAGTGAAGCCTGGTTTTGGTATTCCAGATGCCTTGGAAATCTGAAAACCATTTCCATGGCATTAATGAAATCCAACCAGTCCGAACCCCAATATTGTATGGCCAGCGAAGAATTGAGAAGGCTCGCTGAAAGCTACAAACACGTCACGGATACAAAAGTGCGCCGATGCCCCTTTTGCTGGTCTGCGTTAAACCTTCGGGTACAGCAATGTCACTATTGCAATGCCTGCCTTACCATAGCCAGTGCCCTCAAGCAATCCAACCTCGATAAAATCAAGTCAAAAATAATCATCGAATCAGTCACGCGTTACACCAACGTTGTGGCACGGGGCAATAACATCAAGGCCGTCTATTACCTTAGTTTGGCAAGTTGCAATTTGAAAAAAGTTGAAGAGGCGTTGGATCTCTTAAATGAAGCCTCCCGAACAAACCCGGATAATAAATTTTTGTCCGACCAACTCAATATTATCGTCAATCATGTCGCCGTAAGGCTAAATAAATACGAAGGAGCTTCGTGCGCTCAAACCAAAAAAAAGCTAAACAAAAAATCAGCAAACATTCCTGATAAAAAAAAGATCCTGGTAGTCGAAGACAGTCCGACAACCAGGAAAGTCGTTGTGCTGACACTGAAACAAAAAGGTTATGCCTTAGTGGAAGCCGAAGATGGTCTGGAGGCACTGAGCAAAATTGATGAAGAGCGTCCCGACCTTATTTTACTCGATATTATTCTGCCTAAAATGGATGGATATAAAATACTTTCCTTTATCAAGGAGAGCAGTGATTTTAAAGACACCCCTGTAATCATGCTGACCAGCAAAGACGGCATTTTAGATAAATTTAAGGGAAAAATATCTGGTTCGGCCGCCTATTTGACCAAGCCTTTTGAACCAAAAGATCTTATTAAAACGGTTAGCAAATATATTAGCTGAACACTACTGCTGAGCCGGTTAATGAGACAATAAGGAGATAAATCCAATGAGTAATTATAAAATACTGGTTGTAGACGATAGTCCAACCGATCTGAAAGTGATCACCGGCGCTCTCAAGGACGGTGGTTACGATATCATTACCGCCCAGGATGGAGAAGAGGCCTTAGAAAGAGTCAGCGCTGAAACTGTGCATTTGGTGGTATTGGATGTAATCATGCCCAAGCTCAATGGTTTCCAGGTCTGCCGTAGAATAAAATCATCGCGTGTTCATAAACGAATAAAGGTTATTATACTAACAAGCAAAAAACAAGATAGCGATATATTCTGGGGAAAAAAACAAGGGGCGGACCTTTATATGACAAAACCTTTTGAAAAAGAGGAATTGTTATCAAATGTCGCCAGTCTGATATAAATTGTTTAATATAGATCATATAATAAGGAACCATACAGCACAGAGGGTGAGAACTTATGGAAATAAAAATTAAAAAAGGAAAAACGGCCGCGCATTCGCCGTCATCGTTGGAAATGCTGATCAGCACGATTGATCAACAGATCGCAAACGCTCCTCACCCTTATGCAACGGACGGATTTGAAGCATTTCTGGGAAGCCAGTTAAGTATTTTAAAAAACCGGGGCCGGCAATACATTAAAATGCAACTCAATTCGATTGAATTCGCCCTACCTTTAAAAAATGCCGTAGAAATCGGCTATTTTCCCAAAATAACACCTCTTCCCAGTCTTCCGCCATGGATCCTTGGAATATGCAATATCCGTGGTGATATTGTCTCTGTTGTAGACCTGAAACAGGTTTTGAAATTGAAGCTGAAAGACAACAGCCCCGGAAAATATCTGCTAATGATTAAAGACAAGCAATTTAGCACAGTAATCATGGCCGATAAAATCGCCGGTATTTTTTTTGAAGGCGATGTGGATAATCAGGTACAAAAAAACCAAACAAAAAACGAGCCGTTTTCCCATTTCATCAAAAGCACATTCGTACTTAACCAGCATCCTATTCACCTACTGAATTTAGAAGTATTAATACCTGAACTGGCCATTGGTAGTTAACAAAAATTTAAGTAACCGTTTATTTACCGCGCGCCAGCGCCACAGATGACTCGGCAATTTGTAAGATAATAAGATAGTTTTTTTACCTTATTGTTTTTTTGCAACGCCAGGGTCAATCATCGAGGTAAGGGGTTCAATCCCTAAGGAGATAATTGATGCTTGAATCATCTCTTGATAACATCAGAAAAGATTTCATCGACGAACTTAAGGGGTATGTTCCGAAACTCAAGGATAAGTTAAATAAATTCGAAAAATCATCTTTCGATGAAGAAGATTTGTCTGAATTTCACCGACTTGTCCACACTATTAAAGGGGCTTCTTCGTTGGTTAAACTAAAGGACTTGAATACTGTAGCGGCCGAACTGGAAAATTTATTAGATCAAATCATCGGCAACCAGATCGGTCTTAACGAAACGGTCCAAAACGCCATTATCAGCTCTATCGCTTTTTTTGATTTTTTTTCCTTTTCCCGGCACGATGATCCATCAAAAAACGAAAAACACATGGTAGAAGCTCTTGAAGCTTTGCAAAACCTCAACGAGTTGCCAGCAACTCAAGACAGTGACGGTTTGTTGGCGCAATTACAGGAAATAAACGATTTCGAAACTGCTGAAGACGATGTTTTGAATTCTTCAGAATTAGCCATAGATGATGATATTATTGTTGACGATGTTGTCAATCTGGAGGAAGTCATCGATTTTAAAAACAAACTCCAGGCTGGTAAAAATGACACTGCTCAAGAGGAAGATCTTCTGCCTATTGGAGATGATGAACTGGTTTCAGACGATGTTTGTGCGCCATTTGAAGATGATACCATCATGGATGATCATAACCTGTGCGCCGATGACTCACTTAACTCTGGTGACGGCAATCTTATTGACGATGACGATGACGATGACGATTATGATGATCTGGATTCTTTGCAAGAAGAGTTAATCGAAGGCTTTTATCAGGAAGCCGAAGATCACTTTCAAGATCTGGGCGACGCCTTGAGCAAGCTTGAAAACCAAATCACTATCCAGGACCGGTTAACTCAAGAGCACAGGGAATTGTTGCGGCTGATAAGGCGTTCGGTCCATACAGTCAAGGGCGCTGCCGCCGTAGTAAAGCTTACCGATATAGCAAGCTGGGGACATGAATTCGAAGACCTTCTGGACTATCTATATGAAGAGGCGGATACCATTTGCCCTGAAACCATTCAAGTCATGTCTCAATCATCTGATATTTTAGAACAATATGTTTTTGAACCCCAAAATGTACAGTCTGCCAAAATAGATGAACTCAGGACTGAATTTGCCGGAATCATCGGCTTCCCCAACGATGATGAGCCCATAAGTCACTGTGAACATTTTGACGATAAAAACACTGCGATGTGTGAAGATATTGACGAAAAGACAGCTCAAATCTTCACAGATATAGACGAATATGAGTTAGACGGCGAATGCGCGGATATCAATGGTATTATCATGGATGCTCGTGAAGCAGGCCTTAATACGGACGAAATCGATCTGTTCTGCACTGATGATCATGATATTACCGAAGATGGTTGTGAAGACAATGACTATGATTTATATAATTTTGAACTACCCCAGGATGAACTTTTAGAAGGGTTCTACCAGGAAGCCGAAGACCATTTTTATGATTTAGGAAATGCTTTAAACAAGTTAGAAAACCAGATAACGCATGAAACATCCCTGACGCCGGAACATAAGGAACTCGTACGCCTGATTCGCCGTTCGGTCCATACCATTAAAGGCGCCGCAGCCGTTGTAAAGCTAACAGATATTGCAAGCTGGGGACATGAATTTGAAGACCTTCTGGATTGGCTATATGAAAAGGCGGATAAGATTTCTCCTGAAATTATTAAAATTGTATCCGATGCCACCGATGTTTTAGAACAATACGTTTTAGAGCCCAGACTTGTCTCCCCGGCAAGAGTGGAAAAACTAAAAACCGCGTTTGCCTATGCGGCCGCATGTCCGGAACCTTCCAAAAAGAGCCCAGATAGTGATAGTGATCTGACATTTGAGGATGACTCTCTTTGCACTGATGACTGCCTTGCAGAAACACCAACGATTCAAAGTAAACAAGAGCCACCTGCGCCGGCTAAAACGCAAACCGCCCAATCCAAAAAGCCCGCTCCGATCGAACAACGCAAAACCAAAACCCTTCGCATTGATATGGCCAAGGCGGAATCCCTGGTGAATCTGTCCTCAGAATTGATTATCGCCTTGAGCGCTTTTGACCAAAACGTGGATGGTTTGGGCAATGTTATTGGAGAGTTGGACCAGTCGCGCCTACGCCTCAAGGGAACCGCACGCGACCTGGAAGTAGGTTATGAAGTAAAAGCCATTCAACACCTTGGCAGCCATCAATCAATGGCGCAATCCCCCCTTCCGGTGATTGGCAATGAAGCTGTGGCCTTTCCAGAATTCGATCTGCTTGAACTGGATCGCTATTCAGAGTTTAATCTGATTATACGAAGTTTGAATGAAACCGTGGTTGACGTCAGCACGATTAACACCCAGTTATCTGATATGCACGGTGGTTTTAAAGCCTATTTGAACCGATTGCGAATACTGCTCAGCGAACTTCAAGAAAAAATTATGCGCATGCGAATGACGCCAATGACCTCCATACTCAACCGCTTGCGGCGCACAGTTCGGGAAACTGCCGCCAAATTGGATAAAAAAGTCCGGCTCGATGTCCACGGACAAGAAATCGAGCTGGATAAACTTGTATGGGATAAATTAGCCGATCCGCTTATGCACTTATTGCGAAACGCCATTGACCATGGCATTGAATCGCCGGATCAACGCGAAGCTTTGGGCAAACCGGCAGCCGCCAGCATTTTTCTTAAAGCTGCATATTTGGGAAACCAAGTTGTTATAACGGTCACCGATGATGGCCGCGGCCTGGATTTCGATGCTATCCGGCAGTCCTTAAAATCAACAGAATTGCCGGATCGTGCAAAACAAATGACTGAACAAGAGTTGGCGGATATGATTTTTCAACCGGGCTTGACTACCCGCCATGACATCAGTGAAATATCAGGCCGTGGCATCGGTATGGACGTTGTAAAAGAAAATATCTCCAGTCTTAAAGGCACTGTTCATATAAAAGAATCCGGAGAAAAAGATGGAACAACTTTCCAGATCCGTATTCCTCTGACATTAGCAGTCATGCAGGCATTGCTCTTTACCGTAAATGGACGCCTCTACGCTACCTCCCTCTATGATATAAAAGAAATTGTTCGAGTCAGCCCCACTGAGATTAAAGGTAAAGAAAAAAAATCCATAAAAATACGCGACCTGACTCTTCCTTTCTATCATCTATCTGAAATACTGGCTGGCGTTGCTCAGAAAAGGTCAAAAAAAAGCATCGACTGGCCCCTCATATTGGTTATTGATACCGGGACCTGGAAGGCCGCAGTGGCTATTGACAGTATGGAACGTCAAAGAGATATCGTAATTAAAAGCTTAGGCAACCACTTGCACCATGTGCCGGGCATCATAGGCGCCACACTTATGGGTGACGGAACAGCGGCTCCCATTCTCAATATTGAAGAGCTTTTAAGCGACGCCTCGGTCAAAGCCAGCTCTCTTATCAAAACCGCAAAACAGACTATTCAAAACCCATTGGAAATCATGGTGGTGGACGATTCTGTGAGTGTTCGAATGGTAGTAACCCGGCTAATGCAACGCCAGGGATGGAAAGTGCAAGCTGCCAAAGACGGTGTGGAAGCATTAGAATTATTGCATGAATATCAACCGGATTTAGTTATTCTGGATGTGGAAATGCCCCGTATGAACGGTTTCGAGTTCATGAGCGCATTTCGTTCCCAGACAAAATTTCAAAAAACACCCGTCATTATGTTGACGTCACGAACAGCAAAAAAGCACCGCAATAAAGCAAAACAAGTAGGTGTAAATGGATTCATGATAAAACCATATAAAGATGAAGAGTTTATAGAATTAATAAAAAATTTAAGCGGACGTTATCCCAATTAGCAATAAATTGGTGCAAAACGTGCAAAGGTGAAGCATATGGAAAAAGCAATAATATTCCAAACAGGAAATGCAAAGTTCGCTCTGGACACAAAGTACGTGAACTTAATTCAACCTATCGACACACTTTGCACAACGGATGCGCGATGGAATGGATATCCAATTGCAAATTACAATGGAAAAAATCTTGTAATAATAGATCTTGCCAAACATCTGAATCAAGGCGCCGCCAATTTGCGTTTACCGGAAGCAAAAGCTTTGCTTACGAAAACCTCTCCTCCGCTTGCCATCATAGCAGATCAAATAGAGGATATTCTGACACTTGAACAAGATCAGACAAATGAATTGCCAGCCCTTTTTCAAGGCAAAGCCCGGACCTTTTTTTCATTTGTTCTGCGTATAAAAGGTCAATTGGCCATGGTGCTGAACCCCCAAGCCATAATCGCTTCCTGTTGCCAAGACCATTTTCAGGCAGACAAACAGCAACAATGCCAGTCGCCGATACAAAAACAACTCTCGTCTGAAGCTGTTGCTGTGCAGAAGAATCTTTGCCAATCGGAATTTTTTCAAAATTCCGGTACAACAAAAAATTCCATACCCGATTCCGAAACTTATAATACAATGGAGCAGTCATTTTCCATAGAATCGGTAAACAAACAAAAAGTTGTTACAGATCCTGTGCAAGAGATTGAAACCAGCCTTGAATCGAATCGGCTTGAGATACCAAAGACTGATATTTCTATGCAGCCCGATAAGTGGGAGGATATGATTGCCAACTCAATTGAGCACATTATTGAACGGCGTATTCAAAAAATTGTTACACAAACCGTATTCAAATCCTTAAAACGGCATTTTAAACAAATCGATTTACTGCCGGCAAAGCCGTTTTCAGCGACAGCCGGCGCATGATACTGACATTTTAAAACAAAAGACTTAGTGATGATTGCACAGGTGAAGCAAACACAAAATAAAAAAAATCAAGTCAAGGCTCAGGTACTCATTTTTCCGGCCCAATTGCCTGAAATAGAGGGTACACGGATTCATTATCTTTTCAGTGTACGGCAAATAGTAGATGTTTTAAGGCATGCCGATGTTCAACCTGTGCCTTTTAGTCCGCAGTACGCCGAAGGAGTAACCGAGTGGCGCGGCAGAATACTGCCGGTGATTTGCCTCGAAACCTGCCTTGGAATAGGTCTTGCCCGAGAAACGATGCCGCTGCGAACCATTGTGGCCCGCAGTGTATATCGACAAAAACATGACGCACAGCCGCAGAATGTTTACGCAATTGTCAAAGTCGGGGCAGCAGTTCGCCAACTGGAACTTCCAGTACAGTGCGAGCCGCTTGACCCGCCGCCGTGGATTGCCAACACATCCTATTTAAGCGGCGTTTACGGATCGGACAAGAATCTTTATTTAATCAGCGACCTGGTAAAAATACTTAAACCGGCAAACGTATCCTGATTCCGATCCATTTAGATGGCTTGTTCAATAACTGCTCTAAAGCCTTGCATAGAAAGATGAGGATTATATGTATCAAAAAACTACCTTGGAAAACGGACTTCGGGTGGTTACCAAATCAATGCCCAATGCCCGTTCCATAGCAATGGGGATTCTGGTTGATACGGGAGTCAAAGATGAGCCCTCAGATAAAAGTGGGCTGGCCCACATGGCTGAACACCTGCTTTTCAGGGGAACAAGCAACCGGGATTCGATCCAGATTGCACGGTTGATGGACGAGGCCGGAGGCCAAATGGGCGGATTTATCACAAGAGATTATACCTGTTATACCGCCACCGTTTTAGATGACTACAGAACCTTTGCCATTGAACTGTTTGGGGACATTTTGCTTAATTCCCTTTTTTCAGAAAATGATATCGAACGCGAGAAAGGCACCATTATACGGGAAATATCAAGCGTAACGGATGTTCCCGATCAGCGTACAGATAACCTTTTAAAGTCCTACATCTGGAATGGACACTACCTTGGAATATCGTTACATGGAGATCCTGAAGATGTAAAAAAACTCACCCGCGAGGACGTCATCTACTTTGTCCATTCCCAGTATCTGCCCGATCGCTTTATCATTTCCGCAGCGGGCAATGTTGAGCATCACGATTTTGTGTCCCAGGTCAGAGATTCTTTTTGGCGAGTCATAGGCGAAAGCACGCCTCGCCAGAATACTTTTCCCACGTTTCACTCAGGGGTTATCGTTGAGCATATGCCTGTTTCCCATGTTTACTTTTCCATTGGTTTTCGAGCCTTTGCCTATTCACACCCCCAGCGCTATGAAGTGCATATTTTAAATAAAATCATCGGCGGCGGCATCAGTTCCCGCCTTTTCCGGCGGATCAGGGAAGAGCGCGGGCTGGTGTATGACATTCGTTCCGAGTACCAGGCTTATCAGGATGACGGTTTAATTGTGATAGAGGGCAGCACTGCTCCCGAACATTTCATGAATGTGTTTATTTTGACCATTTCCGAAATATGGAAAACATTTACCTTTGAAGCTCCCATAGCGGATGAAGAGTTATGGAAAGCAAAAATGCAAATCAGAGGCCAACATCTTATCTCCGCTGAAAACAGCAATACCCAGATGAGCCGGCTGGCTACTCAAGAGCTGTATTTCGGCAACCATATCGCCTCTGAACAAATCCTTGAGGCAATAGATAAAATCGATCTGAATACACTGGCGAACTTATCCAATAACTATTTATTGGATTCATTAAAAAACGCGGCAGTGGCGGTGGTTGGCCCTTACTCGCCCGATCACTACAATGCTGCAATGATCGAAAATGTGTGGGCGCAATTAGGATAAAGCCCACCGGAAAGGAGCATGAACCATGGCGATAGATCCTGCAGTTAAAAAAAATTGGATCGAAATACAAAAAAAGCATGACGTTCCGGTCAATGCGATTGGAGTCAAGATCAATGTCAAGGATGAAAGAACGCTTAAAGTGTGGAAGGATGAGGGAATTGACCAGTTTATCAAAAAATAATCCCATACTGGTCCCAAGGCGCCGGGAGGGCTCAAATCCGGGCCCTTCTTAGCGCTTAAATTAAATTGACAGTTCGGGTCATGCCTTTATCGCATGGCCGCATGATAACTATCTTTGCCTGAAGTTTTACTTTCGGCATTATACAAGTAATACCTGCCTTAGTTTGTGTAGGAGTTTTTTCATGGATAAACCAAAAATTCTGGTCGTTGAAGACAGCCCGACAAATATGAAATTAATCATAGAAATTTTAAAGGCTAAATCCTACGAGCTGATAAAGGCCATTGACGGAGAGCAAGCCCTTGACCTCGCGTTTGAAGAACTTCCCGATCTTATTGTTTTAGATGTCATTTTGCCGAAAAAAAACGGATTTCAGGTCTGCCGCCAGCTTAAAACCACCCCCAGCACACAAGATATTAAAATCATCCTTCTGACCAGCAAATCCCAAAACAGTGACCGTTTTTGGGGACTTAAACAAGGTGCTGACGACTATATCACCAAACCGTTTGAAGAAGATCAATTACTTTCGAGTATTTCGCGGCTTTTATTTTAGTGATAATCAGGGATACCCCCTGCCGGAAATAACCCCTGGCATCTAAATATCAGGGGGAAAAACAAACCTATCCTATGCCGGTGCGCAAAAACGCACCAACATAGGGCAATGAAAAGTATGGGAATAGCCAAAGGAGGTAGTCCCTAATGAAAGGAATAAATTTACTTATCCGAAAAATTAAACCCCTGGTCTCCGGAATTAGTATAAGCATCCGGAGAAAGCTTCTCCTAGGCTTTTTATTAATTGCGCTCGTGCCTCTGATCACCATCGGGGCAATCACATACATCGCCGCTTCTAATGCTTTGATGACAAAAGCCAAGGATAACCTGCAAGCTATCGGCGGCACAAAAGCCCTGGCTATTGAAACATTTTTTGATGAACGCCGGGCAGATATGGACGTGTTGCGCGAAATCGTGTTCACAATGCAGCAAAAAGCTTTTGAAAAACTGGTGGCGGTGCGCAATAACAAAGCCATCTGGATTGAGGACTACATGCTCAATCGGCTTGGTGATGTCCAGGTTTTGAGCAATAATCCCACCATCGTACAGGCCCTTGAAAGTTTTAAAAAGGCGGGAAAGATTTATACCCCTGAATGGAAAATTGCAGCCAAAAAATATGGTAAATGGCTCACAGAATATAAAGAAGCCTATGGTTACTACAACATCTACCTTGTCGATGACAAAGGCCGGGTGCTTTACAGCGTACAAAAAGAATCCGACCTGGGCGAAAACCTCAAGTGGGGGCGGTTAAAAAACAGCCCTGCCGCCAAAGCCTTCCGCAAGGGGATGAAAAAACTTTTCCTGCAGGACTTCGAAGGCTATGAACCCCTGGCATTTTTGCCGGCCTCTTTTATCGCCGCGCCAATTATAGCCAACGGTAAGTCTCAGGGCGTGGTCATGGGGCAAATTTCCATTGATCAAATTAACGGTATCCTTCAGGAACGCGCAGGCTTGAATCAAACCACTGAAGCTTACCTTGTGGGAAAAACCGGACAAGGTTTTGAGCTCAGAAGCGAACGGGTGATTAAAAACGGCACAGTGGGTGATCCGGCCACCGGGCACTATCTACCAGACGCCTTATCCGGCAAGTCCGGAACCGGATTCAAGGTAGACGAGCAGGGGGTCTACAAACTGGCGGCCTATGCGCCTATTAATATTCCGGGGGTAAATTGGGCTATCAACGTGACCGCCGAGGTGGAAGAGATCATCTCTCCCAAATTTGAAGAGGGAGAAGAAGACTTTTTTACCTATTATAAAGAAGGTTACGGCTACCTGAACTTTTATCTCATCAACCCTGAAGGGTATATGTTTTATTCGGTTATACACGAAAATGATTACCACACAAACCTGCTAAAAGGCGATTATAAAAATACAAACCTGGGCAGACTTGTTAACCAGGTTCTTGTTTCCAAACAGCTTCAGATCTCTGACTTTGAAAAATACGCGCCCAGCCAAAACAGCCCGGCGGCCTTTATCGCCCAGCCAATTGTCATAAAAGACAAAGTGGCCCTTATAGTGGCTGCCCAGCTTACCGTTGCACAGATCCAGGTGATAATGGAAGATTATACCGGGCTGGGGGAATCCGGCGACACCTATTTGGTAGGCCCGGATAACTTGTGGCGCACAGACTCGCGTTTTCTGGATGCATTGAAGGTGGAAAGTACAATCCTGAATCCTGAATATAAGGTAACCAATGACGCGGTTACCAGCGCGATGGCCGGCAGGTCAAACGCCAAGGTCGTCAAAAACTACCGGGACCACACGGTAATGAGCTCCTGGTCTCCCATTACAGTACAGCCTCCCAGCCAGACGAATCCACAGGGCGTAAAATGGGCCCTGTTGTCGGATATCGATATTGAAGAGGTGCGCAAACCCGTTTACTGGATGGCTGTGATCTGTGCTTCGGTTGTGGCTATCACCCTTATCCTTATCATCGCGGTCTCAATGGCTCTGGCCGGCGGTCTGACAGCCCAAGTCAACCGAATCATGGACCTGTTCAGCGACATCGGTATGGGCCAGTACGATTCACGCGCCGAAGTGATCAGCCAGGATGAACTCGGAACCATGGCCAGTTCCCTGAATTCAATGCTGGATAACACCCTGAACCTGATTCAAAGCAGTGAAGAGCGTGACGCCATGCAGGATTCGATTATGAAACTACTGGCCGAAATCAGCGCCCTGACCGAAGGCGACCTTACCGCCCGGGCTGAAGTTACAGAACAAATTACCGGCGCAATCGCCGACTCTTTCAACACCATGGCCGAACAGTTGACCGGCATTGTAAAAGGCGTAAAAAAAGCCACCATGCAGGTAGACTCGACTTCGACCCAGGTAAGCGGATCAACCACCACCCTGGCAAAGATGAGCGAATTACAGGCCAAACAAGTAGCGCATGCCATCTCTATAATCAACTCTATGACAAAGTCCATTCAGCAGGTATCCTTAAACGCCTCCAAATCGGCCGATGTTTCAAAACGCTCCATGAGCAGTGCTAAAAAAGGCGCCGACGCGGCGAAGAAAACGAACAAAGCCATGGAGACCATTCGCGAACGCGTTCAGGAAACCGCCCGTGCTATCAAAAGGCTGGGCGAAAGCTCACAGGAAATCGGTAACATTATTCAAATCATAACCGATATTTCCGACAGAACTTCTATCCTGGCCCTGAACGCCTCGATTCAAGCTGCCATGGCCGGTGAAGCAGGCCGAGGCTTCGCGGTTGTTGCCGAAGAAGTACAGCGTCTGGCCGAACGTTCAACATCCTCGACAAAACAAATCGAAACGCTAGTTAAAAATATCCAAAGCGATATCAATGAAGCCGGCAAGAGTATGGATGAAAGTATCCAACGTGTTGTGCAAGGCTCCTCTCTTGCCAACGATGCATACAGCACACTGCAAGAGCTGGAACTGGTATCCTCGGAAGTGGCCGCCATGGTTCACACTATTTCCTCATCGGCCAAAGAGCAGGCCTCTGCTTCGGAAAGCATTTCAAAAACCATGACCGAAGTCGGTCAAATCAGTTCAAAGGCATCCGATGCTACCAAAAAGACAGCCCAATCCATGAAATCAATGACAACAACAGCTCACCAGCTAAGAGTTTCCGTTGAAGCGTTTAAAATTGAAGAGGATCCCGCTGAAGATGAAACAGCATATGAAGAGCCGATTGATGGTGATGAAAAAACAACGGGCGGCAAAGATGACGACATCATTGCGGCTTAAATAACCGATAAAAAGTTTTTATAAAAAAGGAGATCGTAACGATGCAGGTAAACAGAATTTGCATAACACTATACATGGGATTGGCTTGCGCCACATTGATAGCAGGTATGCTGATCAGCCCTGCCCTGGCCGAAGACAACACAAGCGCCGACATTGTATGGCGCGGATGCGGTATCACTCAAAAAGCGTTCATGATAGAAGCTGCAGCGGCCTATGAAAAAATAACGGGCAAACGTATTTCCATTTCCGGCGGAGGCGCAACGTTGGGCATCCAAACCGCGGCATCAGGCCAGGCGGATATCGGCGGGTCCTGCCGCCCGGCCAAGCCGGACATCTCGGAACTTGAAAAAGGCGTCCGCATGACCCACGTCGGCTGGGATGCCTTGGTAGTGATGACGCATCCGGACAATCCGGTGAATAATATCACAACAGAACAGCTACACAAAATTATGACCGGAAAAATTCGAAACTGGAGCGAAATCGGCGGAAACAACGAACAGATTCTCGTCGTAGTTCGTATCGGCAAAATGAGTGGTGTCGGATATATGGGCCGTAAAATGCTTTTTCAAGATCCCAGGGAAAACTACTATCGCCGGGCCATAAACTTAAAATCAAGTGGGCCGGTTGAGAAAAAAATCGAGTCCCGGAAAAACGCCATCGGAATATCAGGCGTATCCAGCGCTAAACGGCGGAAAGTCAAAATACTGTTTCTTGACGGAACTGCCCCAACAAAAGAAAACGTGGCAAATGCCAGCTACCCCTTTTTCCGGCCTTTGTTCCTGATGACCAAGGGCGAACCGGTCGGGGAAATAAAAATATTTATTCAATGGCTGCTTTCGGCCGAAGGGCAAAAGGTTGTAAGTGATCAAGGAACCGTCAACCTTACCGAAGGGGCCAGACTGACCAAAGAATACAAGTTCTGGGAAAATACGCAGTATGTGTTGAACTTCACCACCGAAAAAGAAGGATTAGCACAACGTTAAAACAACCGTGTATCCAACGGCCGCGTACCGGTGAGATTAAAAATTTTACCGGTACACTGCCGCCTGAGCGACCCGGCCGGATAAAAAGGCTGTGCTGCTTACCCCTTTTGCCTGTAACACATATGTTTAAAACTCTAAAATGCCTGATAGATTAAAACACATAACGCTTACGGCGTGCTTTTTCGCCATGCTAACCACACTGCTGATTTGGATGTGCCTGGTTTGCAATGCCGTTTATGACACTGATTCGGAAATCAAAAAAATCCGGACCTCGTTCTTAAAAAGTGTTCATATCGCCTCGCCGGCCCTGGCTACCGCCGGACGAAACATCGCTTTTGAAAGCGGCAATGCTATCGCCAACGCCCCGGCCTCTTATCTGACCATGCTCGATTGCTGCGAATCCGACGAGGCCATTGCCAGCCGCATAGCCGCAGGAAAAACGAGCTGCCGTATCATAAAAAAACAAAACCGGAAAATCGAACTGTCTTGGGAACAAAAATAAAATACTACCACATCGTTTGCACCGCCATCAAAAATTTGCTGATAAACAAAGGCAAGTTTTTTATGTTGGCGATTCCCCTGACTATCATCATCGCCATTGTCAGCGCCTTTAGTTTCTTTATCGAAGGTGTCAGGCGCGATGCGCTCCTTGCCGCAGATTACTATCCCGATATTTTAATTCAACAACAGGTGGGAGGCCGAACAGAATCTCTTTTTTTTGATCGTTATGACGATGTGCTCAAAGACATAAACGCAATTAAATCCTACTATCCCCGAAGCTGGGGCTATATCAACCATACCGATTCAAAAAATAGAATTAAATCCTTTGTCGTCATGGGCCTGGACCCAGAGTATATCAGCTCGGGCCTGTTCATTGACGTCGCCATTGAGCAGGGCCGCTCTTTGCGCGAACACGACTACAACAAGGCCATTGCTGGAAAAGCCCTTGCGGCGGCGTTTGATTGCACAACCGGAGACACCATTGAAGTAACATCGCCGGGGCTGCGCAAACCGGTTCTCATTGAAGTGGTGGGCATTTTTGATACTGCCGTCCAAATCTATTCGGCGGACCTGCTTCTTGTGGACCGCCAGACGGCCAATACCATTCTTGGCTTTATCGACGACAATGAGAGCTCTGATATTATGGTCTACTTATCCAACCCGGCAATGGCCGGCATGGTTGCTTCGAACCTTTTAAAAAAAATCGACGGCGCCAACCCTGTTACCAAATCGGCCATGCAAAGCCTCACGGAACAATCCTTTGGCCAAAAATCCGGTTTTTTCCACTTACTATGGTTTATCCTGCTGGTTAATGTAATGATCATTGCCTGGTCGCTGACCAGCCATATCAGCTTCAGCCTGAGAAAAGAAATCGGCATTCTCAAAGCCATCGGGTGGGACACTGGTGATATAATGATCCTAAAGTCCTTCGAAACCCTTACCATTGGCTTTTTTTCCATCATTGCCGGGCTGATAGGCGGCATTGCTTATATGTTTAGCGGCGCACCGGGCATCAAACAAATGATTATCGGCTGGACCGATATCTACCCTGAATTTCCCATTCCGCTGTACGTAAACGCGTCAACCGTATTTCTAATTATAATATTAGGTATTATTCCCTTGTTGGCTGGAACCCTTTTCCCCATTTGGAGAATCGGCGCCATCGACCCTGATAAAGCCATACGCCAATGATTGAATTAACCGACATACACAAGCGATACGCAACCGGCCGGCATATTGTCAACGTTTTGTCCGGCATTAACCTTACCGTTGACACAGGAGAATGCGTTTGCCTCAGAGGCCCTTCGGGAACCGGCAAAACCACTCTTCTCAATATCATGGGAGGAATGCTCTCACCTACCACAGGTGATGTGCGGGTACTTCAAACCAGTCTCACCGATCTTGCCCATCACATGCTCTCGGCCTACCGGCGCAAACACATCGGCTTTATCTTCCAGCATTATCACCTTCTGGAAAAACTGACCGTCATGGAAAACCTGTTGATGCCGTTAATTCCCTGCGGTCGGCCGCTTGAACCCGGAAAAGCTAAAATGCTCCAATTACTTGAACGGCTGCAAATCGGCCATCGCCTCACATTTCCGGTCCATTGTCTCAGCGGGGGCGAACATCAACGCGTTGCAGTTGCCAGGTCTTTGATGAATGACCCAAACATCATCCTTGCCGATGAACCGTTTTCCAACCTGGACAAAGACAACACCCTTTTCATTGTATCAATGTTCAAAGAATTAAAAAAACAGGGCAAAACATTCGTTTTCACCGCAACCGCCCAGCCCATGCCATGGGAAACGGACTTTATCGACAGGGACATATATTATGGTTCTGAATAAGTTTGTTGTTATTTACCTGCTGTTGCTTCTCATCTCCGTACTGGTGGGAAGCGTTGCCGCAACCAGCGGTTTGTGGAACCTGATACGCTCGAAAAAAGCGAAAACCCATGAAGACAGACGGGAACTTGAAAAATACCACTACCTGTGTTCATCGGCCATGCTTACTGGAACCCTCGTCCGGCTGGTTATGGCTCCCCTGTGGTTTTTCACCCTCCAAAGCCTGATACCCGCTTTGCCCGGAGCAATGTGCCTGGCAGGCGTTCACCTCAGCGTGCCCGGTTATTCCTGGACAGCCAGCTCGCTGAAAGTCGCCCTTCCCGGATTATATTTATCCTGGCTGCTGATCAGCCTAGCAGACCGGCGCATAGCTCAACAACCGTTTTTAAAATTGAGGCAGTTTTTACTCCTGCCCCTGATCGTGCTGCTCTTAGCCGAAACCGCCCTTGACATCAAATACCTAACGTCCGTAAAACCCATGCCGGTAAGCTGCTGCACAGCATTGTTCGATTTTAACACACAGGGCATTACCCCTATATTGACCGAAACCCACTGGTATTTTATCATTATCGCATTAGTGACACTGACTGCCCAGTCAGCATTGATTGCCATCAGGAGCCCTAAGCCATGGGTCCATATCTCGGTTTGCATCCTGGCAGGCGTATTATTTATTTCCTTGATTCTCGGGCTGCATACCAAACTTTCCCCGTTTTTGCTGGACGCGCCCTTTCATCATTGCGTGTTTTGCGTTCTGCAAAGCAATGTCTATGTTCTGTTTGGCTTTGGCGCTTTTCTTACCGCGATTTATTTGAGCGCCACCTACGGGCTCATGGGTATATCCAGCCGCCATGACCATTTAACAGCCCAAATGCGCCATAAAATAAAAATAGCCATATATGTTCTCCATGCAGCCGGATTGGCGTTTATCGGCATACCAACTTTACATAAACTGCTGACCGGCGAAAGTGTTTTGTAAAAAACAAGGGCATAAGCCCCTTGTCACTGGCGCTATATCTTTTCGCTGAATTTTACATCATAAAAACCGCCTCTGCATTAAAAAAGTCCAACCCGTATTAACCCCGTATTATTGCCAAAGCATAAAAAGTGGTTATAGTATCTTAATCATTTTTGCACTTTCATACGACCTATGCTCTAAAACAAAAACCAAGTTATTCCAATAGAAAAAACAGTGGAGGGTATATGAAAAAAGCAATCTATAAAAAACGCAGTCCCATCCCCAGTGACGTAATAGAAGTTGTTGAATTTGAAAAACCGGTTTTAAAAAAAGGGCAGGTACTTATCGAAGTCTTGGCATCTCCTGTAAATCCCTCGGATTTACTGTCAATTACTGGACAATATGGTATGTTACCCCCCTTGCCGGCAACGGCAGGTTATGAAGGCCTTGGGCGCGTCGTAGAGCATGGCCCCGATGTTCTGGCCCCGGCTATAGGCCAAAGCGTTCTGCTGCCCATCGGCAACGGCGCCTGGACAACGCATTTGGTTGCCCAGGCCGATAACCTTATTTGCGTATCCAATAACATAGATCCTTTGCAACTGGCCATGATTACCATTAACCCGCCAACAGCATTTCTGTTGCTAAATGAAATTGTAAAACTGGAACCGGGTGACTGGGTGATTCAAAATGCAGCCAACTCGGCAGTAGGGTCCTATTTAGTGCAATTGGCAAAAAACAGCGGCTATAAAACCGTCAATATTGTACGGCGTGAATCCGCCGTTTCAGGCGTACAGGAAAATGGCGGGGATGTAACCCTTGTAGATGGAGAAAACCTGCCCAAAAAAGTAGAGGAAATTACCAGGGGAGCTGAAATCAAATTAGGATTGGACGCCATTGGCGGAAGCGCCACAAACCGGATGATGCTATGTTTAAGTCAAAACGCAACCCTGGTCAGTTACGGCGCCCTCAGCGGTGATCCCTGCGAGTTATCACCCAGGGATTTGATTTTCAAAGATATAACCTTCAAAGGTTTTTGGTTGGCAAAATGGCTTCAAGAAACATCACAACAGCGGCAAATGGATGTATTCGGCGAGCTGCTTCAGATGATTACAAGCGGCAAACTTCATACAAGCATTGACTCTACATATAAAATAGAAGATATTAAGCAGGCGGTTACTGCGGCGGACCGGGGCGGGCGAAAAGGTAAAATCCTTATTACCCCTTAGGCGATTGGCGGAAAAAATTTAACATCTTAACAGGTACCATATCGGGCTTCGATTTTTTTTCGTCTTCAAGGCATGCCAAAGTTTGCATACTTAACGTATTCGCATCTTTGGCATAACGCACAAGACGGGAAAAAAGACATACAAGATGGTATATTATTTAACTGTAAATCGCCTTAGCTCTGATGTGACTGCTCTTTTACCTTCGTTACACGAAAAAGGGGGTTTCTAAGCGGCCTTTCGCCGCTAGCATGTCAACGCCCGATACGCAAAATATTGATCGCTGCCGATTCGCCGATAGTGCGGTGACAGCGCATTTTAATATCGCCAGCCTTTGGCGCGGTGATTATACCGGAAGGATGTTCAAAGGTGAAGACAAACCATTCGATGCCCGGTTCTTATCAATGAACAGTTTGTCTTCACCTTGCTGTCCGGTTTTTATGAATGAACGCGAATTAAATTTTTTCTTCCGCGGGCTTTAGTTCCGTCAGTTCTCCATTCCAGTATTTTTCATCAAGCTCGCCTTCGGTTTTTGCGACAATGCAGCTAACGGCCATATCACCGGTAACGTTACAGGCCGTGCGCCCCATGTCCAGCAGGGCATCAATACCAAAAATCATGGCATAGGCTGCAGCAACCGCAGACCCCGGCTCTACTTTCAATCCTATAGAGTCGAGCACCATCAACAGCATAATTGCGCCTGCGCCGGGAACGCCCGCAGTGCCAATGGATGCAAGTACGGCCGTGGCAATTACGGTAAGCTGCTGGCCGAAAGTCAACGGCATACCGATAGCAAAACCAGCAAAAATGGCGCATACCCCCTGATAAATCGCCGTGCCATCCATATTTATAGTTGCCCCAAGCGGAAGCGTAAACGAATAAATACCCTTGGAAACACCCATCTTGTCTTTGGCTACTTCCATAGATACGGGTAAAGTGCCGCTACTGCTGCGGGTGACAAACGCCGTAATAGTAGCCGGACGCACCAGCGACAAAAAACGGGCAAAATTGATACGAAACGCAACTAATGCACCGCCATAGACAAGTATAATATGAGCAAAAAACGCCAAATATACAGTCATGGTTACTTTTGCCAGAGGTCCGAAAGCTGTGGCCCCTTGTTTTCCAAACACAACCGCAATAAGGGCAAACACGCCAATGGGCGCATATTCGAGCACCCAATGAACGATTTTATACATCACCTCTGCACACCCTTCAAAAAACTGAAAAACCATTTGCGCCGCATCTTTGATTCTCCGGTCCCGGCTTTCTCTCAAATACGCAATGCCCATACCGAACAGCAATGAAGTAAAAATAACGGGCAAAATTTGTCCTTTTGCAATCGCGCCAAATGGATTTTTCGGAACAACATTGATTAAGGTTTCAATCAAGGACGGCCGGGTCAATTCTTTACCTGCCGCACTTGCCATCCCCGAAATTACCATCTGCTTTCCAGGACTGAACAGGTTTCCGAAACAAAGACCGACGGCAACAGCAACTGCAGATGTCAACATGTAAAAAATAAGAGCCTTTCCCCCGATTTTACCCAAGCGTTTTGGATGAATACTACCTGCACCAACCACCAGCGTACTAATGACCACTGGCATGACAATCATCTTGAGTAAACGTACAAAAATATCACCCAACGGGCTGACCCAAGCGGCTTTTGGCCCCATTGCCAAACCAAAAAGCGCTCCCAATGCCAATCCGATCAAAATTCGCATCAACAGATTTGCTTGAAAATACCAGCCTAAAATTCCATTTTTACTGACTTCAACTGTTGCTCCCATGCTTTCCTCCTTTAATAGGTTAATCCCAGTGATTGCTCCCCCGCCTTCACTACACGAAAAAGGGGACGTCCAAACGGCCTTTCGCCGCAAGCATATCGACGCCCGATACGCAAAATATTAATCGCTGCATAGCAATCCCGGTTGCCAGCAAAGGTGCAAAAAAGCAGCGATGAATTCTTATGGAAAGCGATTTTTTCACAATCTTGTCACAAGCAGAGCATTTTTGTGACGCATACTCAAGGCGACCCCCCCCCCAAAACATGTTTGCCCGAAACTTTATGGGCGCGGAAAAAACAGCAGAAATTTACCCCGTCCGGCATCTGAAATAAACTTGTCCAGCCCCGTCTTTGCAATTACCGGCATTGGGCAAATATTCTCCGGTCTCCTCGTTACCATAGACAAAGTACATCAAGCCAAAATTGATGCCAATAACCAAAGACAAGCCCTTACTTAAGATCAATTCCAAACGCAAGCTCAACTGAAAAGCAGACAAACCACTTATCCGCGTCTTTAGTACCTGTCAGAGTTTTAACCTTCGCCGATTCGCCAATAGAGCGATTACAGCGCATTTTTATATCACCGGCCTTTAATACGGTGATGATCGTAGAAAGATGTTTTTTGTACTGGGGATAAATGATGCTGTCCCGCTGGCCTTTTTTCTTGAACTTGGCAAAGCCGGGAACATCACCTTGTTTTGTCCTGGAAAAAAATGAATGGAATCCCTTGTCTATTTGTTTCAAAACATCTTGCAACACCTGATAGTATATAGATTTAGAATATACATATTTAGAGTATACCGGTTTGAAACAGGGGCGTTGTTTTTTCAGTTCAGGCAGTTTACCGGCACTACCGTTATAAGTAACCGAAACACTATTTTTTTGGTACGTATCAATTCGATCCTGAATATTCCAGTTATACAGATACCGACAAATAAAAAACTGATTCTCCAACGCCGGTATTTGGTATTTTCTTGGACGAATTCGATATTTAAAAGCTTTTCGAAGGCTTATATGCATGCATACCAAATACAAAAAAATACTTTTATTGTCAAATTATTGAAAAATACCGATTCATCTCCCGCCTTAACAGCACAAAGCAAGAAATCTTGCCGGCAGCAAGGATAAATTTACCGTTTCACGCATAGTGCGCGGCTTGCCTGAGCACGGCTGTGAGGACCAAGTTACCGGCCAACCGGTGTGCAAGCCGCGTGACATGCGCCGGTAAAACCAAAGCCGTTCGGGTTTGCAATGCCACCAGCGCAGGGTCGGCCGCAGCGAAAAAAATCAACTTTGCCCCTCCTGCCCTGCTCCGCACAAAGTTCAATTCTAAAAACAAAAACGGCAACCCAAGAAAGTTGGTTGACCTTCTCAGATTGCCGTTGTTCATGGTTTGGTTAAGCGTTTGCCGGAAGTCGCTTCGATTATTCTGGCCTACGGCGC
>JAAERL010000781.1 GCA_024230435.1 Desulfobacteraceae bacterium
ACCAGAACCAACACTAGCAGTAGCTATTGGTAACTAAACTAGTTATGGTCCTGAGGGGCGCCAACAATTCGCACTGTCAACATGGGGCGGCCACGAGCTTTACTCACATTAGGATTTGCATCACATCATGTCACTACTTTTCTATGTAGGAACTATACAAAATTCAAAATTCACCCCTTCGGAATTGTTGCCCCCGTAGGTTTGAACTCGCAGTACCAAAGCGTACACGATTTCCTGGTAGAAGTGGTCAAAAACGTGGTCTTAATGTCGACCCCCATCAAAAAACTTGGTATGTTTTATACATTCACATACTGATTCCTATGTAAGGGTGAAAAAATACAATGCAAGAATTGTGTTTTTTTCTGTCATATTGCCGGAGTTTGCTCCAAAAAGACTGTCAGCAAAAAGATATAGAAAATTGTATTTTTTCTTCTGAATTGGCTAAAAATGGCATGACTGTACTCCAAAGAGACTACAGCTGGATTGGCTTAAAGTGTCCAAAAGGGCGTCGTCCTAGCGTTCGGGCTGTGTTGCTCCGATTTTGGATCCGAGGCCAGATTCGGAATCCTCACAAAAAACTGAACAAGTGGTAAGGGTAGCCAATTTACTCACATTGAGTCCTGCGATTTTTATTTTCGCCGTGCATGACCG
>JAAERL010000782.1 GCA_024230435.1 Desulfobacteraceae bacterium
AACAGGCCAAAAGACAAAAGGGAGGACTGGAACCCTGAGGAACTTCTTTTAGCCTTGGTAGGTTGACAGGCGGTCTATGTGCTCTTTGCAGAAGATTGTTGGCAGTCGAAAGCTCGCTGATCGAAATTTCCCAAGGAGATTTAGTCTGAAGTGACGTATGGGAGCACATAGGGAGCGTAAAAAATCTTATTGGGATTTTTATTCGTGAAGTGTCTCCGAGAATTTGGATATCTAAAATCTCGAGCCATTTTACGATTAAGAGTTTTCTTGCTTTGACATTGATTTCGGCGAGCTAATATGCTTGTACAGAGGAATTCAAGATTTTAAACTAATATTAGGTGTAATAAACTGTATAAATTATTCGCCTCACACTCTCTATCTACTACTATATATATATTATTTCTACGGAAGATGGTTTCGAGCTATCGATCGACCAGTAACGGACTGCACAGGTCGGCAGCAAGTAAGAAACAAAGAGCAGGATACTTATCATGCAGGATAAAAAACCAACTACCAGATCCAGCGTAGATAGCTATTCCAGTTGGGGTGGATCATAGCTCATTCTTCCTTTTTTGTGTATTTCGATCTTTGATTGCCAGGATGGGGTACATAGACTACCCCCTTGACAATCAGGCGCTTGGAAATCAAAGCTTTCTAAATTGGACTTTTATACGTTTGGATTTCCGAGCTTCTAATTGCCAACATTCGATTGCAAAAAGTACATAGACCGCCCGT
>JAAERL010000783.1 GCA_024230435.1 Desulfobacteraceae bacterium
ATAAGTTATGAGGGCATAGTACTAGTTATGGCCCGTGCCCTCCAAAAAAAAGCAGGAACAAATTCCGTCGAGAACATTTTGAAAAGTGGTCCCCCAATTTACATGGTGCTATTTGAACCCAGCCGTACAGTAGTATTGTCGTAGATTGTCGTACTTTGAGGTACTTTGGCACGAGCAGTTTCATATTTTGGAGCACGTGATTGCGGAGGGAAATACCCCTGACAATGGAATGATATGGGGTAATGCTGTTGAAGCACTGACTTTTCTTTGATTGTCCAAGTAGATAAGCAAGGGACATAAAAAAATGTTAGTACGGATTCTAGAGGGTGCTATTTTCATTTTTGTGCGCGCCATCCGCCATATCCATCATTCATCATCCCCAAACCGCTAAACCTCGCTAAACGCTATCTAACTCAGCTTCAGCTCAGCTTCCCATTATTGATAATAGCCAATGAAGCAATAATAATAATAAGTCTGCATCACCATGGACCACGAAGCCAACAGCAACAACAGGGCCCTGGTAGTCCACCGAGACGAAACCGACATTGCCCTGCAAGAATCTAAAACGGCCCACCCCGCCAATGAAATAGTTCTCGACGCCCTACCGTACGTGGAGCCACTCGATC
>JAAERL010000784.1 GCA_024230435.1 Desulfobacteraceae bacterium
ACCTGCTTCTTAGACAGCAGAAGCTCACAGCTAATACAACTACTGAGACCAAGTGGAGAAACAAACTAATTACAAATACCATGTTCAAGACCAGATCAAAGAAAGGCAAAGAGAGTGGATTGCATCAAGAGAAGTGGCTCTTTTTGCAGCAGCAGATATCATAACTTATAGAATAAATCATACTGTCCAGTGCGAAATAAATAGCAAAAAACGCTGGGGCGGATTTTTAACGCGCCCGCTATTTCGATTCAGCCCTTCCACTTATTTTTACCTGATGGGCATTGCAACGACGCGTCAGGTAAAAAAATTCCGGAGGGCTAACTCCCTCAAGAAGAGGAGAAAGAAATCAAAAGGTGGTCAAAATTGGCAAAATCCATGGATTTTGTCCCCAAAACTCACCTCTTCTTCCACCTGAGGGCCTGTATTGACTGCGATAGACTGCCGTAAACTGTCGACGCGTCGTAATATGTGTGGGATTCGAACCCAGGTCTTTGGGACGGTGAGAGGGGGCAGTGACC
>JAAERL010000785.1 GCA_024230435.1 Desulfobacteraceae bacterium
CCGAAAAACACAGGAGGCGTGAAAATGTGTCAGCCAACAAATTTAACTTCCCCTGCAGGTAGAAAACTTTTGGCGAATATTCCTCGACAAAGCAACGCCAGTGTAGAACTCACTGCGTGTTGAAGTTGTTGAACGTCAAGTTTCGATGGTCTGTGAAGATTTTAATTTCTGCCCCTAGCAACATGGACCGAAATTCCTTGAGGGTCATCACGATTGCTAGCAGTTCTTTTTCCAGTGTAGTTTTTCTGGGCCGCAGACAGCTTGCGTGATTAGTAAGCTACAGGGCGGCCATTTTGCATGATGCAGGCCCCCAATTGATAATCTGAGGAATCAGTGTAAATTTCGAAAGGCAAGTTATGGTCAGGGTACGCCATTAATGCATCCTGAGATATGACTGCCATCATCTGTTTGAACGCCTTATCCAATTCAGGCGTCCAATCTAACTTTGCCCCTTTCTTCAGACCCGCCAATTTTGTGAACTGCATCATGTCCAAGGCCTCAGGTGTGGTCAAGGTAGCAGCATTCTTCTCCTCCATGCCTTTAGCGTCCTATAAACACGGAAGGCATAAAAACCTGTCAGCCAAAATGTTCAGCTTCCCCATAAAGGTAGAAAA
>JAAERL010000786.1 GCA_024230435.1 Desulfobacteraceae bacterium
AAACCTAAACATGGATCGCTACTTCCATCTCCTCAAGAGGAGCATCCTAATGATGGTCAGGCCCAATCATTTCAAGTGAGTTACTTAGAAATGATCGGTTTGGGCGTATCCACCCATTCGTCCGGCGAGCATGGTGACCCCACCATTCGTTTTTCATGACAGACTTCACTCTTTCCATTTTCATTTCAATTCACAATCAATACATCAAATTCATTCAAGAATAACGATTAAATACAACGCTCGTTGTCGTACTATCGACTTACTTTCTTACTTGTCCAAATAGTAACTATTTAAACGATGATTCTAAGCTGTCGTAAGCTGTGTAGCGGCTATTTGCGGCGATTGGGTAATGATAAACTCTTTTGAAGTCGATGTAAAGATTGCAGTGCAAATCTCAATAAAAGTAAAATTATAAAATATTAAAGCTACTCTATTTCCCATTATAGAGCCTTTGAAGCCTCCATTTGGAACATACGGCCTAAGCCTGGTTCTCAAGTCATGGAGCCTATAATTCATATCTTACCCACACGGTAGTAGGTAGGGCGATACGGACATATAAGGATATCGTAACGGTTATTATTTACCGTTTTACAACGATATCAAATCAGGCAATCACATAAAAATTCGATCCATCTTCCACTCCAAAAATTCGATTGGCAGACAACAAAAAGTACCAGGTACGATGCGACCAGCAAAAAATGCGATCGTGTTGCTTTTTATGCGTTTATGTCATTTTTCTACAGTAATAACAGATC
>JAAERL010000787.1 GCA_024230435.1 Desulfobacteraceae bacterium
CTTTTTTTTTGTTAAGGCGCCAACACGAAAAAATTATCTCCCTCGGCGACGTCTTTGTGCTGGAGCCGCCCTTTCACGTCTTTCTGCACCGCCCTTTCACGTCTTTTTTGCCCTTTTACGTCTTTTTGTAGTACCAATTCCATCGCTCACTAACGATCTCGGGCGACATTCTGCCCCCCTTATTCGCTCCCGCCATCGAGTTGTTTCCTGAGGGGCTTACAGATATGGTATGTAGGTATTGCACACCATCTCTCGGTTGTGAAGTGCAACGTATGACGTGATTGTTAGCTCGGATTATGAGTGTACAGCAACAGCAACATCAATGATGCATCTGCATGCATTATTTGAGAGTATGCTACTCGTAGGCTAGAAGTGGATGGTGTATGTATAATTTCACTCTTTAGTTATGTATGTACTTATTGTATTCTAATCTGAGAGACGAGACTTATCTCCATAAGAATGGATCCGTTCACCCCTTACTATTGATCCTTTGTTTGTAATGGATTTGCAATGTCTCACGCCGAGGTTCTGCGCCCAGGTCTGATATTGGTTTCAGGCTTGTACTAAGAGAAGTGCTGTCCAACACTCATTTTGTGCAGGGCACGAATAGGTAGCATCACACTTGCGCAACTCAGTGCATGACCAATGCACTTCCCACATCCGGTTGATTGTTATATTTGTTTTCGGGTGCTCGGTTGGTATTTTCATTTGGGAGGCTGTACAACTGTTGATACAGCTGCTTTGCATTTCTCATTTGATACCCTACTATCATTTTTTGTGTGGCACCCCTGAACATTATCAAAACATAATCAGTGCAATCCCTGCATCTGGTTGATTGTTACATTCGTTTTCGGAATGGATTGGGATTTTGAATCGTTTATGGTTGGCCCAATTCAATCCGATTAGCTGGTCCCAAGAATTGCTGCACACATGCTCATTTTCACTCCAAATTGTGCAAGACACCACTGAATAGCATAACACATGTGCATCTTCGGAGTTTGACCAATGTACCCCCCCGCATCCGGTTGATTGTTATATTTGATTTCGGGTGCTAGATTGGTGTTTGGGGGGTGGTTTGTTTGGTTGATACCAATTCTTTTGGGGTGGTACATCATCCACTTTTCCATACATATCTCGAGGCAGATTTTGATGGCGTGCCCATTGCAATGCGACGAATGCGGATGGAATCATGCGCTATGGTTGGCTATAGTGCAGCGGAAACGAAGTGTGGGTTACAAGCCATCGTCGTTTGATTATACGACGAGGAAGATGTTGATGTAATGTTGCGACTATCGACGTGACGATGCACCAGTTTGGGTGAGGTTTGCAAAGAAAATAATGATGCCAATTAGACATCTACCCGTATCAGTGGTAGGCGGGGTTATTAGGATGATGGCCTGAGGTGACCAATAATATTCAGATGTTGGTGTTAGTAATATGGGGGGCGGCAGCATAGGAGAGGTCGATCCCGTCCCATGGTTGCGATTGTTGTTGTTAGAACAGACACATGTGTTCATCGTTCAATCATAGTGGAAGTTGTGCCAGTTATCAGGGAGTCCCATATTTAATACAGTCAGCGAGAAGCTAGTTGAATGACACAATTTTGCATATTTTAACTCTCATTTTTGTTCATTCTATTTCATTTGGTTTCCTTTTCCCTTTTTCTTCCCTTTTTCTCCCTTTCTTTTTTTCTTTTTTCTTCTTTTTTTCCTTTTTTTTTGTTAAGGCGCCAACACGAAAAAATTATCTCCCTCGGCGACGTCTTTGTGCTGGAGCCGCCCTTTCACGTCTTTCTGCACCGCCCTTTCACGTCTTTTTTGCCCTTTTACGTCTTTTTGTAGTACCAATTCC
>JAAERL010000788.1 GCA_024230435.1 Desulfobacteraceae bacterium
AGGATTGACCACCGATGACGACTATTTGGGGGAGGTCGAGGTTGGTGGATTGGCCTAGGGCTCCTAGGACGTCTTGGAGTTTGGAGGCTATGGGGATGAGTTCTTCCATTGTTTTGTTGATTAGTAGGATGGCTACTTTTTGTCCATGGTCAAAGATTTTGAACCAATTTCAATTGAAAAATCAAAAAATGATGATGATTTGAGAGCGAAGAGATACCCCCAGCCTCTCAATATTCAGCAACCCCAATATAAAAATTGTACCCTCACTATATCTGTCTAATATAACATTCAAGCACTCAACGCAACAGCAGCGCTTAAAAGGTTCAGGCCAGGTGAGCCAAAATCTTTTCACCCCCGAGGGGTTTTCCTAGTCGAGTCGAGCAACATCAACCGCTCGCCATCGGCATATCGGCATGAACATCAATCAAAACGCTAAGTAGCCGCGCCAGCCGCCATCGCAGCGCCAGCAAAGGCCAGCAGCCAGCAGCCAGCAACGATAAGTCGTAGCATGACGATATATATGGCATTATACTATTGAGCTTAGCTTTGACATTTTGTGCTGCCACTCTACTCATCTGCTTGCCAAATACAAAGTCTGACCCTGCAATCAAAACTAGTATAAAAGAAAGACTGACATATTATG
>JAAERL010000789.1 GCA_024230435.1 Desulfobacteraceae bacterium
GAGGTATGATAATTTTGTTCTTTTCGTGGCGTGTAGTAGGTCAATCATCAGTCTCGCTATACTTTGTTCGCCATTTTCGCTCGCACAATAGTTTTTTGGCGAGCAGCCCCATAGCCAACAAACAGTACTCGCTGTTGTGGTTGGTGGTCACGTCGGGCGGCCCATTGGAAAATGGCTTAAATTTGCAAATTACAGTACAGTTGGTCCTAAACTATGGAAGTGTACGTAGGAATTTGTCCAGCTAAGCAGCAGCTTAAGCTTGTATTTAGCTAATATATTTTTGTACGCAAGTTAGCTTTTTTTACGGCGCGGACTGACTAGAGGTAATTGTTCTTTATATCTATCTGATAACAGTTAGGCAAATTCCACCCTACGTGAAATCTTTTATTGGCCTGAACGGCGCGGTCATCCGACGACCGACACCGACTTTCAGCCAAACCGACAGCGCTCTCCTCTCACCCTACCTCACTCCTTTTCTCTCAGCAAGCCAATGCTAAGAAATTCATTCATTTTTGTCAGCGTCTGCATATACTAACTCAAATCCCGCAATAAAACCATGGCAGACCATGTTTTGATTCATAGCCTGTTGAGCAAAATGAAGGAGGCATCAGTTGAGGTAAAGTCTCTGGAAAAGAAAATTGAGGAGTTGAATGAATCGCTCACTACCTCGGAACAGAACAGGATGAATTTGATCGCTTCTGCTGCCGAGAAGGATGAAACAATTACCCAGCTAGATGAAACGAATGAGGACGTATGCAGGCAACTCTCTACGCTTCGTGGGGAACACAGTCGTCTTCAGTGTGCGACAAATATAATCCAGCAAAACGAATGCATGAATCTTCTATGGGACATCGAGGAGAAAAATGAAGCATTGGGCAGATCAGAGACGCAGGTCGATTCGTTGCAGTCATTGGTCCAAAATCTTGAGAAGCACATCCGCGATCAGGAAGTGCAATACCAAGAAGCTAGGTCGAAGATCGTTGAACTCGAAATCGAATTGCTCTCTTACAAGTCTAAGATTTTCAAACCTGTCGCTGGATCGCAGAGCTGTGGATGTGGGAAGCGCCACAGTGAAAACCCGGTTTGACAAAAAACAGAACTGCGTCAGTTAGCTTTCGCGTTCATTTTTACGCAATAGTCCGAATAC
>JAAERL010000790.1 GCA_024230435.1 Desulfobacteraceae bacterium
ATTTTTTTTGGCAGGAGAATGGGAAGGTGGCTAGAAATTTCCAGTCCCCTGACAAGGTCAAAATTTTGCCTTGGGGGGCCTTGGTGGGATGCGGTGCCTATATCGCCTTATGGTGTGACCATTCCACCTCTGCACAGGTAAAATATTGCATCTCACAACCCCAGTGGTACATGAGGTCTGATTATGTGCCTTGGTTGTTTGAAGAGACCCTTATATAGATGCCTACTGTTCAGTTTTGCAATATCGGCCGTATTGATACGCGTAAATTAGCTGCTAAATGATACTAAATAGTAGTCTAAATTAGCAAATGTAATGGTCCCAACGGTCTTGCATGGTCTTTGTATATAGGCAAAGCATGGTGTATCATTTCATTGGAATTGGTTCAGGCCATGATGAGATATTGGCACCAAACCGTTATTCACGGGGGGCAAAATCTACTGCCCAGGTACTATACCAACCTACATTCCCATGTGCACAGAAGGACCAAAATATGATATCACAGAATACTCTCACTTTGGTAAATGTTTCAATATTACTGGTTACAAGAATAATGCACTTGCAACTGTGATATAATCACATTCATGAGCTGTGTTGTCCATTTTGTCAAAAGATGACATCATTTTTTGAGCTTAGCAAAAAACGAACATTGTCCATACTTCAGGGACCCCCTGGACTTGAGGACTTGTGATCAGAAAAAGTTATGGTATATACATTGCCCCAAATGTACTAAAGTATCCAAATTGGGAACAAAAAAGGTATGTTTCAAAAAAAGTTGTTAGTAAGCTACAAGGGGGGGGCGGCCTTATAGGGGACTCTAACAGTCAGTCATATACATTTTTTAGCCCATTTACTAAGTTATCTGAGCTTCTAGACCAGTAATGTCAAAAGGAATTCAATTTCATATGCATTGTACAATGGTATAGTGTGCCTGATGGGATTACTGAACATTCATAGGCAATTTGATGCATTTTATGTCCACCATGACAACACTTTTGAGCCAGTTTTGCTAAAAAATGACATTTTTACTAGATGGCACTACTATCAACGTACAAAGGAGCCCAATAATTTGGTCATGTGATGTATTTGATGAAAAAAAACTGTTTGGGATCACCCATGTAATAAGGAGAAGTAGCCATGCAAGTTTCGTTGAATTTCATAAAAGTTACCACATCAGCCTACCCGCCCTCTATGGGGTCGCCCCCCTATAGACCCACTAGCTTTTGGTTCTACACGGCTCTACAGGGTTCTGGTACAAACTCCAAGTGATCATGTTGGGTAGGGATCATGGAAACAGTTTTAGCCTCCTACTGTATTTTGTAGAGAATTGAGTGGCGAACGCAGTGGTGTTCAAGAGGTTAAGTGGGACATGCGTCTTAAATGTCATTTTTGAGAAACCGTAAAGGGTTGTTTTTTGGACTCATGACTGACCCCACAACACACACTAATGAGGCTCCAGATCCTTCCAATGGGCCCCCGATGGCCGGGAAAGTGACCCTAGATGTAGCAGAGAGGGTATAATATATGTCCCTATGGTTATACGTGCCAGGGAGGGCCTGGGAACAATTTATGGCAAAAAAGACACGTGTCTCAATGTATGGCCGCAGGCGCCGCCACTCTCTCCACGTGGGCGTGCCGCCCCGTGGGGAGTGTCGGCGCCCTCACTTTTGAGTCCCACGAAATATTTTGCTTAATAAAAGTATATTCTTGAGTCCCACAATTTTTTTTGGCAGGAGAATGGGAAGGTGGCTAGAAATTTCCAGTCCCCTGACAAGGTCAAAATTTTGCCTTGGGGGGCCTTGGTGGGATGCGGTGCCTATATCGCCTTATGGTGTGACCATTCCACCTCTGCACAGGTAA
>JAAERL010000791.1 GCA_024230435.1 Desulfobacteraceae bacterium
AAAGATTCTTAAATATTGGTAGTTGACTTTTGGGCCGTTTTCATTATTGGTTCTTGTAACTCAGAACCCAACCTGAGAGAACACATAGAAAGCTGAGATTATCAGCTTTCTGTGGATATATGGGTTGCCATACTTCAATTGAAGTCTTATCCACCAAAAATTCAGTTGAAACCAATGCCTTTTTTGTGTTGTAAAGCTGATTTTTGATGGTCAAGCAAAAAGATTTGAGGTTTGAATTCCTACGGCATTTTTATCAGGAGTCCACGTAGGTCTATGTGCAATCAACCTCATTTCATCGGCAAAACACCCCTCAACCATGGCAGATCCACCCCCCTACGCAGCAGCGGGGGAGGAGGTCCGGCCAAATTTGGCCATGGCAAACGGTGGCCCAACACCGTTTGAACAGCCACCGCCGGCTGCGGTTTGCGCTAATCGCCTACGCGCGACAATTTTTCCAGCGCCATATACAACACCGCCACGCAGCGTCATTGCTTCCGACCTTGGCAGTGATGTGTTGTCGTTGGCGAATAGCGTTGCATCTGCGGCTCCTGTGCCGAGAAGGAGCC
>JAAERL010000792.1 GCA_024230435.1 Desulfobacteraceae bacterium
TGCTCCCAGTCATAATATGAGTTTGGTAGGTTAATTAGCATGACCATCTACAACTTTTTTCCCAATCAAGTACTTACACGTTACATACACTTAGATTTATTTTCTCTAGATAGAGTCTTCTTCTTGTTTTGGCAGGAACGTGCGCATATTTTGGCGGGAACACACGCCTATTTTGGCGGAAATGTGCTTGTTTGGGCGGGAACGTGCGGGTGTTTTGGCGAGAGCGATACACCCAGAAGAAAAATGGCAAAAACTATAGTGGGCGACAACCACAACGCAATCTAATGCCATTCGCCTTCATTGTAACAGCGTGTGGCCTTTACATCCACCACAAATCCCCCCAATGCAAAAATACAATGTTCCATTATAATCCAGTAAATTCCTGAAGTTCCGAGAAGTTTTCCCCGGAACTTTCTCCCCCTCTTTGCCGGACCAGAAACTTCCGATCACTTCTCCGTCCGTCCACAAAACAAAAACTATTTTGTACTTACAGGCGGTCTATGTGCTCTTTGTAGAAGATTGTTGGCAGTCAAAAGCTTGCTGATCAAAATTTACCAAGGAGATTTAGTCTGAATCGACGTATGGGAGCACATAGGGAGCGTAAAAAATCTTATTGGGATTTTTATTCGTAGAGTGTCTCCGGTAAATTGTATATCTAAAA
>JAAERL010000793.1 GCA_024230435.1 Desulfobacteraceae bacterium
CCGCAGTTCGAGCATATAAATATTCAGACATACATATAGTATGCCGAAAAGAATAATATATGTCAATAAAAAAAATATTTATAATACTACATATAGTGCAAATAGCATAAGGCATTCAGCGATTCATCCCGGCAATAAATTGCCGGTAATTCCCGCTGGATCATCTTAATCCAGTTGTTTATAAGCTCTAACCGTAAAAAATTCCTCAAAGCTATGATCGGAGATAATTTGTTCAAAGAGCTCGGCGGCCTTATCATATTTGATTTGCCGGTATTTATCCTGGTCAACGGATTTGCGGATGCTTTCCATTTCTTCGCCGATGATTTTTTGCACCATTTCCAAATTGATTTTTTTACCGTTGTCTAAAACACCTTCGGGGTGATGAATCCATTGCCACACCTGCGCCCGCGCGATTTCAGCAGTCCCCGCGGCTTCCATCAGATTGTAAAGGGGCACGCAGCCATTGCCGCTTAACCAATGGGCAAAGTATTGAATGGCCACACTGACGTTGTTTCTAAGACCGTTCTCGGTAATAGCGCCTTTAGGCGCCATTAAAAGGTCCGAGGCGGCCACGTTGATATTTTCTCTTAAACGATGGATTTGATTTCTTGCCGGCATGACCCTGTCAAACTCATCACGGGCAACAGCCACCAGGTCCGGATGGGCCACCCAGGTGCCGTCATGACCATCTTCTGCCTCGCGGGTTTTATCTTCGCGGACTTTGTCAAGGGCAGCCTGATTTTTATCCGAATCGTCTTTAATTGGAATTCGAGTTGTAATCCCGCCTATGGCGTGGGCGCCCCGCCGATGTGACGTCTGTATAACCTTTATCGTATAAGAACGCATACAATAGCGAGTCATGGTAATCAGCGAGCGGTCGGGAAAAATATAACCAGGCACATTTCGAAAACGTTTTATAAAACTGAAGATGTAATTCCAGCGGCCGCAATTCAGGCCAACGGCATGCTCACGCAACTCATAAAGAATTTCTTCGGTTTCAAAAATCGCCAGGATGGTATCGATCAGTACGGTAGCCTTGATGGTTCCTGCGTGCAGATTAAGATTTTTTTGAGCTTCAAGAAAAATGTCGTTCCACAATCGGGCTTCTAGGTGACTTTCAAGTTTTGGCAAATAAAAATAAGGACCGCTGCCCCTTTTCAAAAGTTCATGGGCGTTGTGAAAAAAATACAGGGCAAAATCAAATATGCTTCCGGAAAAAGGGGCGCCGCCCACATGAACATGTTTTTCATCCAGGTGCCAGCCCCTGGGCCTTACGATCAGAACCGCATGTTCTTCGTTAAGCTGATACTTTTTCCCATCCGGACTGTTATAAGTAATGGTTCCTTCAACCGCATCAATAAGGTTGAGTTGACCTTGGATTATCCCATCCCAGGTAGGCGCAAGCGAATCTTCAAAATCAGCCATAAAGGTTGTTGCTCCTGAGTTCAGCGCATTAATAATCATTTTGCGCTTTACCGGACCGGTAATTTCCACCCGCCTGTCCTGAAGGTCTTCGGGAACTGGAGCGATTTTCCAATCCCCCTGGCGGATTTTTTTGGTTTTGGGCAAAAAGCCAGGTAAGTTGCCTTTATCAATTTGTTTTTGTCGCCGCTGCCGTATGTTGAGCAACTCAAGCCTGCGGTCATTGAAGCGGCGGTGCAGATTTGCCGCAAAACGCAGCGCCTCGGGAGTCAGAATTTTGTCGTAACCCGGCGATAGGGGCCCTTTTATCTCAATATCATCAATAGTTAAGAATTTTGTCATATTCGGCCTCCAAGGGTTTTTTGTGCGTATTATTGATATCGTTTTTTTAAGGGAGCAGCCGTTGGGACGGGTGATAAAGCAATATGCAAATCAATTGACCGGCCCTTATCTGTTGCTGGGTATATTTCCAGAATTCAGGCTCCAGCAGATCTGAATGGTGTTGCAAAAACGTTTTTTTCACTACCCCATGTGTAAGCCCTAAAAAGGCGTTGAATTCATCGGGGAACACATCATTATCCTTTACTATAAACCAAGGCTCTGCTTCAAGGCTGCCTTCGTATTTTTGCGCCTTTGGAAGATGCCCGAAATTACAGCCCGTTAGCGGACAAATCTCGCCATGGCCGTATATCTGGCCGCAAGTTTTTTATCCGGCTTATTATCTTGAAAAAATAGTAAATATGTGTTTTTTTGCGGTTCGAAAAATGAATTGGCGAAAAAAGGATGCTCCGATGACACAGTTTGCCGCAAAGCCTGTAAATACGCAAAGCCAGTAAGTACAAAGATTTCAGTTCAACTCAACGAAAATGAGTTTGAGCAATTTATTTTGCCGTACTTCGCCTATTTCAACACTCATACCAGTTGAAATAGGCGAAAAAAAAGGGAATTGCGGTATTTTTGCTTATATTTTCCAGCAAGGCAAGAGCATGACCTAAAATTGCTGAGACATTGAGAGAGCCCCATTTTAACCGCATCCGAAAATACCCGACACAAAAATCCGAAAATACCCGACACAAAAATCCGAAAATACCCGACACAAAAATCCGAAAATACCCGACACAAAAATCCGAAAATACCCGACACAAAAATCCGAA
>JAAERL010000794.1 GCA_024230435.1 Desulfobacteraceae bacterium
ATGGCTCCGGCACAAAAAAAGATTTTCCAAGAATCATCCCCGATAGCCAATAGAGGCACCATAGGGCAAAGCAATGTGAAAAAATGGCAGTAGGGCCAAAAATGACCCAAAAAGGAACCGAACCCAAGACCCCAAAACTACGAATCACACGCTCTGTCACTATTAGTACTGGCGCTGTAGGTAGTGTAAAAGTTATTTTTTCTGAACCATTCTTTTTTCTATGGCTTGAAAAAAGGTATCCAACTGGATACCTTTAGAAATTAACTGGATCCTGTAGAAAAATGTATGTAGGAATAGTACACCTTATTTCATTTGCTAGGCATAAATGTCAGACAATAAAGACGCTGGCAAGCCAGCGTCTAGTGTGTGCCCCACACTAGGATTAAAGACATGCCCTCTGGGTACCTTATAGTATTTTTGATGGAGAAAAAGATGTGATAAAAAATATTGTGTGAAAATGTACCTAGGTACCCACCAGAGGCAGCTGAAAGTAGGCTTAGCTACTTTTCAAAAAACGAGAACCCTAAATTTGGTCCATTTTCTTGCGTCATCTCTAGTGGCCATGACCCCGTGGTTAGCCATGAATTGATTTACTTCCGTGTTACAACACCTAACAGTGTATGTAATGAGTGCAGTAAGGTGGGTCCCTCCTGGGGTGTTGTGGGCAGAAATGGGTGTGCTGCTATCCACGCACACTTGACACCCCCCGATTCCGGCTACAGTGGGGCGAAATTGTCAGTTGAGTTGGTGGCGTCAGTGTGTTCCTCTAGGGATCCGTTGGGACCTGGTGAAAACAAGGTTGGCTCACAAGGTCACTATTGTGCACTGATATTGTATTTTTGTCGAGATTCACTTTTGGCCCATTTTCATTTGACAGCCCCTTATCTCTTTGTACACGAGGCCTACATTTGGCCTACAAAATCTGAGCTTACACTTTGACGGCCGTAGGAAGGTAGGTAATGGGCAGATTTTTATTGTTCAAAGCCCATGTAACTTGACAATAGCTCCTTCTCAGTGTGTCTGCCAAGTTTCAGCACCTGGCTCCGGACCTCTGCTAAGATGTGCGCGTTCTTCCAATGAAGGGCAAAAGATAATGTATAGCTGAAAGCACTACATAAAATTGCAGCCATCGTGTACATAGGGTTAAGAATGGCTCCGGCACAAAAAAAGATTTTCCAAGAATCATCCCCGATAGCCAATAGAGGCACCATAGGGCAAAGCAATGTGAAAAAATGGCAGTAGGGCCAAAAATGACCCAAAAAGGAACCGAACCCAAGACCCCAAAACTAC
>JAAERL010000795.1 GCA_024230435.1 Desulfobacteraceae bacterium
ATCGGTGGATTCTTCCTCGTTCATTTGGGCGCGCTTGCTGGTACGGTGGTAGCTGGACGCAGCTTCAATATTTGTAGACATCGTGCCTATAATTGTAGAAGACTTAATTGAAGTAAAAGCCAGTTTAAATGCTGTATTGCTATGTAATTTTGCAAGCCGCCGAGGGTGCGGCTTTCGTTTTCACTTCGTCAGGCAATGGTGATAGAATAATGTGCTCGTTTTGCGTCCGGTGTGTCATTTCCACAATGGCAGAAGGCGCGGAGCGGTGGCAAACTCTGTTTGCCAAAGGTGTCGGTTGCAAACTTTGAATTTTTTCGAAATTCAAACAGATACAGATAAATCGAGAAGGGTTGGCGCGCGCGCGGGGGGGCAGCCGCTGGGTATACTTCCTTCGTTCGGGCAAAAAAACTTCAGTTTTTTGTATGTAAGAGCAGGACCAAGAGTTTACTCTATTGGTCACAATATGGGCACGCGATATAAAATAAAAATAATGATTTTTTTGTCGTCTAGGCGTAGCGGTGTCAGCAGCGGAGTAAGGCGACAAAAAAATAGGGGGAATGGTTCAAGGGTTCAACCCTTGTTCATGCTCCCCCTAAATGGGTA
>JAAERL010000796.1 GCA_024230435.1 Desulfobacteraceae bacterium
CCAGTAACACTCAAAATATATACTGATACCAAGCTAATCTCGATCATCGGGCTTTGGATTGGAAATGAAAATAGGGGGCGTATTTGCGTAGATGGGAGCTCTTGACCCCTTTATCCATAATGAGACAATTTAATCTAGATAATTATTCAGCCTTTTTTATTTGAGGGATGGATCTTCCCCCCTTTTTCGCGAAGTAATCCTTGACAACAATCCTACCGATAGATAATAGATAATGCATTATCGCCGATACCATAATATTCACTGTCAACGCATATTATGATGCACAGTAGAATGCGTAGCTTAGCTTGACCATGGCAGGTAAAAAAAGGGCAGCCAAAGCCTCAATAAGTGGCAGTACTACGAAGGCAGCCACCAAGAGGGCAGCCACCGCTGCTGCTAAGAAATGTTTGCAAAGCGAAAAACAAAACAAGAAATCCGCCGCTCGTGATGATGGCGATAAGAAATACCACATCTTGAAGCTATCTCCTATCAAACAGGATGAGTGCATCGCTCTGCTGAATGCAAAGGGCGTTGATTGTGGTGATGCATGCGACAAGCCTCATTTTATAGGCAATGCGTTCACTTTGAAGCTCCCTTTGGATTGCCAAGACATAGCTGATGATTTCGTTGATGATTACAACAGCGACAACGAAAGCACAAACATAGGCAAACAAAGTAAGAAACCGGATTTTGTTCGATATCACTGTTCCCCCGACGATGAGAACTATTCTTACTCTGTAG
>JAAERL010000797.1 GCA_024230435.1 Desulfobacteraceae bacterium
AAAATGGGAGACCAAGTCATCATTCTGCGAATGGTGGAACGACTTACTGCTGTAATAATTGGTGGCTTTGCAATTTTTTTGGGTTATCGTTTGTTCTTTCACCTCCCTTTCGAGCGAAACCACAAGGGCCAACTTGAGCTTCCTGGCATTAAAATTGTGCTCTCTCGTGTTGGCCCCGGGGTGTTTTTCGCGGCATTTGGAAGTATGGTGCTTTTTTTTTCAATAACCGAGAAGATTTCGTTCACTTGGCCAGTTCATAATCAGGCGCCAAAACAGAATGTAGTTACCGAAGACATCAAGCCTGATAAAAATGAAACCTATTACTCTTCATTTATAGGCTTTACAAGTCCTGCGACACCACAACAACGCAGCAAAGCACTGACCACAATTGAAATGCTCAATTGCGTTCAGCAATTGCTGGAAAATAACGCGTTGCAACGCGGCCATGGAGACAAGATCTTCCTCGCTATCCGTGAAGCCAAAAGGGCATTGATGCTATCCGTATGGGATGAAGACGACTGGGGGCCAGTAGATCAGTTGTTCAACTACGATTATATTCCACATTGCATTTCAGAAGGCCTTAGACATAACTGTTTTCGTGCTGCATTTCTTTTTAATAACAACTCTTAAGAGATTTTTCATTCATGGCATGGCAAATTTGCTATTGCAATTTTATCGTACTGCTCGACAGTTGAGCCATATATTTTTTTGTATAGAAAACCAAAAAAATAAGGAGAGAAAACATGAAAATTGCAACATTTAACATTGAAAACCTTGATGAAAATGCCGACGACAAAAATCCTACTCTTGATATCAGAGGCCCCGTTCTCAAAGCTATGCTTAATCGCATAGATGCGGATATCCTCTGTTTTCAAGAAGTCCATGGACAAGAACTACCGGATCATACACCCAGCACACCCAGAAGAAACCTGTCTGCTTTGGATGCTCTTTTGACTGGAACAAATTATGCGGGATATCAACATGCCACTACCCTAACTTCAGATAATGTGCCCTATGACAAACGGAACTTGGTAATTCTCTCAAGATATCCAATCATAAAATCACAACAATACAGAAATGATCATATCAAAAAGCTTCAATATCGAAAAGTTACATCTATTCCTGAAGAAACGGAGGCCAAGGATCTAAGTTGGGAGCGACCTATCCAACACACAGAGATTGACCATCCAAAGTTGGAAAAATTACACGTTATCAACTTGCACCTTAAATCTAGACGCGGATCAAATGTGACTGGGCAGAAAAACGGCTATTTATGGAATAGCGCAGCTGGATGGGCTGAAGGTTATTTTTTATCATCGATTAAGCGTGTTGGCCAAGCACTGGAGACAAGAATACTTATTGATAAGATTTTTAAAACAGAGCCTAATGCTAAAATTATTGTCTGTGGAGATTTTAACGCCGAGCCTGGCGAAGTGCCTGTTGAAGCTATTTGTGGTCGAGTTGAAAACACAAATAATCCGAAGCTGCGATCAAGGGTTCTGATTTCTTGCAGTAGGGGGATTCCAGAGTCAGTGCGTTTTAGCCATATCCACCATGGACATGGTAACTTGTTGGATCACATATTAATATCTCAATCACTGTTACCTTATTATGATCAACCAGAAATTCTTAATGAAAATCTTCATGATGAAAGTCTTCCCTATTCTAATGACATCAAATTCCCTGAATCTGATCATGCACCTTTTGTTGCTATGTTTTCCGGGACAACTTGAAGCTCGGCGCAGAGCCAAATTACAGACTTTACAACGAAATAAGCATAGCCGCCCATTGTTTTGTATACAACTGAACCAGTGTCGATTCTGGCAAGTTATCACCAGATTGTCATTTCGCGTGATACTGGTATGGTATTTGTCGAAAGCGATCAGCCTGATTTCGTGGGATATTCTCAACCTATCACAATCTGGTGTTTCTCTGTGTATCTGTGCTCGCCACCGATGCCTTGATTGATCACAATATATTGACGTGCGCTTTGAATGGTTTCTGCTCCATGTTTTTAGCAAGAATCACAAATTTGAACGACCTGAAATTGCTGAAATACTCTCAATGAATCTATATTGTGGCACGTAGTCATGCAGTCAGAAGGATAACATTACAGAGGTAATGCTTTCCAGAACCATACAACCACTTGTTCGGTCAAACTTTCTTCTATGAGGGCGCAAGAACCGCTCACTTGCTTCCTCCGAAACTAACACTCCGCTCAACAGTTAGAGGCGTCCTATGTACAACAAGCTTGAAATCCTCAATATGATTACCGGAAACACCCTGGCCGTGATGCTATGTGAGCAGGAGAAACGGCAGGATTTTCGCACCGCAATTCGCTTGCATGAATCCTTGGCGCAAGAAGAGAACGATACCCCTATGATCAAGTTGATCGATACGGAGAATCCGGGGACGGGAGAATCCGGGGACGGGAGACAACGGTGTACAAGGGGACAAATCCGGGGACAGGTTGATAATGTTTGACTTTGTTTTCAATATATGATTTGAGGAAAATGATTTAATAATAGAAAGTTAGAGAGGAATATTCATGCCCCGGATACGCCGTTTAACCAACAACGAACAAGCAACCGTATACCATGTTATGTCTCGCACAGCCTTAGATGGATACCCGATAG
>JAAERL010000798.1 GCA_024230435.1 Desulfobacteraceae bacterium
AATAATATATGTCAATAAAAAAAATATTTATAATATTACATATAGTGCAAATAGCATAAGGCATTCAGCGATTCATCCCGGGAATAAATTACCGGGAATTCTCACTGGATAATCTTAAACAAACACTTTGTTAAGGGTTATTAACGACAGGCCAACAAAGGTATCGACATTTAGTGCAATGTCCTGGTAATTGACATGGTTGCCAGCTCAAAAGCGCCGAGAAATATTTGGACAAATGGATCGACTGGGCAAAAAAGACAGCGCTTGCACCGCTAATAAAATTTGCCAATGGTCTTGATCGAGATCGGAAAGAAATTCTGTCTTATATTTGCCATCGAGTTACATCAGCAAAGCTGGAAGCATTCAATACGACTATATCACGCATTGTAAAACGAACTTGTGGATACCGTGATCTTGATTACTTATTCTTGAAAATTCGGCAGGAGGCGATCCCTCCTTTTCTGCAAACATGACAAAGACCCCAAAAAATTGGTGTAATTCTCAATAACTAATTTAATATAACGACATGTATGCCTTCCAACAAAATAATAATCGAATTGATCATATTTGATTTTAAATCAACACTGAAAATGTCAATGTCTTTTTTTGCGAGCTCTTCTTGGATTGCGGGATTCGAGGATGCCGAATGAAATAGTCCGTTGAAAAGAGTAAAAACGGTAAGCATGAATTTGGCGCCTTCTTTAGGCGGCAGCCATGAAAGATATACTATTTTGGGGACGCCATTTTGGGGACAGGTTCCCAAAATCCTTCTCCCTACGGGGCAAGTTCCTGCCGGATGACAATGGGAACGTAACCCACCGCGAATTCAGACGGCGGCGTAACGATCAGCGCAGGGTCCAGGGTGGCAAGTTCGCCATCACCGGGCGGGGGCATATACTCCTGGTCAATTCCCCAGGATGCATGGATTTTCTCAATCAACGACTGCAGGTTTTCCTTTTCTTCTGTTGTCCAGTTGTACTGCTGAAAAGTAGGCTGATCGACAAACCGATACCATCGATAAGTGACTTTCGTGCCATCCGCCAGATACGCATAATACGCTTCCGAAGCCGGGCCCGGCTGCGCCCATGAGCCGGTCATCGGAGATTTGTATGTCCATCCATCACCGGCTTCAGGGAAGGTTTTTTCTTTGAGTCCGGTCTCATCAGGCACTTCGTTGGCGGATACCGCAACACGGGCATTTCCGACCTCTTTGAAGTATTGAGGGAAAAACCCAGGCGTATTCGACCATTCCAGGCCCCAGGCATAGCTGTCATAAATCTGGGGATTTACTGTGTCATCTATACCGTTCAACGTAACCCCGCTTTGGTCGTACCCCGGCGTGTGGGTACTCAATGTTGAAACCCACTTGCCAGAATCTGAAAATTTTCCGCTGACGGCAGGGCCGTTTTCGCGCCAGGCTTCCACGGCATCATACAGGGCGGCCTTGGAATAATAAGTCACATCACGCACGAGTAAAGAGCGGCCCTGGCTGTCCACCGGAAATTGAAGCTGGGGAATCTTTGTGTACAAAGTTCCAGTGGCATCGGTAGCCGCATAATAGGGCACGGTATTGATTTCCATCGCACCGCCTCCCATATTTCCCGGCCTGGCATCGAGACCACGCCCATAATCAAATGGGTAATCAAATATGTCGGCAATTTTGCTCCATGTTTCAGGAACATAATAGGCAATGGGCCCCTTGAAATTTGAGGCGCTCAAAAAACAGGTCCAGCTCTGATCACCCGTCGGCATATCCCCTTGCTTTGCGGGCGTGAAAGGAAGAGCCATCCAACTGTACCCCATCATTTGCCCATTGGGATTTCCATCAAACGTCAAACCGTCCGGGGGTATCAGAAGGCGGTTGCTCAGTTGCGCGACTCCCATTCGATCATCGGAGATAGGTTCGGCACCTCCAAAAAACTCCCATCCCGGAGATGCAATCTGGTAATCATAACATTGTGAAGTCGCATTCATGCTGAATTTGGGTGATCCATACCTGAATTGGTTCCTTGCCCAGTAACCAAGCCCGCCCTCCAGGGTCTGAAAAACGCTGCCCCAGGTAGGAGCGCGCTCCGGCCAATTATCCCGGGCAAAAGTTCCCTTCGGGCAAAGCGGCGTGTTTGTATTGTCCCTGTTGTTCGGTATAATCCATACACCGGGTAACCCGATTTGAAAATTGGCAAGCGGCTTCGAAATCAGCGGCCATACTGCGGCATAGAATCCCATGCCCATATCATACCCATCTGGTGGATTCGCTGTGCTGTATCCTATGTAGCCGTGTAATCCGTCATACCCGCTGACAGCTTTAGAACCGGAAGCAAAATAATCAGCAGACAGAACAGACGGCATCACCAAAATCAACAAAAAGACAGCAGTCCAATACGCACTGGGGGCAGACAGTCGTTGCATCATTCCTCCTCATTTGAATAATGGGATGGACCAAGGCGCACCTCTCACAGAACTTGCCCCTCTCAAAAGAGTCACCGCGCTTTACTTCGAAAATTTTAATTATTTTATGGAGTTACTTAAAGTATATCATTTTGAAGCCTAAGAGAAATGGAAAGGACGGAACAATAAAAAAGGGTTGGATAAGAGCTGAAAAGAACAACTCATTCCTTAATTGGCAGCGAAAGGGGCTAATTCCATATCTGACTTCAAGTTCCTCCGCCCTTTTTACGTTTATCACAGATGTGTTTGCAATGGTCAACGAAAAAAAGTGGGTCTTTGTCAAACAAGCTCCAAGACCCTTAGCGTAAAAACGTCTCCACCAGGCGGTCCCAATCCAAACCGGGAATATTTCCGAAAATATCATTGATGGCCTCACCGCCACTTGCAGCTAACCGTTGGCCGTCTTGATTCTTGAGCATAGAAGTCAAACGGGATGACTCATCGTCTATCCAGACCAGGCTTTGTTCACCGAATAGAAGATTTTTCAGATTCTTCTTGAGATTGGAAGGTTGAATAACCATTATCCAACTTTCTGAGTAGGGTGACTTTCCGGTTAACGGAGCCTTTGATGCAAGTTTCGGATTCAGGGCCACAACCGTTCCATCTACGGGACTTAACGTTTCGGCCTGGTGCTCATCGCGTTTGATGACGGCCTGACAACTTCCCTGGGATACTGTGGCGCCCAGCTTGGGCAGATCAATGGCGTCCTGGGGCCCGAAGAGCTTTTGAGCAAAATCGTCCAGGCCTACACGAACCCGTCCAGCATATTCGACCCTGGCCCAGGCATGGCCATGGTGATAATAGTAGTCCCGCGCAACACTAAAGCCTGAAGTATGATCGATGACCGGAGAATGCAAAGGTAGATTCAAGCCGGTATCTTCGATCATTTGATCATAAGGGCATTTTACGCAATCGTAGCCATGACCGCAAAGTTTGTAATCAATACGGCCACTTAGCATATGGCGACATTTACGCTGATTGATGAGCATTCGCATGCGAACGTTTCTCGGATCGCTCGGGGTATCGGCAAGTTGTTTTGCACTTGCAGCAAAGTTCGCCTGCATTTTGCGGTCAAAAGAGCATTCGAGACAATCGAACATATTAATGCACAACATGGGTTTTGCCACACCGGCCCTGCTCCAGACGCACTGGTTATTCGTTTGACCAAAAATGAAAGGCCGGTTCGTTTTTTTCTTTTTCTGTTCAGCCATGACGTCCTCCTTGGTGAGAATGGCAAAGAATAATGTTGCGAATCTGTTTAACTATTATTTAGAGCATGAATCGGGCCGGTTTGAATAATTACGATAGTTTTTTTTAAATACCTGATAATATTATATATTAGAATGGGCTAAAATTTAAGGGAATTAGTTTTTCATCTGCCGGGTCATGTAAACCTGTTGCAAAAAGACACATGTTTTTTATTTTAAGCAAAATATCTTTATATATCAAACAATTGAGAACTTGATGCATTTTGATCCAGGCAGTAGCATTTTGCATCACTTTGATTAAACTAAAACATTAGGCTCATGTTGGATTTCAGGGGCTTATTATTTTAAGTGCGATAATTAATTGAATTTGTGTCTAATATAGCCCAAGATAAAAAACTGCGGCCTTGATTAGAAACAAAATTAAATCAATTGGTTATCTTAAATGACGAATTTACAAGGCCCTGAAAGGCAACATGAGCCAAATTTTATTGATGGGCATTGAATAAGAGCTTGTAAGTCACATAGTCCATAACGTAATAAATCTAAAATGGCGTAAATGACAAAAATCGGTCCAAAATGGCCATGTCAATCGCCTAAACTTACGATTTACCTGAATACCATGAATTGATATTATTTATTTTCAGGCAAGCGTTTACAGGCGGCTGTGGATATACCGAAAAGGAGCTCTAATATGGATCAATATCGAAAACTTGGCAGTGCCGGTCCCCTTGTAAGCGCTATAGCTTATGGCGCAATGGGTGTCGAAGGCGATTATGGGCTAACTGATGAGAATAATGCTATTGCCTTGATCAATGATGCATTGAACGCGGGCTGCTCTTTTATCGATACCGCTGATGCATATGGCAATGGTCACAATGAGCAGCTATTGAACCGCGCCATAGTCCATAGGCGGCGCAAAGCGTTTATTGCCACTAAATTCGGAGTTGTTTTTGATTCCAACGAAATGGGTACGCAAATTCCCACGGAATGGGGCATCTCCCTGAGTATCAATGGGAAACCAAAATATGCGAAAGCATGTCTTGAAAACAGTCTGGAACGTTTGGGCACGGATCATATTGATTTGTGGTATTTGCACTATCCGGATCCTTCAATTCCGATTGAGGAAACCGTGGGTGCTATGAGCCAAGCCGTGGAACAGGGAAAGGTTCGATTTCTTGGGCTCTGCAATGTTAGCTCCGAACAGGTTCGTCGCGCTCATAAAGTTCATCGAATCAGCGCTGTGCAAAATCAGTATTCGTTATGGAGGCGGGAGGCGGAAAAAAATCTGCTGCCGGTGCTTCGTGAGCTTGATATTGCGCTTGTTGCCTGGTCGCCCCTTGGAGGCGGATTACTTACCAGTAGTATTGAAAAACTCTCTCCAGATAATTCTGAAATCATCGACCCGCGTTGTCGGGCGGAAAAATTGATGCCCAGTCAAAAGCGATTTACTCCCTTGTTGAGACTGGCTGATAAGCTCAAAATTACGGCGCCCCAGCTTGCGATTGCCTGGCTGCTTCACCAGGGACATGATATCATTCCGGTTCCGGTAACACGCACCAATGAGCATCTGATGGAAAATGTCAAAGCTACTGAAATTTTACTAAAACCTGATATGGTGAAGAAAATTGATGAACTGACTTTACGTGAACTTCCCCAAGGGCAGATGAAGCTGTGATCAATGAAACTCGTGCAAGTTGCTTTTTGGCTATCTATCCGGTATGCATAGACGATTTGATTCGAGGCGCCTGGGCCGGCCCAGGCGTTGCTAATGCCTGCCCCTGGTTGATGGGATTTATAATTTGAGATGACTTCCAATCGTGTGCTTGTTCAAGAAAATTTTTCACTCAAGGATTATAATACATACCGGCTTGATGTGACTGCCAGGTATTTCGCATTGGTACACCGTGCGGATCAGCTAAAGCCGATTTTGACCGGTTCATGCTTCAGGGACCGGCAGATTATGTTCTTGGGCGGCGGTTCCAATGTTTTGTTTTCGGGGAATTTTGATGGAATTGTACTGAAAATGGCCATGAAAGGAAAACGGGTGGCAAAGCAGACGGGCCAGCATGTTCTGCTCGATGTCAGTGCCGGGGAAGATTGGCCCGGACTTGTAAAATATGTGGTTGATAAAGGCTGGGGCGGTATTGAGAATATGGCCCTGATTCCCGGAACCGCCGGTGCTGCACCCATTCAGAATATTGCCGCTTATGGCCACAACCTGGATGAAACCTTGGTTTACGTGGACGTTATGGACACACAAAACGGCGCAATTCACCGGCTTTGCGCTGCAGAGTGCCGCCTGGGGTACCGCGACAGCATTTTTAAGCATGAGTTGCAAGGCCGTACCGTTGTCCTGGGCATTCGGCTCAAACTCAGCAAGCGGCCCAGGCTAAATATCAGCTACAGCTCGCGCTATGAGTCCGTGGCGTCCGAGCTGGACAGGATTGCTGAAAAACCTTATACGGTTTCAGATGTTTATCAGGCCATTTGCGCCATTCGGCGCAAGAAACTGCCTGATGCCGAAACAGTGGGAACTGTGGGCAGTGTATTTAAAAATCCGGTGATTACCTGGAAAACCTATCAAGAATTACAGCGCACCTGCCCCGGGCTGCATTATTATCCCGTAAAACGGTTAAGCTATGATCATCTTGGCGAAGATGGCGCCGAAGAACCTGAAAAAGTTAAAATACCGGCAGCCTGGCTTATTGAAAATATGGGCTGGTCCGGAAAACGTATCGGTCAATGCGGAATTTGGCCGTCCCAACCTTTAAACGTTGTGCATTATGGAAATGCAGCGCCTTCCGAGTTGCTGGAGTTTATTCATTTGATTCAGGAAAAAGTTCTCCAAAACTATGGTGTTGCACTGGAGCCGGAGGTTGTGATTATCTGAATATTTTAGGCGATTTGCAATTAAAGAATATAGGGGATCTTTAAATTATAGCTTTTATAAACCAGAAAGGTTTCCACTGATGAGACGTCTTTGAGGCGGGAAACTTCCTCGGTATAAAATTCAAGTATTCCGAAACCTTCTTTGAGAAGAACAATCAGCATCAGGTCGAAACGTCCGGTAATGACGCTAACCGATACCACCCCCCTAAGCTTGCTAAACTCTTCGCCTTTTTTTACCAAATCCATCGTTGCCAGTTTTACCCCCACCATCACCACGCTGTGGCGAGGTATTTTTTGAGGATCAATCAGACCTGCGATCTCAAACTGTTCATCGCTTTCCATCTTGGCAATCCTGGTGCGCACCGTGTTTTCGGCAAGGCCCAGATGTGCGGCGATTTGTTTTATTGATGTTTTTCCCTGCCGCATCATTTTTATGATTGCAATGTTGGTGTCGTCTATCTTCATTAAAAACCAAACACCGTGCAAACTCCGGCATTTATGCCGGAGGGCAAACGGCGCCTCTCCTTTCTATTAAAAATGTGTGCCGGTTACAGGGTTGCCATGCGCTAAAAAACAGGCACACTCACATCCTGTACTGCCTGCGCCGTGGCAGTCAGGGCCGCAGCGGAAATGTTATTTTGAACCGTTGCACCTTTGAACGGGTACCGGCTAATTGCCTTGCGCCGGATTTGAAACTTTCCCATTCACCAAGCTCTTTATACAATATCAGGACAAAAGAAAAGTCTCATGTTCGTTGGATACAAGCTGTTTACTGTATTGACAACACGGTTGCATCTAATGGAATTGAAGAGGCATTTTGCGAAAATCCTGTGACAAAATTCATGCCTGTAAGGTTGCTGTCCAGCGCAAAGGCTTCCCACTGCAAAGTGGAAGGGTAACCGCCTGCTGCTTCTCCGTTAAGGGTAATATAGCCGTCACCATCCAAATCCGTACCACACAGCAGGAAATAATTGCCTTGCTTAACGCTGGTAAATTTAAATTGATAAACCCCGTTTTCCGGTATAATCGCTATTTGGTCTTCAACTATAATCTCTTTTTGGTCTTCAGCATTGAGGCTATCGGCATCTATGAGCAAAAGGTACTGAACCCCTGTGTAAGATTGCGCATCGGGTAAAACTTCAATTGTCACCGGGACTTGGCAGTTTAGCAGGGTGTCCGGCTCCGAATCCAGAGCATAATCACATTGAATGATATCTGTGTAAACACCGCCGTCAGATCCGTCATCGTCGCGGTTCACTTGAATCTGGTAGCTGCCTGTGCCGTCGGCATTGCCGTCTATGAAGCTAACATCAAGCCAGGTTCCGTTTACGGCCTGGCAGGAACTCACGGTTAGCGCCTGGTTTCCGATTTTGTATGCAATGATATCAACTGTTTCAGTATCGTTTTTCAGGTACAGCGATTCCGGTTTGACAGACAAAATGGTTGGAGGATCTGTTTGATCTGCTGTCAAAACAGCCAGATGGGCATCGATCAGGCCGTACCCGAAAAAGGTGTCATGCTCTGACGTAACCGCACCAGCGGTGATTAAGCCGCCTTTTAAATATCCATCGAATTGTTCGGGCGTCAAGTCAGAACGGACTGCCTTCATCAAGGCCGCCACACCGGCGACCTGGGGGGCGGCCATGGAGGTGCCCTGGTAAAACGTGTAGTTTAACTCAATTTGTTTTCCGTATAGATCGTCAATAAATCCTATACCCGTGGTGCTTAAAATGCCGTCCTCATAACCATCGTTGTTAGTGTCTATGAGCTGGCAACCGCCAGGGGCTGCAACGTCAATGCTGATTCCGTAATTGGAGTAATAGGCTGGCTGCCCATTGATATCCACGGCGGCCACGGAGACAACGTCTTCATATGCTGCCGGATACTTGGGTTCGCTTGTGGCGCTGTTGCCTGCGGCGGCAATGATGATTATGCCGGCCTCACGGGCGGCGCCGATTGCTTCTTCCAGGACGCTGGAGGATTCTTCGCCTCCGAGACTCAGGTTAATTATATCCGCAGGCGGATCGGCGCCTGCCAAGGTTATTGTTTCTCCGTTTTGGATAAGTTCCACATCCAGGCCTGCGGCCCATCGGATTCCGTTAGCGATATCGGCAACCGTGCCGCCTCCATCGCCGCCCAGAACCCTTACCGGCATAATTCCGGTATTGCCGCCAACCCCGGCAACCCCTTGGCTGTTATCCATTTCGGCGGCGATAATTCCCGCAACATGAGTGCCGTGAAAGCTGCTTTCTGCAAACGTTGAGTCTCCGGAATCGGTGGGATCACTATCCGGTCCGTCCCCGTCGAGAGCCACGGATGGATCACTTACAAAGTCATACCCGGAAACAAGTTTACCCTCTAAGTCGGGGTGATTGCCAATAATTCCCGAATCCACAACGGCCACGATGACGCTGCTGTCTCCGGTTGTAATATCCCAGGCCTCCGGGCAGTTGATCATATCCAAATGCCATTGCAGGCCGAATAGCTCGTCGTTGGGGTCGTATAAAGAACGGTAAATATAGTTTGGTTCCGCAAAAAGCACTTCCGGGCGCTGCTTCATGGCGTTGATCATTCTCAGGGTGTCATTTTTACGGTCTTTGATGCTGCTAGAACTCGACCCCACAGCGCCCGCGGTGCTGGAAAGGTTGAGCCGTCTCATGGTTGAAGGTAAGTCCTCCGCGGCCAGGTGAAACCAATTTTTGTTCAATTTTTTGACCTGTTTGAGCCCTAAATCATCCGTGCTTTTGGAGGCTTGTGAAGATAGTGCGCGGTAATTTTCTTTAAAACGCACCAGAGCTTCACCCGGCACAAAGTCCGCTTGGGATTTTATACTGGTTTCAAAGGCTGTTACATCGGCAGATGTCCAAATGAGCCGGTAGATGGTGGAGCCTGCAGTTGCGTTTACCCTGAGATAATATTCGCCGGTGGATGGAACGGTCAGATAACCTGTGCGGTCCACACTCTCTAATAAACCAGTGCGTGTAATGCCGCCATTGCCGTTTTGATAAAGAAATAAGTCTATTATGGCGGAAGCGCCATCCGGCAGGCTAAAACGGATAATATCATTTTCAGACAGGTTAACCCTGTAATAATCATCGGCATCCGCACTGGAGCTGACCCAGCCGCCCACAACGGCTGAAGTTAAATCGATAAATTGCGCTTCTTCAAATGAATCGTTGCTCACCGGCTGTGTTTCCGAATCATTTACATCGCTGTCAATAGCATTGGCGGCTTCCGAATAAATAGTGCCGCTGATATAATATTCTGTTTCGTTACCCTCTTCAGGTATTGGTTTATTATCGTCTTCAGTTCCTGAGCCGCCGCAGCACAAAACAGCAAAACAGCACAAGCAAATCAGAACCTTAGCCGCCAAAACGTTTGTAAGCATAGTCCATTCTTTCATATTTTTTTTTAAACGTTAAGGAGGATTAACCCAAAAAGAGCTGTTTTGTAAAGCAATTTAAACCAATATGGCATTTGAGCAGCACAGCTAAATAAGCTGACAATAAAAGCGTAAGGGTTTTAATTCGCTTGGGTTTCACTTTTTCCTTTGCAATTTGCAAAGTTTATGGTAGGCATGCCAGCGGAATTTTTAAAATGCTTTTTTGCAAATCAATGCAACATAAGCAAATGATTATATATCTGTTCATAAGGTTTTAAACAAAGTGGAGCAACCGGCCGATATTGGAGAGACATGGGTAAATTTTGCAAAATTTACAATAAGTTACGCATAAAATAAAAGCCGGGAAATTACCATATGGGACAAATTTTGTCATAGGCGGCAAAATTTGGTACTGCGGACAGCAAAAGGCAATGGAGTAAAACATATTCTGCTTTCGGTTTTATCGGTCTATTTAGCCTGGTTTATTTTTTTGTATTAAATTTTAAATGGTTGTAAAAAGATTTAAAAAAATTATCTTTTTTTTGATGTTAAGGAATAAAAATTGCTCTTTTCACAGTCTCAGAGCATGGCAAGAAGGAGGTTTATGTGAATAGGATCGGTCGACGCGGATTTCTAAAATATGGCACGCTTTTTCTGGCAAGTGCATGCACTCCTTTATCGGCAATAGCGTCGATAATGGATAATAAGGGAAAACCTCGCGTTTTATCCTTTTACAATACTCATACCGCCGAAAAATTGACGGTATGTTATTATTTTGATGGCACTTACCGGATTGATGCATTGAATAAGATTAATCATATCCTGCGGGATCATCGCACCGGTGATATCAAATCCATTGATCCGAATCTTTTGGATCAGCTTTATTACATTATGATGAAAACTGACAAGGATGAACTGATTCAGGTGGTATCGGGTTACCGCTCCGAAAAAACCAACAAAATGTTGCGTAAAACCTCTGCCGGAGTTGCAAAAAAAAGCCTGCACACCCTGGGACAGGCTATCGATATCCGTATTTCCAGCTTGACTACCCGCAAGTTGCACAATGTATGTATAGACATGAAAGCCGGCGGCGTGGGGTATTATCCCAAATCAGGTTTTGTGCATTTGGATACGGGCAGGGTTCGCTGCTGGAATGAGACGTGTTAGATTTCATCTGAAATTTGGCTGATTTTTTCAAAATGCCGGTCAAAGTCACCATTTTTGGATGAACTCCGAATAGGACCTTTTGCCAGGGCGGTTTCCAGAACCTGGTCCCGATGGTATATATCTTCCCTAATTTGAAGTTTCCCCTTATCGTCAACCCAGGCCGTCAAATAAATAAGATGGACTGGTAACGGATCTTTGAGCAAAACAACAGTGCGGGTCTGCGATTTCAATATCTTTTCGAGAGTATTTCTCCCCCATCGGTTATCGTTTTTTACTAAATAGACTGCAAGGCCCGGCGCATCTTCAACACGGATACAGCCCGAGCTGAACGAACGCCTGGTCTTTTTGAACAGGTTACGATTTGGCGTATCGTGCAAGTAAACATTATATTTATTGGGAAACATGAACTTGATTTTACCCAGAAAGTTTTCCGGGCCGGGGTCCTGACGCAACCGGAAGGGAAAAGTGTTTTTTTCAATAGATTTCCAGTCAATAGCGGCGGCATCGAGCTCTTCGGAGTCATGGGCCCAGCCATTAAAAATTCTAAAGCCATTATTTTTAATATAATCGGGCTCTTGAACTAAGTGCGGCAGTATATCTTCTCTAGCCAGTCTTGGGGGCACTGTCCAGTAAGGGTTTAGAACCATATAGGTCATGCTGGTGCTGAAGACAGGTGTCCGTCTTGCCGGGCGTCCCACAACAACCCGCATCGACATTACCTGCCGGTCTTTTTCTATCACCTTGAGGTAATATCCGGCTGTATTGACCCAGATATAACGCTTTCCAAGATCATACGGAAGCCAGCGCAGGCGTTCGATATTAAGTTCGATTTTAGTCAGCAGTTGCTTTGGAGACACATTCAAAGCAATTAGTGTTTTGGGGCCGACCACGCCATCGGGTTTGAGCCCGTGGCGTTTCTGGAAACTTTTGACTGCTTTAACCAGCCGGGGGTCATAGACTTGCGATTCTTTATCACTATCGATCATAACCGGCAGGTCGCCGGAAAGATGCAACCGTTCACGCAGGGTAATTACCCGAAAGTCACTTGATTTGGGGCGCACAAAGGGGACGCCGGGGATGTGGGGCCAGCCACCTTGCATTTGAATGTGTTGCATTTTACGCAATGCATTTCGCAGGCGGTTGTATTGAGGATGTGATGGGTTGAGCTTATCCATCGCCAGGGAAAGTTCTCCGGGCATACTAATTTTTTTCAAGATTGCAACCAGATCCATGTGTATGCGCGGAAGCCTCCAATCCGTGTAAAGGTTTTCCGGATTCACACGGCCCAATGTCATGTGAGAGCCCAGTGTCAGGAAGGCATCGGTAAGCAGAATGTCAAACGCCGCCCAATCTCCAGGCGTTGGGCTGTCCATTGGTATATACGGTCCCTGAATATGATATAAGATTTCATTAAGGGCGTAGAAGTGATAGTCATGTGGGCGCAATCCGTGTAAAGAGGCATTTCGGATGACTTCCAGCATTTCAAAGGCGCCGGGGTGTATCCCAAAAGCGTTAAACCAGATGGGCCTGTGGCTTCGTTGGGCATAGTGTGCAGGCAATAGTGTCAATTCCTGAATGACTTCTCCCCAGCACTGGAATTGATCGGAGCGAATTGCTAATTCGATGTGATCCTGGATGTGGCGGCTGATAAAATTAATATACCCGACTGATAAATCTGCGTATGCCCGCTTTGCCGGCACGTGTATAACCAAAAGTGCTATTGACAATAAAAAAACGTGTTTAAAATGATATTTTTTCATAGCGCGTTTTATTTTTGATCAAAGATTTGCAGATTCCTGTGCCCTGAATTTAGCAACCCGCCGCTTAGTCTATTGTTCGTTCGAATTTTCAGATAAAATTTGAGTCAGCACATACCCAAATTATACCACTGCTATGCTAACAGGATAAAGAAATAATATATAAAAGTAATATCAGGGCAACCGCATCTGTCCATCCGGGCTCTAAATAGTAAATGGTTTATTATTTAGGCTTTTGTAACATCAGAATGTTACAAGCTATTAAGGGCGTTTGAGCCCTGATTTGTCCTAAATGCGGTTTCCATTGAAGTAATATAAAGACATACCAAACACTACCAAGTATCAAGCTTTGCGGATTTTTTTACCAAACCTCCGGATAGCCAATATCCACAAAGGCTTGTTCCATTTTATGCTTGTGATCCTTTTCCATGGAGGCCAGCTCAAGAAAAAGTTTTCGCTGCTCTTGATCCGTACAGGCTTCGGCCAGTTGAGTATAGTGCTTCATAGCGGCCTGTTCTTTTTTCATAGCCAAAGCGATGGCTTCGGCAGGTTTCATATCAATTGAAAGATCAGGTTCTTCCAATGTGTCGGCCACATAAAAATCCGGCACTTTTTTAAAATGAACGGCCATGTCCTTTTTATCACGGAAAGATTCCAATATTTTCATATGGTTGAGTTCTTCTCCGGCAAAAGTAACAAACATTTGCTTCAGAGTCCTATCGTTCATTTTTTGGGCCACCTGGTGATAGAACCGGTTAGCTTCAATTTCACTTCTGATAGCACGGTTAAGAATGTTTTCGTATGTATTACGATCCATTATGCTTCCCCCTGTTAAATTGTCATTATATTGATATATTGTTCCTATTGACATACAACATATTGTATGTCAACCATGCCGTTACCACATGTTAAGTATGATTCGGGAGATAGCGTCATGTCTCATAAAGCAAAACAAATCAAGGTGTCCGAAGCCGGGATAGACCTTTGCGGTTATAGCTGGGATAATGAAACATTTGTTCAACTGCTTGTCCAAAAGTATGGTTTCGGGCAAAAGCAGGCCAAGCCCGTAAGCCGGTTCATAGAACAATCCATGGATTTATTGAAAATTCGTTCGATAACGCCCCCGGTTTTCGATACCATAGTAACGTCTTCGCTTGAGTGCGCGGGGATTTTCGGTGATTTTTCCATCCCTCTTGATATTTCCTATTTTAACAAAAACGGTATTGTTCTCACCAAAAACGCAAAAACCGTTTTGCAGCGGCGCTATCTTCGCAAAGATGCCGATGGTAACGTTATAGAAAGTGCTTCCCAGATGTTTCGCAGAGTGGCCCGGCACATTGCCGCCGCGGATTTGAAATATGATCCTGAGGCTGATGCGGGCAAGCTGGAGCAATGTTTTTATGATGTGATGGCCGAAATGAAATTTTTGCCCAATTCACCGGCATTGATCAATGCCGGGACAAAACTGGGGCAATTGGCATCTTGTTTTGTGCTTCCCGTGCACGACAGCATGGAAGCCATTTTTGAGACGCTGAAAAACGCCGCTGTTATTCATAAGTCAGGCGGTGGAACAGGTTTTTCGTTTTCACGCCTGCGCCCGAAAAACAGTGTGGTGGGCACTACCGGCGGAGTGGCGTCCGGCCCCGTATCCTTTATGAAGATTTTCAATACAGCCACAGAACAAGTCAAGCAGGGAGGCACGCGGCGGGGGGCCAACATGGCCGTTCTTAAAGTGGATCATCCTGATATAATGGAATTTATTTTATGCAAACAGTATAATGACGAACTGAATAATTTTAATATTTCCGTGGCACTGACCGACCGGTTCATGGAAGCGGTTGAAAAAGGGGAATCTTATGATCTTATAGATCCGCACACCGGAAAAAAAACCGCGTCCGGCTCTGCCCGCGAGGTTTACACCACTCTTGTCAAACAGGCCTGGAAAAATGGTGATCCGGGTATCTTGTTCCTTGACCGTATTAATGCCGATAATCCTACTCCCGGCCTGGGCGGTATTGAAAGCACCAACCCTTGTGGAGAACAACCTTTGCTGCCAATGGAGGCGTGCAATTTGGGCTCCATCAATCTGGCGTGCTTTGCCGCCAAAACGCAAAACGGTGTTGCCATCGATTATGAGGCGCTTGCAAAGACTGTCAGGACGGCTATTCATTTTCTCGATAATACCATTGATATGTCCAACTATCCGTTGGACGAAATTGACCGTATGACAAAGGGCAACCGTAAAGTTGGCCTTGGGGTGATGGGATTTGCGGATCTGCTTTTTCAATTGGAAATTCCATATAATTCCGAAGCGGGTTTGGCCATAGCACATGAGGTGATGGGATTTATCAGGCAGGAATCCAAAGCGGCCTCTGAGGCTTTGGCGGTTAAAAGGGGGCCTTTTCCGAATTTTAAAGACAGCATTTTCCACGCCCGCAATCAGGCTCCTTTGCGAAACGCTACCACAACGACCATAGCGCCTACCGGCACGCTGAGCATTATTGCCAATTGCTCCAGCGGTATCGAACCGTTGTTTGCACTGAGCTTTGTTCGCAAGGTCATGGATGACGACAAACTGATAGAAGTGAATCCGTTTTTTGAACAAGTGGCCAAATCCCAGGGATTTTATTCTTACGAGTTGATGCGCAAGATTTGCCAAAAGGGCAGCATCCGCGATATCGAAGGCATCCCCGGCAACGTCAAATCCGTATTCGTTACCGCCCACGATATTTCACCGGAGTGGCACATTCGTATTCAGGCTGCGTTTCAAGCTCATACAGACAACGCTGTTTCCAAGACGGCTAACTTGCCAAAAAATTGCACCCATAAAGATATCCGTTTGATTTATGATCTGGCATACGAATCAAGATTAAAGGGTGTGACGATTTATCGCGACGGCAGCAAGGATAACCAGGTTCTGTCAACGGGCGCTTGTCAAGGCGCGGTGGAAGGCTTGCTGACCGTAGTGCGTAAGAGACCGGAAACCCTAAAAGGTTTTACCACGAAAATCCGAACCGGCTTGGGCCAGCTTTATGTGACGGTAACCGAATTTAATGGGCGGCCCTTTGAGGTTTTCGTTACCATTGGAAAATCAGGGCGTTCAACCACCGCAAAAACAGAAGCCATCGGGCGGCTTGTTTCCCTGGCCCTGAGGTCCGGAGTCGATGTCAGGGAAATTATCGAACAATTAAAGGGAATCGGCGGCGAACATCCGGTCTTTCAGGATGACGGTTTAGTCCTGTCCATTCCGGATGCCATTTCAAGGGTCTTGGAAAGGCGTTATGTTAAAGATAGCCGGGCCAATACGAAAACAGAAAACAGATTGATAGGCGCAGTGTGCCCTGAGTGCAGTCAAACCATCAGTTATGAGGAAGGTTGTCAGATCTGCCATTTTTGCGGATATACCAAATGCGATTAGGCGATTGGCGCAAAAGAATATACCAGATTGAGCTTCGATTTTTATTCGTCTTCAAGGCGTGCCAAAGTTTGCTGATCAGTTTGCATACTTAAAGTATTCGCACCTTTGGCATAACGTACAAGACGGGAAAAAAGACATCTTCTTACTTGGCAAGCCATTGTTCTATTTTTTTGATCAATTCCTTCGGCTCGATGGGTTTGGACAGATAATCATTCATTCCCGCCTCAAGACAGCGCTCTTCATCGACTTTCAATGCATGGGCTGTCAGAGCGATTATGGGAATCATTGGCGTGTTAACATCGTTAGAAGAAAACGTCATTGCCCGAATTTTCTCTGTGGCTTCAAAACCGTCCATTTCAGGCATTTGCAGGTCCATAAGAATAATATCGAAATTGGACTTTTGCATTGTATCGATTGCTTCTAAACCGTTTTTGGCGGCAACAGCCTGATAACCGAAATGTTCCAAGATTTTCAAGGTTAGCTTTTGATTAATTGGATTGTCTTCAACCAATAAAATGCGGGTATTGCCGGCTGACTTCTTAAGCGGCGCTGGCTTCTGGGGCATTTGTTTGGCCTGGGCATTGTTGCGCAAGCTTTTATTTGCCATATATTCGAGACACTGCAAGTATTGTCCTTGCTTTATGGGCTTGCATAAATGGAATTGCGAATTTTGTATCGTGTTGGATTGATCATTGCCGCAATTGGAATTTGCATCGTGGACGGTGATCACGTGAAGATCCTGACCAGGAATAGTCTCTTTAATAATGGTTTTAAACTGTGAGATTTCCATGTCCGGCATGCGGTTTGATATAACAACCATGTCAAAGGGTGATTTTATGCCGTAGGCCTCTACCAGAAAGTCCAGAGCGCTTCGGGCGGTGCAGGCTTCTTCGCAGCCCCCTTGTTTTGATTCAATAAGTTCACGTTGCACCCTGCGGCTGTTTGTACTAGCGTCTACGATTAGGATTCGTTTTCCTTTCAGGGATTGCAGCCTTTGTTGCTCTTTGGCTATCGGAGTAACCGATTTTTGAAAGGTTAAGGTAAACCAAAACGTGGCGCCTTTTCCTTTGGAACTTTCCACGTCAATGGAGCCTCCCATGCTATCCACGATTTTTTTTGATATTGCCAGACCCAACCCGGTACCACCGAATTTTCGTGTATGTGAACTGTCCACTTGGGAAAAGGACTCAAATATGGTCGATTTACGATTTTCGGCAATACCAATTCCGGTATCTGTTACGTTGAACCGGAGTGTCGACTCGTTTTGGATTTGCTCTATCAGGCTCACATGAACTATAATTTCGCCTATTTGCGTGAACTTAACAGCGTTACCGGTTAAATTGCCAAGAACTTGCCTTAATCGGCCCGGGTCTCCCATTAATAATTCAGGAACATCGCGGTCAACAATGCAATTGAAGTCCAGCTTCTTTTTAATTGTTTCGGCAGTCATCATATCAGTGACCTGATCCATGATATCGCGCAGGTTAAACGATTTTTCTACGAACGCGAATTTGCCGGCTTCTATTTTTGATAAATCGAAAATATCATTGACGGCCGCCAGCAAGGCCTGACCGCTAAGATATATGGTTTTTGCAAAATCACGCTGTTCAGGTGTCAGCCTGGTATCCAGAAGTAAACTGCTCATGCCGAGGACACCGTTTAGAGGGGTGCGTATTTCATGGCTCATATTGGCCAGAAATTGATTTTTTGCCTTTGTGGCGATTTCTGCCGCCTCTTTGGCCTTTAAAAGGGCCAGTTCAGTCTTTTTCCTGTCTTGAATATTTCTGGCAATGCACACCAGGCCGGCTTTTTTTCCATGAGAATCTTTGAGCGCTGACGCAGAGAGCAATACCGGAATTTGATGCCCGGATTTTGTTTGAACTATGAATTCTTCATTGTTGATATCGTTTTTTGCGGTTACCTGTTCCAGGCTGCTGCGGGCGATGGTCCGGTCGACAAAAATATCCGCCAGAGGTTTTTGGCGCAAACTGTTAATATCGTATTCCAACAGCTCCAGGGCCGATGAATTCTGTTCGGCGATTAAATGCCTGCCATCAGCTAAAATGACTGCATCGGACATGGCCGATATGATGTTTTCGGGAGCCATAGCCGGGGTGACTAAAATATGCCGATAGCGAATCATACAGTAAGTGATTGCCGTAACCCATATCAGAGTTGTGAGATTGGCCATTGTCGGATACGTGGTATGGCCCAGCAAAGGCAGCACAAAGTTAAAAAAAACGCCAGCTATCAGGCTAACTATTCCCGAGCTTACCATGATAATGCCTTGTTTTTTTTCCAACCGGTCCGGTTGCTGTTTCACATACCAGGCTAAAATCCATAAGCCCCAACCTGAAAATAGAATGGCAAAAGCAAAATAGGCATAAGCCCAAGGTGACGTTGCCCAAACCACCTGCCAACCCCACAGGGTATAATGATAATCCGTAATCAATGCTCCTTTCCAGAGCTGGTAAAGGAAAATCAGGGGAGGGAAAAAAAGAAGCATCCTGGTGTATCTTTTATTTAAAAAGTTTTTTTTCCGGGTGAAATTCAGTACAAACCATACAGTACAACTTGGAAAAAACAACCAGCCAAAGGAAATCGGTTTGCAAATGGCCAGGATGACCGGTTTCGAAATCGATGGGTTGTGCAAAACCACCGTGCTCAAAGACCAAAAGGCAAAACACCCTGTCATGGCTGCGAAGGATTTATTTAGCCCGGCTTTAAAGTCTTTAATGAGAACAAGAAATCCCATTATCAGATAAAGCACGAAACTCAGTAAATCGATAAACGGCAAAATGTACATCTTTAATGCAACCGGACCGTTGTTTTTAATGGTTAGGATTGTAAATACGGTAAATCAATCTACCTTGTTAGCACCTGTGGGCTAAGTGCTCAATTTGTCCGGTAACTTTGTGGTGCTCAAACTTGTCTGCACCCAATGCTGCGTCATGAAAACGAATCCGGATTTGCAGCAATACCGGATGAATTTCAATTTTCCCAACGTTTAAAACATGCGGGTAGAGTTAATTTGAAATTTTTACAATGTACTTTTTATGTGCTTGTATTAATAACGGCTTTTTTATAAAAAAGTTTAGACTTTTGTTAGAGAAATTATTAGATTAATCGATATGCGTTTGAAATTTGCACCCAACGGCAAACAGACAAATTGAGAAACAAATTGAACAACAAATTGAACAACAAGAAGATGGCCGTCAAGTTTGCAGCTTCCAGGATCCTTATTATGGGATTTACCGTGATGTTGATCATGACATGTTGTGGTTCCAAAAACGGAGAAAAGAAAAATGAGAGTTATCAAGAAGTTGGGGTCGCAAGTTACTACTCCGACCCGTTTCATGGACGAAAAACAGCCAGTGGTGAAAGATATAATCAATATGCCATGACCGCGGCCCATCAGCATTTGCCATTTGGTACCCATGTTCGGGTTACAAACCTGCAAAACGGCCGTTGGGTTATTGTGAGAATCAATGACCGGGGGCCATTTGCAAAAGGACGCATAATTGATCTGTCTTATTCGGCAGCCAAAAAACTGCGTATTGCAAATAAGGGAACGGCTAAAGTTCGCATTGAAGTTATACGAAAATAAAACAGATAATTAGGATTAATTGTGGCGAAAATGACGTCCCAAACCGAATGCAAATGTAAAACCTCATCCCAGGATGAGCAATGCAAAACATCAACCGCGGAACCCTTTCCCATTTACCGTGAAACCGAAGCTGATGAGCCGTGTTGTGGTCCGCCCGCAGGTCCGCCCGCAAGCCCTTTCGCCCGTCCGGGTTATACCGTATGCGGATTTGTGGAGGATTTTATGGATACACAGGTGGCAAGGGTGCCGCGTATTAAAACGGCTCTTAATGGCCAAGATCTGTTAGGCGCCATAAAAACAAGGCTGGGGATTAAACGCGATAACTATAAAGTGGCCCCTGGTCTGTATGCCGTCGGTCATCCCACTGAAGATGCGCCGGTTTTGGTTACGGCGGATTATAAATTAAGTTTTGATCATTTGAGACGGCGCTTAAAAGGGGTCAATGCTTGGCTGCTGGTTTTGGACACCCGCGGTATCAACGTCTGGTGCGCCGCCGGAAAAGGTACCTTCGGCACCGGGGAGCTGGTTCGGCAAATCCGAAAAACCAACCTGGAAAAACTGGTTCGCCATAGGCGAATCATTGTTCCCCAGCTTGGCGCACCTGGTGTTTCAGCTTTTCAAGTCAAACGTCAATGCGGTTTTGAGGTGATCTGGGGGCCGATCCGCGCCGAAGATGTGAACAACTTTCTTCGCTCCGGCTTTAAAACCAGTGATAGCATGCGCCGGGTTAGCTTCACGTTTCCACAAAGACTGGTGTTGGCGCCTGTAGAGCTTTACCTGATCCGCAAAACGTTTTTGTGGGCCGCGCTGGTGATTTTTCTTGTATCGGGTATCGGTGCGGGATCGTTTTTTTCCCTTTCGGCGGCATGGCATAGGGGGCTGCTGGCATTGGGAATGTGTATTACAGGCGCATTTGCCGGGGGTGCTTTTGTTCCCATGTTGCTACCCTGGCTTCCTACTCGAATATTCGCGGTTAAAGGATGTTTTACCGGTGTAGGTTTAGCAGCGCTTTATTTGCTGATGCTGACAGGCTCGCCATATTTGACCGTGTGCAGCGGTGCGGCATTGTTGCTGTTCGGCACAACCGTCAGTTCTTTTCTGGCTATGAATTTTACCGGATCTACACCTTACACCTCTCCATCTGGCGTTGAAAGTGAAATGCGGCGCGCCATTCCCGCCCAGATCGTCGGTTTGGTGGTGGCGCTCTTGCTGTGGATCGTTTCGGTTTAAACGATTGACAGCCGGCCAAGGTGTACGCATTGACTTTGATGTTCTCCTAATATACGTATACCGTTTGTGTTTTAGGCGATATTTCAAGAAATTCTAGCCCGAAAAAAAAAATGACTGACTCGAAACCAGCAGATTTTATAGCAAACCAGAAAAACCTTATCCGCATTCTGGATAGTCTTAAAGACGGCATTATCGCCCACGATCTTCAAAGGCGTATTTTTTTCTTTAACCGTGAGGCCGAACGCATTACCGGATACAAACGCTCGGATGTGCTGGGCCGCGATTGCCATGATGTATTCTCAGAACCGTTTTGCGGACAGCACTGCAGTTTTTGCGGCAATCAAGTCCCGGTAACAGATTGCGCCGAATATCCGCTTACCATAACCAGTAAGGCGGGAAAGCAGGTCCGGCTGGAATTTACAGCCACCATGATTCAGGATGACTCAGGGGCCTTTATCGGTATTCTGGCCAGCTTTCGGGATGTTGGTGAATTGCTGGAGTTGCGCCGCAGAAGCGGTGAAATGAATCGCTTTTCAAATATCATTGGCGCAGATGATAAGATGCTCCGGGTATTTCAGCAAATCATGGATGTTTCCCAGTACGATTTTCCAGTACATATTTTTGGCGAGACAGGTACGGGAAAAGAACTCGTTGCCAATGCCATTCATAATGAAAGCCGGCGCGGCGGCGCTCCTTTTGTGCCCATAAACTGTGGCGCATTGCCCGAAGGGCTAATTGAAAGCGAGCTGTTTGGTCATGTTAAAGGCGCTTTTTCCGGTGCGCTCCGGGATAAAAAAGGGCGGTTTGAACTATCTGACGGCGGCACTGTTTTTCTCGATGAGGTGGCTGAGCTTTCCAAACCCATGCAAGTCAAATTACTCAGATTTTTGCAAGAAGGGCGCTTTGAGAAAGTCGGCGGCGAAAAAACATCGTCGGTAAATGTGCGAATCATCAGCGCCACCAATAAGGACCTGAAAAAAGAAATCCAAAAGAACCTTTTCCGCGAAGACTTGTTTTACCGGTTAAATGTAATTCCGGTTCACGTCCCGCCCCTGCGGCAGCGAAAAAATGATATACCTTTATTGACCCGCCATTTCCTGAACCAGGTGGGCAAGCACACAGCTCAGGCATTGCCCGGGATTTCAGCCAACGCGATGTCCGTAATGATGGACTATGACTGGCCCGGCAATGTGCGCGAGCTTCAAAACGCCGTACAGTTTGCCATCGTCAGGTGCAGCAATGCCAACATTAGCCCACATGACCTGCCGATGGAATTACGCAAATTAAAACGTCCCGTGACTCGGCGCGGACCGATAAAAAAACTTAAGCAAAACGCCGTTAAACAAGCACTTGTGAAAACCGGCGGTAATAAAGCCAAGGCGGCGAAACTGCTTGGTGTGGGGCGTGCAACCCTTTACCGATTTTTAAACCGGCATCCTGAACTTGATCCTTCACAAACCTGAGAACCTGGTTTCCGGACAGGCTCTTAGGTTGCCTGGTTATTTTTTCTCAGATCTTATCCCGGATACACGTCCCCCGGTTATGGTTACCAAATAAAAGTATTCGTTTTTTGGACCAAAAACCCACTCTTCAATGAGCAGTTCCCGTTTTTTTTCTTCATTGATAACATAGCCCACGTGGGACCTTGAGATCGGACTACCGCATTTTTGTTCTATTATGAAAGCGCTGTCATTAACGTTGACAATATTATTGCCGCAACGCATGCCACCGGCCCATGCCATTGAAAATCCCGCCAGAATCATTATTCCCGCAAGTAAGATTGTTCCGTAAAATTTCATTGGTTCCTCCTGTTCGCTAACATTATTTTGCGTTTAGGTTGCCTCATATCGATCGGGTACTTATCACAAGACGTTCGAAGCAAATTTTTTGTCTACACTGGATTGAGTAAAGGGTCACCTTTAATGTGTGACCCTATTCACTATTCACTTTACCGCGGATCATGACCAGTAACATTTTAAAAGGCGTTTTAGCATGGAGCGCATGGGCGATATTGGCCGGCATAATCAGCATCTCACCGGAAACAACATTTTGCGGTTGACCGCCGATGGTTATTTCCGCCTCGCCGTCCATGATATAAACTAGCGCGTCAAAAGGCGCCGTATGTTCACTAAGCCCTTGGCCCGCGTCAAACGCGAAAAGGGTAACATTTCCGATATCTTTTTTAATCAACGTCTTGCTGACCACGGAACCGTCCGCGTACTCGACGGCTTTACTCAGGTTAAACGCCTTGCCTTTTACTGCGTTGGATGTATCGCTCATACTGGACCCCTCCTTACTCAATATCTTTATTATCTTCCCTGCTCTTAAGGCGATTGGCGGAAAAGAATATACCAGATTGAGCTTCGATTTTTTTCGTATTCAAGGCGCGCCAAAGTTTTGCTGATCAGTTTGCATACTTTACGTATTCGCACCTTTGGCATAACGCACAAGACGGGAAAAAAGACATACAAGATGGTATATTCTTTAACTG
>JAAERL010000799.1 GCA_024230435.1 Desulfobacteraceae bacterium
GCGCCCTTGAAAAAAACTGAGGTGACATTGCTAAACATAACTAAATATAAACACATTCCCCTCAGAAATGACAAGATTTTTATTGTTGGGATATGATGTTTCCTCAGACATCATCAAGGGTCACATTACCAGGGTTTATGGCGGATTTCTGGTGGTCAGTGACCAGATATTGGCATCGTTCAGCATTGCCTGAGATCTTGGCTTGATTTGAATGAAGGCGTTGAGGCAGATAACATATACATCAGGGGGAGGGGGTATCATATGAGCGTGCTTAGTCTATATTCAAATCATGAAATACAGGCTTGTGTTCACAATTGTCTGGAAACAGTGAATAAGCACTTCAAGCAGTGGGGTGTTCTCGTAGAGGTGTGGCGACACGCCATGCACGCCCACAGCACTATCTTTCATGCCATTACAGCTCTAACCCATCTAGGGATCCTAATCAGAGAGCCAATAATTGATGTAAATTATAAGAATACTGTTTCATTTAATTTGTAATTATTTCTTGAAACATTGAATGTTAAATACGAAGTAACTATATTATCTAATATTACACCACCAATAACTAAGAGAAGAGTTGATGTAATTTTAATAGAGAGTATAGGTTGACTGTCTGGAAAGCCAACTAAGCTACAAATTAAATGAAGTACAATACACCTAAAAGCAAAAAAAACTAAATCGTACGACGATTGAAAAAAAACGACAGAATCAGGGAAGAGACTGGAAATGGGTTTCCGTCATGAACCGTTGAGTCATGAAGAACTCATGAAAGGGCAATTTATAGCTATGTTTGATCCATCGTGCTTTAGAGCCCAATACAACTTGGTAACTTGTTGCCGAGTAAATGGGACTTAAGCCCACTCAAAACGGAATGTGACCAGGCCGTTAAATATATGATCAGGACACATGTGGCAACAGAAAATGTCAATGCTTTTGGGGATCTCAATAGTGAAACTTACTGCGATAGCGAGGTCTGGTCAGCTCAATTCGGAAAAACATACGAGCGAACGCCAATAGGACTAGATTGCAGGTACATGGCAGCAACACTTTTTCTAGCAGATATGATGGTGACTTGTCTATGTCTGGGACAAAATGATGGAATGAGGAAAGCAAAAGCC
>JAAERL010000800.1 GCA_024230435.1 Desulfobacteraceae bacterium
ATGTGGGGGGGAGGTTTCCAATAGGGTTGTTGCATAACGTTGATGATGGCATTTTGGGAAAACATTCAAATACGTGAATGAGACAGGCCCGGATCAGCGCATCTGTTTCCAAGTAACAATTTGCTCCAGTGGGCAAAACACTTAGTGGCTAAATCATGCGCGACGCGCGATTCGTTATTTTAGAATAGTTTTTTTACCCATGATCGGAAACGCCGTTTTACATTGTGCTTTCCCCAGTTGTCATTCCCTTGCCCAACCCATTTTCGCGTTCGCTCATAGATTAGATATGACGCGTACCTACCGTACATCTAGCTAGGGCGGCAAATGCCCACTACTTAGCCTATATACACTTATCTATCTTAGTATTTGGACGAAGATTAATTCTCATTAGATGGCTCTTAAGGGGTCCAACGTATTCCTATGTAGAAGTGTACTGTTGCAAGTCAAGTGACTTGCGTTATTCGCTCACTTGTAGGTACGACTTAGATATATTGGGGTATCCTTTTTTATTTTGATTAATTAAAATAGAAGGAGGATAGTTGCTTCCAACACCGTAGGTTTTAGAGCTCTCGAATTG
>JAAERL010000801.1 GCA_024230435.1 Desulfobacteraceae bacterium
ATTGCATGAATAAAATGTCGCATTCGGAAAAACCTCGAGGGTAAAAAAAGACCAATGGGGCATAGCGATATTGCTTAGGCAATATTGAAAATAGGCTTTTTGAAGCGTTATTCAATTTGACGATGCATCTTAATAGATGAATTGACGTAAGTATTGTTTGTGAACGGAGTATTATATCGTAGTACCTAGGTACAATACGAATCGGATTTAGAAAAATTTTAGGTACGCTTGATATGGTCCACTAATTTTTTTCTTTTATTTTTGTTTTACAAGCTATTCGAGCTCTACAAGTACTTGTGACCATTATTTTGCGTTACTTGCTCGAAATATGGTTCAAGTCTCCTTATGTTCAATCTTTCATTTATGGTTCCGCGTTGAATCCTGACTGTGCCATTTGTATGCACTTGAGTTATAACGTAAGGGCCGTTTTTGTCTTCTGCTTTGCGGAGAATACCATCTTTAATAAGAAGGACTTTTTGTCCCACCGTGTAATCAAAGTCAACTCGACGCTTATTTTCGCGTTTGTTGCCTCGATCCACTAAAACCTGTCTACGCTTTCCAATTTCGGTCTAATCTGCTAAGAAGAGTATGTCGAATAACATGTCCCTTCCAAAAACAGCGGCGCCGGGCGTGGTTTTTAGTACGGTATGGTATGTAGAACGAATCGCCCAGCCAACGTTTACTAAGAAATCGTCGATCATTTGGGGCATTATCGCATTGCAGTTATCTAGGTCAGATGTTCTCATCATATCGGCTATAACTGCA
>JAAERL010000802.1 GCA_024230435.1 Desulfobacteraceae bacterium
ATGCAGTTGTCGCTTTTTGTGAAATAACGGTCACTTTTGTGGGAGGAAACCAAGAAATAAGGTCTGGGAACTTGGAGACAAAATTCCTTCACATCATGGGGCCATATGGGCCCCCTGAAGTCACCTCCGCCGGTTCATGGGGGTGCCGACCCTCATTCCGCCCCATACCATAGCCGCCACCGTCGCCATGGTTATTGTGTTCAAAGTGTTCATTTGTGAGAGTGCTGGCAAAATGAGGGGGCCAGCGCGTATATCCCTACGGTTTTTTGTGCATATTTTGTATTTTTATCGCGAAGGGAAATGGCGGGAGGGACAGAACCCGCTCTTAGGAAAGGGGGCAGATAGAGGTTAAGGGCGAGGGCGTTCACCAAACCCTGAAAGCCCCACGGATTTGTAGCTTTGACCTTTGCAGACACTAAGTCAGAGCAAAGGAGAGGCAGGCACCTGGCTGACATCGATCTTATTGCAATCATTCAGCATTTTTTAGCGGCTCGATAAATCCAATCCTCCGAAGATGATGACATAATGAGCAAGAGCGCTATTTTTCTTACCAGCGCAGCAAGGCTCCTCCAACATCAGATCGCGCCGATGCTTCCTC
>JAAERL010000803.1 GCA_024230435.1 Desulfobacteraceae bacterium
AATGCATGGTATCTGATTTTTGCGTCAGGATTGCTCGCCATGTAGTCCATAAATTCTTTGACCTGTTGCATTGTTTTCTTAGTGGGGTTGGCTTGTTATCCTGCAATTTTGCTGAGCGCCATGAGAATGGTTAGGTTGACGGAGTGGCCGTAATATAGGAAGTTTCCCAAAATTGGTTAGATCCGTTGTTTCCCTTTTTTGTCAAGATTTTTGCTGTCGTCTTCTAGTAGTAACTCTTGCAATGCCTTGCCTGATTGAAAGGGGGATGAATAATTGGGGGAACAACGCTTGTGCGAGGGGGTGGAATGCTGACACTACTTGAGAGGTTACGTAGAACTGCTGAGAGTGCCTACAAGTGTGATTGTAGTGCTAAAGTAGAATAAGCATTCTACGTAAATTATGAGCAAAGGATTTGCTCGTTCCGAGATTTTTGGCTTGTTTCTATTTACGGGGGGAAATGTCTTCTGGTGAGTACGATGAGCACATGTATGCTCTCCACACCGGTATGTCCTCCAAAAAAGGTATCTTTCTGGGAAGGCGAAAGGTATCTAGCTCTGTTGGCTCTATCCGGGAACGGGCTTACGCGGGGATAATCCTAGGTAATGCAGTATGGCTTACGTACGGAGTATCCCTTGTTCTAACACCCAGATTCGCTTGACGGGAGCTGGTGCCATCAGCAATAACAAAAGAAACATGGGGACCAGGGAAAGTAATTAATAAAGTTATTTTAAACAAAATTCATACTACTGACCCAAACCTTAAGTCTACTGATCTGTGCATGTTGAGCACCATGTCTAATGCATGGTATCTGATTTTTGCGTCAGGATTGCTCGCCATGTAGTCCATAAATTCTTTGACCTGTTGCATTGTTTTCTTAGTGGGGTTGGCTTGTTATCCTGCAATTTTGCTGAGCGCCATGAGAATGGTTAGGTTGACG
>JAAERL010000804.1 GCA_024230435.1 Desulfobacteraceae bacterium
ACCTATTCGTAAATTAATACAACCTCTTTTGTACTTCCAACACCCAGCTTATGTCTTTAGTAGGGGGAAACCATAAAGCTCTACCTAGCTTACTTTTTTGTACAAAAAAAGTTATCTACCGAAGGTATCTTTTGCAGGAAATGGCAGTACCGAGAACAGCAACAACTTTTTGGTGAGGAATTCTGTTTTTGGAGAAAAAAATCCATGCTCGATGTCAACGCCGCTCCCTTCACCCTCCCATCTTCATCAATTCAATCCAAATCAGCCACTTCAACAATACATCACAGGGAACCTTATTGGTTCCCCTGTGATGTCTCTACGTCATCGCGAGGGGGAGACCATTCCGCTCGCGATGACGTAGCCAAAAACGGCGGTCTCGTGCGGTGCACGCGTCTGTTGCTAGATGGGGCACAGAGGCGTTAAAACTCCACCATGGCCGAATCCCCGGCACCATCTCGCTCCCCGGACCTACCCCACCCTACCACGCCAAATTGACACCGCCGTCAGCTGTCAAACTTCGTATGGGCCTTCCCTTCCTTGTCGTCAAGACCGTCCTACGACGGCTAGGCCCATCTTGCGCTATCGTGCGCTGGCGGTCGGATATTTGAGC
>JAAERL010000805.1 GCA_024230435.1 Desulfobacteraceae bacterium
GTGCTTTCTTCTTTGGCTATGATAGGATTACTTTGAACATCGATAGCTGTCCTGCTCTTAATAAGGAAGGGTGCTCTTGGTTCTTCTTCTAATATTATGATGACGTCATACCAAATTCTTGCAGATGATGCGAGCACTGAAGCTTGCCAATGCACCATGATGCGAGGAGATGCAGTGTTCCTCGTGGCCAAGTTTGTGAATTGTTTTAGATCATTTGTATGGAGACAACTCGTTGTTGTTGTGGTTGCTGGGGTGTTTCTGTGTCATGTTCGCTTGTTGTGTGCTGCTTTTTGGTTTGGTTGGTGTCAGAATGTCTGTGTCGCAACGACATCTGCCCGGCCAAGGTTTCAGATTTTCGAAGAATTCCCACCAAATGAGTTCAAGGTCTGTCTGTCACAAGTTTTCAACTGAAAACAAAACAACTGGGAGGCGCGGGGAAAATCGATTATTTCACTTCATGGCGCAGATTCGCGCAAGAGTAACTTTCCTGTGTGCTGTTCACAGAAAAGAAACATACGGTACTGTACCGGTACACTGGAATCGTATGCTGTACCGGTAGAGCTATGATACAAGCAGTACAATAATAAGATACTCTATGACATCTTTCCAGCAGTAGGACTGATGTAAAGTAGCCAAAAACCAAGCTCAGCACAACATAATTGAAGAATGAAGACAAGCAATAAATAAATAACAATCTTCTCTTTAAAAATCTTAATTTTTACCATGCATGCCATTCACATCATGCATTTTTGATTAGATAATGTAATATGTGTAGCTCATCATGGGCTTCTTAATTGATAGTTTTGTCTTAAACAAGAAGACGTTGACTGTGTATATGTAAGAATAGAATTGATAGTGTTACTAAATTTGTACGCAGAAGCATCAGAACATCAGCATTTCAGAAAGTAATTGTCCAATCTTACCTACGTCAAGGTGTTCATCTCCTTCTTCATTGTCACCAGTGTTGTGTTACTCATTCTGTACGTTTTAACAATAAAAGAAATATTATGACCGGGAGGAGATTTTTCTTGATGTTTTCTTTGGATACAGTCTATTTGCCTTGCTCCAACACCGGCACACATCACGACAAAATTCATAAATGATCATATGAATGTTTTCAGCCCTGGTTCAGTCCAGCATTGTTACAAAATAAGAATTACATCAGTCATATTTGTTACAGAGCCAACAATAGAAATTGATCCTCAATTACAAGCAGGATTTGAAATCAAAATGCGACACATTGGCTCAATGAGAGTCATTAAAATAATTTTTCTTTTCGAGAATTTTTGGACAATACAATTTTAATGACCGAAAGTTTTTAATGTTTAACTTATTTCTGGATTATTTTCGGATTATTTTCGGATTATTTCTGGATTATTTCTGGATTATTTCTGGATTATTTCCCCCCGAATAAGTCAAAATAATCCAGGAATAATCCAGAATAATCTTTCAGACAAAATAATCTAAATAATCCAGAAATAATCCAGAAATAATCCAGAAATAATGCAGAAATAATGCAGGGACACAATAAGTCCAAGAATTAAAAACCGAAATAAGTCCAATTTAAGGCGCAGTCTCAGCGAAATCTGAATGCGCGCATTCCACGCATCCAGAATGCGTGGACCATCGAAAACTGTCTCAGCGAAATCTTTAATACCTTTCATTTTTCATGAGAGGTATGATGTGATGATAGCTGGGGTGAGCTTAAAATAAAATTCTTAACGAATCAATCAAAAATTGTGATAGAGGTGGGATTTGCGATAAAAATATTAGGCTCAACTGCCACATGTTTATAATTACTGGAAGGGGTAGTACCCTCAAATGAAATAGTACCTCGCGAATGAGTCAAATAAGCCCAAATAAGCCCAAATAAGTCTAAATAAGCCCAAATAAGTCTAAATAAGCCAATAAGCCTAAATAAGCCCAAATAAGCCTAAATAAGCCAATAAGCCAATAAGCCAAATGACTTATTTCTGGATTATTTCTGGATTATTTCTGGATTATTTCTGGATTATTTCTGGATTATTTCTGGATTATTTCTGGATTATTTTTTAATGACCCTTTCCGTAATGACATTATTGTTTCATTGCATAGGACAAAGACGTCACAGTGTGACACCTGTGGTGTGGAACACATCTTCAACATTTTCTCAAGACGATTGTTGAATTAAAACAACCGCCAAAAAGTTGGTGAAGGTAGTAATCTCAATAACTACTGTACAAACAGATACATTATTGTTGCATTTCGTAAGTTTCATTGAATAGTTCTTGAAAATGGGGTCTCCTCCTTCCAAAGCAAGAATAATAGTGCAAGCAAGAGATTTGAAGCTTAAGATTCAGCAAAGAAACTTCTTAGGAAGAATTATTTGCAGCAATTCATTCAAGCTGGCGGCAATAATGATCAAATTCAAGGAAATCAACGTGTAATTGTCTACCCTGTGATTCACAGGATGGAAGACGTGACAATAACCGAGAAAGAGGCTAAGAAAAAATGCCGAAATGCGATTGCCGAATGGCTGAGAAAGTATAAAAATTTGGACTTGGACACAACACAATATGGTAAGTTGACCAACAAGGTTTTGATGCACAAATTGTGATTTATAATGATTGTCTATGGCCCTTCTCTACTGCTGCTACTCTGTATAGAATTGAATAAAATTTGTTCCTCCAAACAGCAGCCCTAAAGGAACATTAAGATTACTAGTAAGAAAAGATTCTTGTTATTTATTTGTCATTTGTCTTCATTCTTCTATTATGTTGTGCTGAGCTTTGTTTGTAGCTAGGCAGCTCTTTGCAACACCAGTCCTACTGCTGGAAAGATGCCATAAAGAAAGTTTCATACCTACCGGTACAGCATACGATCCCAGGGTATGATAATTTCTTTTCTGTTTTAACAGCACACAGGAAAGTTACTCTCGCGCGAATCTGCGCCTTGAAGCTAAATAATCGATTTTCCCCGCGCCTCCCGGGGATGTCTATAAAATATTTTCAGCATTTTCGTCAGACATCTGTTTTCACAACAGTGTTCGTAATCAGAATTTATCAGATTAAAAAAAATAGCA
>JAAERL010000806.1 GCA_024230435.1 Desulfobacteraceae bacterium
ACCTATTCCCATGTTAAACTTATTTATCGGGACTCGCAACATGATCCGCTAAAAATTGGACGCAGGAAACTCTTTTATCCTTGGAAATTCCTACGCGAAGTATTTTCGTAAGAGAAATTTACAATGTTATATATTTCTTTTTTGTCCATCATCTCAACATCCAATGCACCTTGCGCTAGCTCTAAAAGGCCTCTGAGTGGTACAAACGGATCAAGGACCTGAGTACGATCCCCAGACGTGGCAACATGTTTGTCGCCATGACCATCGTTATCGATGGGTGGTAAGTACGTATCGTACATTCCGGCCGGTACGTGTCAATGCTGTGCCCACGTTGACCAACGCCCTTTTTTTGCGCTCGAACCCGCTATCGTTCTTTATGAAATCACTCGCAAGGATCAAGATTTTTCAAAGTGAATCACTCGCCCGCTTTATATTGTTATAAAAACACTTTATATAGAAAATTAAAATTTAGGCCAGCACAAGGTAGTACCTGACAATGGCATGCCTCACTCGTCCGGTACCGAGTGCCGCTGGTTCGAGCCCATCCGACGAGGTCGTATGAATTAAGACGCTTTCGCGAGACTCTTTCTGACATGTTAGGTAGATACTATGTTGAATTCACGTTGGCTTGCGCACATAAATTATATTCGATTTTGCTACTTAAAACTACAAAATATACTCGAAATTATCAATATTGGTGCCCAGTG
>JAAERL010000807.1 GCA_024230435.1 Desulfobacteraceae bacterium
ACCAGCGTAGCATTTCCTACGGGGACACTAAAAGCATCTGTTAAATCTTGTGTCGCATCTGTTTTCATTTGTTTTTTCTCTCCATTACCCGGTGGTATATGTGGGCGTGACTTTGGGCAAAATGGCGTTGAACTGACTCACGCTGAAGATGCTAAATCCAGGATTGGGAAGATGCTCACATCAGATACCCAATCTCTACCAGTGTTGGTGTACATACACCTATTTTTTAGTGTTTCTTTACCAGGATTCTATATCTCTACACCAGCTTACTACCTTTCTCTACCAGTGAGATTATCTATTCTACTCCAGCCAACAAAGTTGTCAACATATACCTTTCTGGTACATATCAATTCCACATAGGAATTCATATGTCTATGAATAAAAAGACCTGAGCTGGCAGTGAATTGGATGCCATGGACTCCCATTTGTTATGTAATTAGCTTTATCCCTTTTTTTTGTAGTTACCCTCTGGTATTCAACTAACAAAACTCATTAGCAAATTCTGCAAGGGTTTAATTTAAATATTTCCTTTGTTAAACTAAGCTACCTAATACCACTATGAAAAATGTTTTATATGTGGTGAAACTTTACAAAAATTTCACTGCATTTGAAAATAATTACACAAAAATGTGGTGCCCTTGGGTGGTCATCATGACATGCTGCCTTAGCAAGACCAGCTAGCTGCATGATATAAAAAATGGTGCAAATTTTGGTCTTTTCAGGGCTGGTGGGTGGTGGAGAGCAGGAATCGAACCCCCTTTATAATCAGACAATGACAACCCATTGTCTGATGATTGCCTCCCCCTCCGCCTCTGACTCGGCCTCCGCACATCTCCCTCCGCCCTCTGCCCAT
>JAAERL010000808.1 GCA_024230435.1 Desulfobacteraceae bacterium
CGATCTCAAGTATTATAGCCAGGAAACTTGTCACACACACTACTGAGGCTTGTTTCAACATATTCTTACACTTTCCTGGCAAACAATGGCAATGTGTCTGCTCCCCTGGGGTAAAAGCTAGATAAAGGTACCACTCGTGGTGGTTTAAACACGATTAACCCTAAAATCAACCTCACCAAGGAGAGGACCTGGCACTCGTTTGAGGGTAGATATGAAATCCTTAAACCCGTCCGATCTCACTGTGACTAAAAAAGGTGGATTGGGCAATAGATCTTGGCTGTGATTGCGGCCCCTCCACGACAGTACACATTTTTTGGCACTTTTCCTCCTTTTCTGGCTGCAAGAATATCACCAAAAACGTGAATTTTTAATTATGGATAGCTCCACTGGATGCATCTTCATTCCAGCTTTAATTTGAGCCAAAAATCAGCTTCTAACTTCCAAAATTGACATTGGTATGACATTTGCCGTGACCCCTTTTGCCTTTCAATTCCCTTACACC
>JAAERL010000809.1 GCA_024230435.1 Desulfobacteraceae bacterium
AGTCAGGTCCATCTTGCTCCGGCGCACTGACAGCCACCGGTTGGGACTGCTCAACCCGGACTCCAGTTGCACCGGAAAACCGGTATCAACGGAGAGCGAATTACCTTTATGAGTAACTTTGGTTAAGAAGAAAGGAACAGTAGCACATGTTTGCCGATCTGATAAGAAAACGTAGAAGTATCCGTAAGTTTAAGCAAAAACCCGTGGAAAAGGAAAAGATCGATCTTCTTATTGAGACTGCGCTGCGTTCGCCTTCAAGCCGGGGAATCAATCCCTGGGAATTTATGGTGGTAACCGGCCCTGAACTGATCCGAAAACTTGCTGCGTCCAAACCCCATGGCGCAAGTTTTCTCAAAAATGTACCTTTAGCCTTTGTGGTGTGCGGTGATCCGCAAAAATCTGATACCTGGATTGAAGATACTTCCATCGCATCCATATTTTTGCATCTGGCGGCCGCTGACCTGGGGCTGGGCAGTTGCTGGATTCAAATCAGACTTCGAAATCACAGTGACGGCAAAAAAGCATCGGACGTTGTAAAGCAAATCCTTGGCTTGCGCGATGGGCTGGAGGTTGAGGCCATTATCGCTATTGGTTATCCTGACGAACAAAAAACTTCGCATCCGTTAGACTCTCTTGAGCGCGTTAAGGTATCATGGTTCAATTAAGGCGATTTGTGTTAAGGCGATTTGTGTTAAGGCGATTTGTGTTAAATAATAAACCATCTTGCATGTCTTTTTTCCTATCTTTTGTGTTATGCCAAAGGTGCGAATACGTCAAGTTTACAAACTTTGGCACAGCCTGAAGACGAAAAAAACTAAGCGCGATAACCGGTGATTTGCAACGTGCGCCTTTAGTTCAGGCGCCTGTTTCACAAACCGGTTCTTGATTTTGCGCAATGGTGTTTGTTTTTTTGATCCTGTTGTTCACGGTATCCGGCCTGGATACGGGCTTGACCGCGATTGAGTTTTATCGGTATAAAGTATCAACTGTGATACCGCAGGTGCTACCGCCTCAAGCGATTTTAACCGGATCGGCAGTATTTGAACAAAAAAACAGGCGGCGCATTTTCCATCCTCTAAGCCAAGCGTAGGGTGGAGTTAGCCGCCATTCTATGCTTGATGTAAGCATAGGGGCTGCTTTTTTCAATGTTGTCTTACAAAGCGGGGCAAGCTGGTGGACAACTAATAAAAGTAAGGCCGCACGGCACAACCAAAGTGTGTTTCAGGTGCAAAAAAACTGTACCCAAAAAGCTTTCTGACAGAATTCATAACTGTTCTCATTGCGGGTTTGTAGCCAATCGGGATTATAACGCAGCCCTTAATATTTTATTACTTGCCTTAATCAAGGCCGGGCTTAGAACCGTTTGAAGTGTGGAGATGGCGTACTTGCCGCCTTCAGTGAAGCACGAAACCGCCTCCATGTGAAACATGGTGGCCGGTAGTTCATTTTACCCTGCACGTCTGGTTGGTTCAGATTGCATCCTTGACCGTTTCATGTTAAGAGTGCCCCGGTTGATAGAGATACTGCTAAAGGTTGCAAGATTGCAGTGGATGGTCGTCATGAGGCTACAATTTTGCATGAAAGAATAAGCAACTCTATATGTTGGTTATCTCATGCAATCAGAAAGTGGAATAGACTATGCAAAAAATTGCTATTTACCCGGGCTCTTTTGATCCTGTCACCAATGGGCATATCGATATTGTAAAAAGAAGCATGAAGCTTTTTGATAAAATCATCGTAACCATAATGCATAATCCGAATAAGCAGACGCTGTTTACTACACAAGAGCGTTTGGAGATGCTCCAGACCGGCATGAAAGATATTAATGGATTGACGTTTGCGGTCTTTGACGGTTTGCTGGTGGACTATGCCAAGCAACGGGGGGCGCAAGCCATTATACGCGGCATGCGCGCCGTTTCTGATTTTGAGTTTGAATTCCAGATGGCTTTGATGAATCGGAAACTCAACAGAGATGTTCAAACCATTTTTTTGATGACCGGTCTTCGATGGATTTTTACAAGCAGTTCGATTATTAAGGAAGCTGCGAAGTTCGGCGGGGAAATCAGCGATATGGTGCCGCCTATTGTAAATCAAAAATTGAAAGAAAAATTTAAAAGTTAAGGTGCTGTATGGATTTATGGCAGCTTAAAATTTTTTCCAGAGTGGTGGAATATGAGAGTTTTTCAAAGGCTGCTCAGGCGGTGCGCCTTTCCCAGCCAACGGTCAGCAGTCATATCAAAGATTTAGAAGAGCATTTCGGTACTCAGCTTGTAAATCGTACGGCCCGTAAAGCCAGTCCCACAAAAGCCGGTGATTTGCTTTATGCCTATGCTCAGCGTTTGTTATCCCTTAAAGATGAAACCGAATCGGCTATTGCAGATTTTTTGGGCAGCGTGGCGGGAAAACTGACCATAGGGGCCAGCACTATCCCCGGCGCTTATTTGTTGCCAAAACTCATTGGTGAATTTGTAAAAAAATTTCCCGATGTAAGGGTCTCGATGAAAGTGGCGGATTCTTCCGAAATTATATCCTACCTTCTTGACAGAAGAATCGAGGCCGGTTTCGTAGGGGTCCGAAGTGGCAGCAATCAGCTTGAGGAAATTCCTTTGGCGCAAGATCGCCTTATGCTGATCATTCCATCGGCACATAAATGGGCGGACAGAGACTCCATCCAGATCTCCGAGCTGATGAAAGAACCCTTTATTGCCCGTGAACAGGGATCAGGAACCTTGCGTTCTTTGATTTTTCGTTTACAGGCAAAAGGGCTTAGTCTATCCAATTTAAACATTATCGCCGAAATGGGAAACACAGAGGCAGTCCGCCAGGCCATAAAAGCGAATTTGGGCATTTCCGTTCTTTCCACAATCGCCGTGGCGGATGATCTGGCTTCCGGTCAGCTAAAAGCTCTATCGATTTTGGATTTGGATCTGACACAGCATTTTTATTTTGTTAAGTCTAAGCACCAGAGTTTTTCGCCTTTATGCAGGGCTTTTATTGATTTTACGCAACAAAATATCGGTCAGGTTATGCCGTTATCAGGTACGATTCAAGAAACGGCGGCCAATTCGACTTTATAAAGGGCTTGGAAGTTCGCCAGCCAAGGATGGTCAGAGCCTAATCCTGTTGTGGTTGACCGGCGGCAATATTCAGCAATCATAAGGTCTATCCGCCAGGGCGTTGATATTAGGATAAGGCTTTTATGTTGCAGCTTCCAACCAGCTATGAATGCAACGGTCGTAATCCTTTTTTTTGAGAATGGAAGGCAGTTTTTCTGCGGCCATCTCTGAAGCCGTTTCGATCATTTCAAGTTTGACCTGCTCTGCGGCTTCCCTGATGTAGGCTTGTATTTTAAACTGTGCAATTTCCAATAAAACGCGGCTTTCATTTTCCGCTTCTTGAATAAGCTCTTCTTTGCGCTGTTGGCCTAAAGAAACTATTTTATTCTTGATGATTTCAAGGTTTTTCTGGCTTGTTTCTAATTCCTGTTTGCTTTTTTGAATTTTTTCCAGGGCTTGCTTTTTTTGTTCTTCAAGCTCTTTTATCGTGTCTACGATTTCGTTTTTTTGTTGTTTTAAAAAGTTTTTGATCGGCCGTCTGGAATATTTGACAATGATCGCCGCCAGAATGATAAAATTGACCCACATCATGATTAAATCATATGTGGCGCGTGAAAATTCGAAACCGCCGTCTGCAAAAGCCTCACTGACAAGGCCGCCGCATACCAGCACGAACACAGTTGCACCTGATTTCATAACGGATTTGATGACTTTCAAGATGCGCTCCTTTTTTCAAGCAAAGACGCTATCATTAAATCTGCTATAGTTTTAGCCTCTGCCTGGATGGACTCTCGCGCCGCAACAATTTTTTCTTCGGTTTCCTGCTGCGCCTTGAATCGCAAGACCTGAATTTCGTATCTTGTTTTCCCAATTAATTCGGCGGCTGCACCATGGCCTTCTGTTTCCAATTGTTTGCGTATCTTAGAGGCCGCCTGCTTGACCGAAGCTTCTTCATCTTTGATTTGTGCAGCTATTTCCTCATAGGTGTTGTCAGCGGACTTGATGTCCTGCTCAATAGTATCCATAAAGTCCTGTCGTTGGGAAATGGTGTCGCGAATAGGGCGGATCATTATCTTATTAAGGAGTACAAAGAAAAGTAAAAAAGATACCAATTGAAACAAAAGTGTTTCGTTAATACTTATCAGAGCAATAGTTTCAATAATTTGCATGGGTCTGCCCCTGCTTTTCAGTGTTGATTGCGATTATACCACAAACAAAAGCAGCAATGCGACGACCAGTGAATAAATACCGGTAGATTCGGATACAGCCTGGCCGACAAGCATTGTTCGAGTCAATAAACCAGCCTCTTTTGGATTCCGGCCAATGGCTTCGCAAGCTTTGGCGGCAGCCATACCTTCTCCAATACCCGGCCCGATAGCACCCAGCCCCATTGCCAGTCCAGCTCCCAGAAACGCAGCAGCTTTTATTAAGTCGACTCCTTCGATTGCCATAACATCCTCCTAAATTTATATGTTTTAAACAACAAACAGTAATATCAAAGCGATTACCATTGAATAAATACCGGTAGATTCCGAAACGGCCATTCCTACAAGCATGGTACGAGTAATTTCCCCGGCGCTTTCCCTATTCCTGACAATCCATGTGACAGCACTTTGTGCTGTGATTCCTTCTCCAATTCCAGGCCCGATACCACCAATGCCCATACATAATCCGGCGCCTAACAATGCCATAGCCGGAGCTATCGCATCTGAAGCCGGATAATTTTTAAAGAGCAGAATAAAACTTATCAGAAGGCCATATATGGCGGTGGTTTGCGTGATGGCCTGACCCAACAGCATACTATTGGTGGCTATGGCGGTGGCTTTGGGTTGCCGGGAGATTCCTTCGCAACTTGATTGCGCAACCAGACCACTGCCTATGCCCGCACCGATGGCTGACAATCCGGCCGACAATCCGGCCCCCAGCACTGCCGCCCACATCGGCCACATGGGCTTTGTGCTGTAATCAGTGTAGATCAGAATAAAAGAAACAACCAGAGCAAACACGGAAGGGGTCTGGCAGACGGCTGAACCAATGAGCATATTGGTGGTCAATCTGTTGCTCATTTCAGGCTGCCGGACCATTCCTTCGCAAGCTGCCCCAGCCGGGTAGCCGGCCCCGATACCGGAGCCAATGGCTCCAAGCCCTGTGCATAGACCTGCCGAAAACACTGCCCATACCATTATAAAAGAGGTGGCTGAAAACTCTGAAAAAAGAAGTATTAGCGCTATGACCAAAGAGAAAATGGCCGCTGATTCGGCAACAGCCTGTCCCACCAGCATTGATTTAAACACGTCCCCTGCCATTTCCGGATTTCTGGAAATGGCATGATTCGCTTTTGCGGCGGTGTGACCTTCGCCAATAGCTGCGCCAATAGCTCCAAAGCCGATGGCTAAGCCGCCGCCTGAAAACGCTGCAATCTTTAGCCAGGTTTGAACGTCTAACTCCATATGATCGCCTATTTTGCCTGTGAGGAAATGTATACAATCGTCAGCATCGTAAAAACAAAAGCCTGGATAGCGCCTACAAATATTCCAAAGAAGGCGTTGAGAAATGGCGGTAAAATGATGCTGTAAGTTAAATAGGACACCACCATGATGATGATGGAGCCTCCCATGATATTTCCGAATAAACGAAAGGAGATGGAAACGATTTTCGCTAATTCTCCAATTAGATTCAGGGGCATCATAAAAAACATTGGTTCAAAGTACTCTTTAATATAAGCTTTAAACCCCTTTGTTTTGATTCCCACATAGTGCGAAATGGCAAACCCCATAAGGCCGAGGCTCAATGGAGTGTTCAGGTCTTTTGTCGGTTCGCCCATATGGGGTATCATGCCGATCCAGTTGCACATCAGCAGAAACATAAACAGAGCTACAATAAGGGGGGAATATTTCCGGGCAAGCTTCTTGCCCATGGCGTCCTCGGTCAATTCATAAAGTTTGGTTACAATGAGCTCTCCCAAAACTTGAAAAAGATGGGGCGTTTTTTTGTTTTTGGATGCACATATGTAGCCGAAAAAAAGAAGTCCAAGGATAATGATCCAGGTCATAACTATGACCTCTACATTGAAGGTCATTTTGTAAAATCCCAGATCGATGATGATTTGATGAATTTTGCCTAAATCTTGCATCTTTTCTGTTCTCAAAGTTTAGGTATATGATTCTAAATTTGTCTATTTTCAGATTGCGTTAATAGACATTTTTTTAACTCATCTTTAACTCATCAGTCCTGAAATAACCAGCTGTTCAGCCGGTTGGACGAATGTTGGACCGTTTTACATGCATCAGCTCCATCAGCCGGTTAATCAGGATAACCGCCTGGATCATAAAAATACCCGCAACTGTTGCATAAAAATTAAATTTCTCGGATTTTAAGGCCAAAACCAACGGGATGGAAATCAAAACGTAGCGCATGCATATCCCGCCAAATGAAAAGAACACAGATTTTTTTCCGTTTTGTCGCATACGCAGGGGCAACGACTCAGCCATAACGACAAAGTTGACAACGCTGAATATCGTTCCCAGCAGCAAACCCTTGCCGATGGGTCGGGCTCCGGCCAAGATCGCCGCTATGGCAGCAACGATAGCGATAAAAATTGCTTGAGAACCGTATTTTTTTTGTATTTTCCGGGTAGCGTCAATCATTTTTTTTTTCGTGCTCTTTATCTTCGATAATCTCCATTATTTGCCGGTATGTAACGTTAGCCCCTCCGGCGGCGCCCAATAGGGTGAAAATTGTAATGAAGATTCCCTTTGTGTTAAAAAGCTGATCTAATTTAAGCCCAATATAGAAGCAAAGGCCAATGCAACCGGCCATGGTTAATCCTAATTGCATGATGACGGTGAGATGTTTGGCCCAACCCTGGTACCCTTTAAAGTTGGAAGACATATGCCCGCACCGTCCTGTCTGTTTTCGGCATCAGCTTGCCGGGCATCCGGAAGCCGAATTTGCCGTAGCTGCAGCTCGTAAGCTGTTTTCATCTAACTGGTTAAAATCAAATCTAATTCAGGTGAAAGTATGCTCACGCCAAAGAATTCAAGATGACAATACTACAAAATCTTCGGCTGAAATGTCAAGTAGTTGCATAAACAAATCTTAAAATATTAGGATGTAATTAATTGTCCATAATTCTTGACTGAATAAAATTTATTAAATATAAATCAAATTAGTTAGGTTTTGATAGGTCAACAGCGCGATTAAAATTTGCAAAAGCCCAAGGAGCTGTAAATGGCGGTTATAACAATTTCAAGGCAATTCGGTGCGGGCGGGCTGACTCTTGGTAAAAAAATCGCCGAGCGCTTGGGATACGCCTTTTATGACAATGAAATTCTTCAGCAAATATCTGAAAAAGCCAATGTGTCAGAAAGCTGGGTAAAATCAATCGAACGTGAAGCCGGCGGCAAAATTCATCAAACCATCAGCAATCTTGTTCCCAGAAGAGTCATAGATCGAATTTTGAGCGATGAACACGGCTACATTGATGAGACGATCTACCTTGATTTGCTTCAACAAATTATTCATGCGTTCGCTGCAAAAGGAAATTCGGTTATTCTTGGCCGGGGCGGTCAATATATTTTAAGGGATCAAAAAGATGCTTTTCATGTTCTTTTAATTGCCGAAAAACGCTACCGCATTCAATTTATCGAGGCGAAATACAATTTGAGACCCCCTCAGGCTCGACAAGTAGTCAATGCGGAAGATAAACGGCGTAAGAACCTTTATCGCAAATTTCATAAAACCAATTTTGATTCCCCCTCTCTTTATCACATGACTCTTAATATGAGTATATTAACTTTGGATCAAGCGTTAAGAACCATTTGCATCGCAGTTGCAGATACTTAAAAAAATCTATTATTTCGATAAGTTGGCGGAAGCGAAGGTAAGTTCTCAAAAAGTTCTGGCAGTATTGGGCATTTTTCTGTGGTCCCTAATTGTAACCTATTGATATTATTGGTCCTGAATTTTGAAAAAATATTTACTGCCATTACTTAATAAGATTTTACAAACGAAGAAACTGCTTAGTTGATGTCTATATCAAGTTATGCGAAAATTTTTAAAAAAGGCGCATTGTTCATATTTTTGTCAACTCCCCGCCTTAAAGGGCGAAAATAGTAAGAGCAAGATTATGGTGTTGACTAATTCACAGGTACCGCAGGCAACCGTGACGGGCTACGTTGCGGCGCAAACAGCTCGCCTTGGGCTGCTGTGCCGGTTCCAGGCTCTGCGGCAAGCAGTTAAACAAGTTTAAAAGGATTAAGCTGGCTGCTGCTTGCGCTAAAGCCGCCGATAATATTGCCGGGCTGGACTTAGACCCGCGAAAGCGGAGAAATTGAAAGTAGCTTCAATGCTGCGGTTATTTGGGTTTTTGTCCAACTGACTAAAAGTTCCTGCCGGTTTTTTCTGTGGTTTGAAAAAAAACCGGACCGGCCCTGTACAAGATATTAGCAGCAAGTATTGCCGATTGTTGCATCATGTCGATGGCTACAACTATCAACAAAAAAAAGGCGGAGGTGTTTGCTCTACGACATAAATGCCGGGGTCTGCCCGCCGAATTTTAGATGATTAAATTATGAGTGGGACTTAGAGCCTGTTTGGAATTATTAAATCGGTTTTTCGCTAAATTTTCTATTTCCCAAACATGCTCTAAGGGGTAAGTTGGTAATTGCGCCGACGAGTATGAAAATAATACATCAGCGGCATATCTGTATCGATATGCTATTAAGGGTCACGAAAGTTACATATCATCCGAATTATTTGTTTTGATTTATTCCGGCTTTGAATGCGTTTTTATCTGTGTCCATTGACGAATTTTGAAAACAAATCCAAATCCGTTGTAATTACGGATGATTTGAAACTTCCAAGCCTCTAAGATCAATGGGGTAGACAATGCCAATAACTGCTCACAAGCTATTAGGGTTGTGGAAGATGCAAATCATACTATCTTTCTTGTCTTTGAAACCGCTTTTTGTCTTGCGCCATAAAGTACATACGATGAATATGCATCCATTGACGGGGTTTGGAAAAGAAACCAAATCCAGCGTAATATCGGGTGAATTGCATTTTCAGCAATTTTTATTGATTTGCCGCCTGATTCGCGCGTTGTCCGGTTTGTGTTTTTTAATTTTTATACTTTTTCCTGAATACGCGGCAGCCGATTTATTCAACGCAAATAACGGGCGGCTTACAGCAAGCGCCGAGCGTTTTCCCGAATCAAAAAGTCATGACGGCAAGCATGATTCCGAGTCCCGCGGTAAACAGCATCATGTATCGGATATAGGTTCCGGACTGCCGTTGTGGAGTTGTCTTCCCTTTGCCTTTATGCTTCTTTCAATAGCTTTTTGGCCCCTTATGGCGCCGGAATTCTGGCACCATCATTTTGGGAAAATATCGGTGTTCTGGGCTTTGAGCCTCGCAATACCCTTTACAATTATTTATAAAAGTTCAGCTGTTTATGAAATTTTACATATTTTGCTGGCTGATTACGTTCCGTTCATTATTTTATTGTGGTCGCTTTACACTGTGTCGGGAGGAATTTTATTACAGGGCGCTTTGAAAGGCACTCCTTTCACGAATGCCGTAATGCTGGCAATCGGCACTATTTTAGCTTCCTGGATGGGAACTACCGGTGCGGCAATGCTACTGATAAGACCTTTTCTAAAGGCGAATAAAGACCGTAAGAACAGAACCTTTATGGTGGTTTTTTTTATTTTTCTGGTAGCAAATATTGGCGGTTCGCTTACACCATTGGGTGATCCGCCTCTTTTTTTAGGCTTTTTACATGGGGTTAGCTTTTTCTGGACCTTTAACATCGCCCCTCATATGTTGTGTTTGTCGGTCATTTTACTGATAGTTTATTTTTGTATGGATACTTATTTTTATAAGAAAGAGAAAACGCTGCTGACAAAAAAACAATCTATGATTACGAAACTTCAAAATGAAGAACCCACAGGTTTGACGCTGGCTGGTAAGGTAAATTTTCTTTATCTTGCAGGTATTATCGGGGCGGTTCTATTCAGCGGAGTAGTTGATTGGGGAACGGTTAATACGGTTGGTGTTCATCGCGGAACTCAAGACTGGCTGCGTGATATGCTTCTTATCGCCATGGGTGTTTTATCTTTGGTGACCACTAGCGCCAGCATCCGGCAGGATAATGATTTTACCTGGTTTCCGATAAAAGAGGTCGCTTATTTGTTCGTGGGAATATTTATCACCATGATTCCCTGTCTTTTGATACTGAAAGCCGGCAAAGACGGGGCTTTTGCGTTTGTCATTAATTTACTGCGGGAGCCTGTCCACTATTTCTGGGTAACCGGGATGCTTTCCAGCTTTTTGGATAATGCTCCAACCTATCTGACATTTTTCAATACTGCCTTGGGCAGTTTTTTTGCAGGATTGAACGAGACTCAAGCCGTTCCTTTGCTGATGACTGAAAAATCTATTTACTTGAAGGCCATTTCCGCTGGAGCGGTGTTTTTTGGCGCTTTTAGCTATATCGGCAATGCACCGAATTTTATGGTGCGTTCAATCGCAGAAGAGGCAGGCACTTCTATGCCCAGCTTTTTTGGTTATATTATCAAATATTCGATTTTATTTTTGGTTCCCGGCTTTATTATAATTACCTTTTTGTTTTTTTGAACAACAATAATAATGATGATCTGGAAAAGTACAAATGAACACAATTAAACCTAAAAATACCGATGATTATCAGGAAGGTATTGTAGAAGCCCTCAATGGCGCAAATGTGGGAATCGTTGGTGGCGGATCGTTCTGCCGCAAACTTATTCAGTTTTTTTTTGAAAATAATAAGATTGATAAAAATCCGAATATCATTGGTGTAGCCGATATCAATGCTCAAGCTCCAGGTTTTTTATATGCCCGTGAACTGGGTATTTTTACCACTTCCAACTATGAAGAATTCTATGATATGCCAAGCATTCAGGTCATCCTGGAAATCACTCATAACGATGACCTGGCCGCTGTTATCAAGCGGGATATACCAGGGCGCATTAAACTTGTTGACCATTTTCATGCCCGCTACTTATGGGATTTGATCCGGGTTGAAAATATCAAGCGAAATATCCTGGAAAAATTCAAGGATAAAAAAAATGATCCCGAGGCTGTGGAATCTCTTTTTCATGAAAGTTTTGACTATTTAAAAAATATCATGGAACACAGAAATAAACGTTCACGCCAAATCGAACTGGAACTTGTGGAAAATCAAAAAACCCAGGCGCAAATTATTCAGGGCAGCACCATTCCAACCTTTGTTATCAATAAAGATCATGTAGTGACCCATTGGAATATTGCTTTGGAAAAATTGTCGGGATGGAAAGCCAAAGATGTCGTAGGCACGAACCGCCAATGGGCGCCCTTTTGGGACCTTGAGCGTCCTACCATGGCAGATGTCATACTCGACCAGATAGAAGAAGGTGAAATCGAAAAACTGTATGGAAGTCAGTGGCGCAAATCCAGCTTGATAGAGGGGGGCTATGAGGCGGAGGTTTTTTTCCCCCATGTCGGCGGTAGCGGAAAATGGCTCTGGTTTACCGCTGCGCCGATAAAGGCGCCGGACGGTATCATCATGGGCGCTATAGAAACTCTATGGGACAAGACAGAAGATCGCAGATCACAAGAAGAGCGTGAGCGGCATACGAGAGAGCTGGGGGCATTATGTTCAATTTATACGGCTTTGAGTGCGCCCTGGCATATCGATTATCGGATTGAAGCGGCTTTGAAAGAGGTACAGCATTTTCTATATGCTGATGATATTTGCATCTACTTATGCAAAAAGCAGGACCGTTGCTTTTTGAGATATCATTATGGCAAATTTGCGTCTTCAGCGGTTCATAGCCGAAAAGATGAAGATTTTGAGGTGATTAATCAGATCATCAATACCGGGGAAATGGTATTAATTGAATCCATTGACCATGAAAGCCATCCGGAGCTTGCGTGGTTGGCCGAACAAGGCTTCCAGTCGGCAGCTCTTATTCCCATCAGCGCCAAGGAGAAAAAGACTATTGGTGTGTTGCAAATCGCCAGCAAAAGCCATATCCGGTTTGCTTCCGACACCCGTCACATGCTGGAGCTGATTGGCAATCGTATCGGTGCGGCTATAGAGAATGCAACCTTGCAGGAGCAATACATCAAGTCCGAGGAAAAATACCGGTCTCTTTTCAATAGTGATCCCAATCCCATTTTTATTGTAGATAAAAACAACCTTGAAATTTTGGATATCAATGAACGCGCCCATGAATGTTACGGCTACTTGCGCGAGGAACTGGTAGGGATGAATTTTGCGCACCTTGGTGATTCGAATATTCAGGAATTGAAGGCTGCTCTGGCAAAAGTCAGATTAGGCCAATCGATTCTGTTTACTAAAAAACAACATTTCAGAAAAGGCAAAACACCTTTTTTTGTTAACATAAACATCGGACACGCCCAATATGGTGAAGGCGAAGTATTTATCGCAACCACAACGGATATCACTGAAACGGTAGAAAAAGAGACCCAGCTCATCCAAGCCAGCAAAATGACAACTCTTGGAGTAATGGCTGCCGGAATGGCTCACGAAATAAATCAGCCATTGAATGTGATTCAGATTTGCGGCGATTTTCTATTAAAAGCCATAAAAAAAGGTCTGAGCCTTGGCGAAGAGGATTTGCGCAATATGGCCAATGATATTATTTCTAATGTTGAGCGGGCGACAGGCATTATTCGTCATGTGCGTGATTTTGCACGCCAGTCGGAAGTTTTAAAGCGCAAGGTAAATATCAATGCTCCGGTGCAAGATGTATTCAAGGTGCTGGGTCACCAGATAAAGGCTCATCAGATTGAGCTTGACCTGAATCTGGACCCGGAAATCCCCTTTATCATGGCGGACCACAACCGGTTGGAACAGGTTTTCATTAACCTCGTTACCAACGCTATAGACGCCATGGACGAAAAAGCAAATTTACCTGAACATAAATCGATGACAAAAACCCTGAATATTAAGAGCTTTTTGGAGGATGAAAAGGTTGTTGTAAAGGTCCAGGATAATGGAATGGGGATCAGCAAAGAGGTTCGTGATAAAATATTCGAGCCTTTCTTTACCACAAAAAAAGTTGGAAAGGGAACGGGTTTGGGAGTAAGTATAAGCTACAGTATCGTAAAAGATTATGATGGAACCATTGCTATCGAAAGCAAGAAGGGGCAGGGGGCAACCTTTATACTAAAATTTCCGGCGGCAGATAATGTTACCTAATGGCAAAATGAGCAAAATACTGGTCGTTGATGATGAGGAAGCCAATGTAAGATTGCTGGCGATGTCATTGCGCAGCGACGGACATGAAGTGCTTACGGCTTTAAGCGGTGAGCAGGGGCTCGAAACGTTTAAAAAAGATAATCCGGACTTGGTTATTACCGATATTAAAATGCCCGGCATGGATGGTATTGAAGTGCTAAAACAAATCAAGCAGCTAGATTCAAACACCGAGGTGATTATCATAACCGGCCACGGAGATATCGACAACGCGATCGAAGCTCTTAAATTTGGCGCATCTGATTTTATCAACAAACCTATAAGGGATGAAGTGCTGACCGTTTCCATTAAGCGGGCTGAAGAAAAAATCTATATCAAGCGTCAACTTCAAGAGCACACTGACAATCTTGAGCGCCGGGTCCAACAGGCCACCCGGGAAATCACCCGTCAGTCCAATTTTTTATCCAAGCTGATTAGAAGCTCGCATGAAGGCATTATCGCTACCGGTCAAGACCTGAAGATTGTGATCTATAATCCGGGGGCGCAACGAATTTTCGGCTATTTGCACGATGAGGTGTTAAATCAGCGAAAGATTACCGAACTTTTGGAACCGGAGCTGCTTTCTTTTTTGGAGCAGAAGAAACCCTCATCCGGTAACGAACAGAACAGGAAAGAAGCCTGTGTCTATGACAAAAACCGGGAATTGATACCCGTAAGGTTCTATGGAACACCGCTTTTTGAAAAAAAGGAAAAGATAGGAACCGTTTGTTTTTTTCAAGACTTACGTGAAATCAAACGATTAGAGTCCGAATTGGTTCAAAACGAACGATTGGCCGCTATCGGCCAGACTGTAGCCGGAGTTGCCCACGGCGTTAAAAATATTCTGCATGGGTTCAAAGGGGGATCATATTTATTGAATTTGGGGCTTGAAAAGAATGAAAAAGGCAAGTTAAGGCAGGGCTGGGACATGATTCAACGCAATATCCAGCGTACATCGGAGCTGGTGCTTGACCTGCTTTCATTTTCCAAGGAGCGCGATCCGCAAAAACAGTCTTGTCAGCCCAACACCATCGTCGTTGATGTTTGCGAGGTAATGAAGGATCTGGCAGCAAAAAACCGGATTGAGCTCACAACGGATCTGGATCCTGCTATAGGATTTACCATCGTTGATCCCCATTCTTTGCACCAATGTCTGGCTAATTTAATTTCCAACGCCATTGATGCTTGTCTGTTTGATGAAAATGTATCGAAAAAGTGGTGCGTACATGTAAAAACAGAGCGTGTAGATGAGCAAATTATCCGTTTTAGTGTTAGTGACACCGGAATGGGAATGAGTCCCGAGGTAAAGAAAAAACTGTTTTCCTCTTTTTTCAGTACCAAGGGACATCGAGGTACCGGCCTTGGATTGCTGGTGACCCGAAAACTCATTAAAGAACATGATGGCTCCATAACCGTAGATTCCGAACAGAAAAAGGGCACAACGTTTACCATAGAATTGCCCTTTTGCGAACAAGTACAATCGGCTGACAGCCAATCAGAATCTGAGGACCTTTGACAGCTCTATGGCACATAACAATTAAAATCGTTTAAGTTTGAAAAAAAAAAGCGTTATAATGTTTCAAGGAGGAACGAGCATGACAAAAAAGGTCCTGGTTGTGGATGACGACCCTGATGTACGTTTATTCAGCACTGCGGTTATAGAGGAAAATGGGTTCAATCCCATAGAAGCGGAAAACGGCGAAGAGGGCATGCAGCTATTGAAATTGGAAAAGCCCGATCTGGTCATTCTGGATGTGCTGATGCCCAGGGAAAGCGGCGTGCGTATGTTTCGCCAGATAAAAACTAATCCAAAATTTGCTAAAATACCGGTTATCATTCTTTCGGGTATAACCAAAAAATCCTTTCTGCGTTCTCAAAAAGCCTTAACCGAATTCGGTGGCGCAGAAGTTCCCGAACCCGAAAATTACTTGGAAAAACCGGTTGAACCCGAAGAATTGGCCGCCGCCATTAAGTCAGCGCTATCTTAACCCCCTTTCGATATGAAGAAAGCCGGATGTGCACATGGATATTAAAAAGCTGCTATTCGTAACCAAATTCAACGATCTTTGTTTCGATGCCTTACAAAGTATTCTGACACTGCGCAAAGCCTCTTTGAATCACGTGGTGTTTGTCAATGTGATCCAAAGAGAAAAAGTGGCTATGCACAGGGGATTAGGATATCAAAAAATAGAAGAAATCCGTCTCCGGGAAACCGCAAATATTCGATTTATAGACTGGGCGGAGAATCTTTTTGAACAAGGGTTGGAAGTAGGTGTGTATATTGTAGTCGGTAATCTGGTGACCCAGGTGTTTGAAGCCACACGAAAAGAAGGGGCCGACTTGATTGTTATCGGCCGGTCTCAGAAACATTTTTTAGACCAGCTTTATTCGGGCTCAAATATTATTGAACTGATTCGCCGGACAGCCGTTCCGGTATTTGTATACAAACCCATGCCGGATAAAATTGATTTTCTGGACAAACCCTTTCAGCGCCCCTTGCTGGCCATTGATTGGTCAGCCGCCAGTCTGCGGGCCGAGGAATATTTGCGGCCTTTAACCGGTGTTGTTCAACAAGTGCATGTTATTCACGTTGTGCAGGAAAAGGATCTCAAGTCCGATAGTGCGATGTCGATCCAGAAATTTCGTAAAGATACCCGAAAAAAGCTGGAACGTATTTGCGATCAGATGGCAGGTGTGGGCATTGACGCCCGTGCGCATGTATATATCGGAGAAACGGTAAAAGAGATAGAAAGAGCCGCCAGGGAATGCCAGGCAACAATGATTGTGATGGGCTCTTCGAGTAAAGCGAATTGGGTGCAGCGGTGGCTGGGCAGTGTTCCTCAGGCAATAGCCGAAAAATCGGATTTCCCAGCATTGATTGTTCCGCCGGTCATGGCGCCGGAAACAAAATGAACCGTAAGGAGGCAGGATGCCCGTTATTACCATATCAAGACAATTCGGTTCTGGAGGTAGGACCCTGGGCCAGAAACTGGCCGGCGCTCTTGGGTATACATTTGCCGATCAGGATATTGTTCAAAAGATTGCCGAGCTTGCTAAAGTATCACCCGGATGGGTCGAATCGGTTGAAAAAGAGGCCGGAGGCAGATTCCAGCGCATTGTTTCGAAAATGGTTTCCAAGCCCTTGGTGGATCGTATTTTAAAAGATGAACGAGGATATATCGACGAGCAGATTTATATCGACTATCTTGTGGTTTTGATCGCCCAAATCGCAGAAGAAGATAATGTTGTTATCCTTGGACGGGGAAGCCAATACATTTTGAATGACATGCCCGAAGCTTACCACATTTTATTGATAGACAATTTTGAGAATCGTGTGCGTTTTATCATGGAAAAATATGATAAAACAGAAAAAGAAGCCGCCAATGTGGTCAAAGTCGAAGATCGGCGACGTTTTAATTTATATAAAAAAATTGGAAAGCAAGACTATGATAAACCGGAGCTTTACCATCTGGTGATTAATATGGCCAGGGTGAGCCTGGATCAAGCTCACGATTTGATTGTAAAACTTATAAAACAACCTTCACCGGTTACCTCTATATAGTTCCATCTATAAATAGTCAATTTGGCCCATGGGCGCTATCTAAAGAACGCATGAACAAATACGGTTCAAGGTTCTGACGAATTGGATCTACCATATTCTCCGCCACTTGGGTCCAAGCGTCTGCACCACTGATTATAGCGCAAAGGGCGATTAGAAGCATATCGTGAAGCAAGTGCCGTGTGTTATGACGCCTGAGGTCTTGACTACAATTAAGATGTTTGCAAAATTGTGGATCGAATAATTTTGTCATTATGTAATTTCATAAAATTATGTTTTTTTAGATGGTTACCATACAATATGAAAAAATACTAGTTTTATTTAACTATTTTAACGAGTCGCCACTTATGCGCATAATGCACTTATATTGTCAGGCAGTTAGAGGAGGCAAAATATTTGGCGGGTTTAGCACAACTTGTGTCAAGATTACATGCGATTGCCCTGGCCAATTGCCCAAAAGTTGTTGACATAACATGTGTTTCGTTTTTAAGCTCTATAGCTTATCTAAACTGCGCCGCAAGACACCTTTCTGCAGGCGGGTGATGCAACAATTTCGCCTAAGCTATTAATGTTGATAAAAATAAAATGATATTAAGGAACAACCATGTCAGCTCAGAACACTATTCAGAACTATTTAACCCAATCAGGCATTGAAATAGCGCCGGAAGGATTGGTTGCCAGAATTGCTGCAAGTATTATCGTCTTAATTATTAGCGTCATTGCTTATTATATCGCCAAAAGATTTGCCCGCAGCATCCTTCCCAAAATAATAATTCGAACCCGCACAACATGGGATGATAGCCTTGTAAAAAACAACGTTTTCGTCAGAATAGCCCCTATCATTCCGGCGGTAATTATCCATTATTCGATTCCGATAATCCTCAACGGATATTTAACGGCCGAAAATATGGCCAAAAACGCGGTCTATATTTTTATTATTATTATGGTTGCGCTGGTCATCGATTCTCTGATCAACGCTCTTCATGATATTTATCAAACGTTAAGGGTTTCGCGTGAGATCCCACTAAAAAGCTTTTGCCAGGTTCTTAAAATCATACTTTATTTCATCTGTATTATCCTGCTGATTTCGATCCTGCTCGGCAAATCGCCGATTTACCTGCTTAGTGGTCTTGGCGCGATGACAGCCGTGTTACTACTGGTTTTTAAAGATGCCATTTTGGGCTTTGTGGCAGGCATTCAATTGATATCAAACAAAATGCTAAAACATGGCGACTGGATTGAAATGGCTAAATATGGAGCTGACGGCGACGTAATGGACATTACACTGACAACTGTTAAGGTTTCCAACTGGGACCGCACCATCACCACCATCCCAACCTATGCGCTAATGACTGATTCTTTTAAAAACTGGCGCGGTATGCAGGAATCCGGCGGCCGTCGAATCAAACGCTCTATCCATATCGATATGGGCACCATAAAGTTTTGCACCGTGGAAATGATCGAACGTTTTGAGCGTATTGAACATATAAAGGATTATATAGCTCAAAAAAAAGAAGAGCTTAAAAACTATAACAGTCAGCTTGGAAACATGGCACAAGAAAAAATCAATTGCCGCCAGCTTACCAATATTGGCGTTTTTCGTGCCTATGTGCAGGCCTATTTAAAAAGCCATCCCATGGTTAACCAAAACATGACCTTTTTAATTCGCCAGCTTGAACCTACCCAATACGGGCTGCCCATTCAAATCTATGTCTTCTGCAAGGATAAAGCTTGGGCCAATTATGAGGCAATTCAATCTGATATCTTCGATCATTTGCTGACGATAGTGCCCGAATTCGATCTGCGTATCTACCAGAGCCCATCCGGGCAGGATTTGGGCAATTTAATTGAAAACGAAATCTCTGGCGGTATTGAAACTGCCGCAGCATAACGATTTGTAATTATAGTTTAATGCGGGTGTTATTCCGGTATCTGTTCAAAGTGTTTAAAAAAACCTCAAAAAGACGGATCATTGCAGCCTAACCGAAAATATCAAACACCGCGTCGGGCCGCGATAGCCACCCATTCCTGATCGGTCAGGGTTTCGATTAAGCCGTACCCCTTGTGCTCAAGTTTTTTTAAAACCTCGGACCGGGCGTTTTCAATGATCCCAGAGCCGATAAATAGGCCGCCAGGTTTCAAAACTTTGTCCAAATCATCCAGCAAATTACAAATTACATCTGCTAAGATGTTGGCAACAACCAAATCGTATTGCCCTGTCAGGTCATTGACTAAATCACCGCATTTTACGTCAAATACGGTTTCGTCAACACTATTGAGCAATAGATTCTCACGGGCAATGGCAACAGCGGATGGGTCAACATCCACTCCGGTGAGCTGGCAGGCGCCCAATTTGGATGCGGCAACAAGTAGAATTCCGGAACCTGTTCCAACATCCAGAACAGATTGGCCCGGATTCAAATAGTTTTCCAGCATGCGCACACACAATATAGTGCTTTGATGAGTACCGGCGCCAAAAGCCATTCCCGGATCGAGTTCAATAATCTGCTCTCCGGCTTTAGGCGTATAGTCATGCCAGGTAGGTTTGATTACGAAAGTGTCTGAAATCTTTTTTGGGTGAAAAAAAGCTTTCCAGGATTCGGCCCAATCCTCTTCATTAACCTGTCTGTAATTGATGCTGCCTGTAACAGTTCCGGCCACAGCCATGCGTGATAAATGATTATTGATCGTCATACAAGATTGCCCGATACGATCATCGGCTGGCAAATAAGCTGTAACGGCGGGTTTTTTTGGTAAAGGCACACAATCGGCGTCCCATTTTTCAGAGGTTTCCAGGTCAGGATCATCCACTACAACCCCCCCGGAGCCAAGGCCATAGAAAATATCGGCAATAAGATCAGCAGCCAAGGCCGGATCTTCAGCTTCATAGGTAATTTTTACTTCAAGCCACTTCAAAGAGTTTATCTCCTGATTTTTTTATTTTGCTTTGGAACGCGTTACAAGGCCCGGAATTGCCTTTGGGATATTATCACCTTCTAAAAAAGGTGTAATATCAGTTTTTCCCCAAAGAGGATATCCCAAAAGTAAACCGGCAACATTTGCGGCTGCTAAAATCGCCATCCCCTGGCGCGTCCAGCCTGTGGCCGAAGCGATGTGGGGCACAATCACAACATTATCCAATTGATCAAGACCCGAAGCCATTTTAGGCTCTTGTTCAAACACATCCAGCCCGGCCCGGAAATCAGGATGGGTTCGGCAATGGTCAACCAAAGCCGCCTCATCGATTACCGGTCCCCGGCTGGTGTTGATCAACAGGGCATCCGGTTTCATCAAGGCAAGCCTTTGGGCATTGATTAAATGATGCGTAGAATCATCTAAAACAGTATGAATACTCACACAGTCAGATGCCTGCAAGAGCGTCTCGATATTTTTCACCCTGCGGCAAGTCAACGGGTCCTGTCCGTGGGTGACCAGAAAGGTTGAATAATCTTTAATGTAATTTTCCAGCTCTTGATTGGTATGCAAACTATAGTAAAGCAGATTAGTTTTGACGCCCTCGGCCATCATTCGCCCATATGTGCTGCCTATGCGGCCTGCGCCAATGAGCCCGACAGTTTTTCCTTTTAATTGTTTGCCCAGAAAAAGAGAAGGCAGCCAACCGGTAAAACGTCCTGCCCGCAAATACCTTTCCGCTTCACCCGTTCTGCGCGCAGCCGCAAAGGTCAGGGCAACAGCCATTTCAGCAGTGGTTTCGGTCAGTACGCCAGGAGTATTGCCCACCTGGATTCCATATTCGGCAGCGGCATCCAGATCCACATTGTTAAAACCCACGGCGTAATTGCTGTATGCGTTGGCGCCTGCCGCATTTAAAGCACCAAACAGCTCCTTGCCCCAGGATTCGGTTAATTGCCCGATGGCGCCGTCACAACGGTTTCCAATAGCTGCCTTGATTTGAGCCGTTGTAAGCATATCCGTTGATGTAGAGATTTCCACACGGCAATCCGCCCTGGCCAAAATTTCAATCCAGCGCCGCCCCGGAAGCTCTTTGGTTACAATAACACGCTTTTTGCCTGCGCTGTTTTCAATACGCCATTGTTGTGCATCCATTTTTTTCATTTTTTACCCAAAGAACTTCAAGCCCCATATGGCCAGTTGAAAATAAATTGTAATCCCCGCGGCATCGATTACGGTGGCAATAAACGGACCGGCCGTCAACGCCGGGTCCAGCCGCAAACGTTTGAGAATCAACGGCATGAGCGCACCGGTAAGATTGGCCATAAGCAAGGTCGCCAGCAATGCCGCCGAAACGATACCACCGAGTAACATATTATTATCTTGCAAAAAAACCCTAAAATAAGTCATTAATCCTAAAACAAACCCCAAGGCAAGCCCCATGACAAGCTCCCTGCGGAAAACATGCCCGAAATCCGAAAGCCGGACTTCATCCAAAGCCATGGCCCGCACGATCATGGTTGCCGATTGGGTGCCCGCGTTGCCGCATGTTCCGGTTACCAAGGGAATAAAAAAGGCCAGGGCCACCATCTGGTGTAAAACGGCAGCGTTCATTTCCATAATGCTGGTTGACAACAAACTGGTAAATAACAGCACCGCCAGCCATAAAAATCTGCTCCAGAACAAGCGCGGCAGAGATCTTTTGAAATAGTTCTCTTCAAAAGGCATCACAGCGGACATGCGCTGAAAGTCCTGCGTGCTCTCTGCTTCGATAATATCGATAACGTCATCGACGGTAATAATGCCCAGCAGCCGATTTTCTTTGTCCACAACAGGTACGGCCAGCAAATCATATTTTGATATCACCGCTGCAACCTGCTCGACTTCCTGATCATGGCTGACACTGATAACCCGGGTTTGCATGATGCTTTCCAAAGATACCTGGGGCTTGGACATGATTAAATCCCGCAAGGATAAAATTCCCAGCAAATGGCGTTGATCGTCAGTCACATAAATATAATAGATGGTTTCCTTGTTGGGAGCCTGCAAACGTAGCTTTTCCAGGGCGCCGGCAACACTAATCGATTGGGACAACATGGCGTATTCGGTTGTCATCACCGCACCGGCCGTGCCTTCCTCGTATTGCCACAAACGGCGAATGGCGTTACGTTCGGCCTGGGCGATAAGAGGCAGGATGCTTTCCGCGATATCTTCATCCACGGATTTGAGCAAATCCACACGATCGTCAGGCTCCATGTTTTCCACAAACGGTAACATGGTCTGAGCGTCGGCACACGACAGACACGCTTGCTGGGTCTCTATGGAAAGCTGAGAAAAAGCATCGTAGGCTTTTTCACTGCCGGTCTGCACCAAAATTTCAACTAGCAGCGATGGATGAAAATCACATTTTTCAATGGTTTCGGCAATATCGGATGGATGCAGCCTTTTCAGAGTTTCAACGAGTTTATTTCGATCTCTATCCAAGGATGGATCGACAAAATATGCGATATTGAGTGCGCGGTTCATATGAGCGCCTCCTTTTCGTCGTACCGTATACATTCATTCGGCCGGTAAGACGAAAGCAGCGCCTATAAGAAGATGTTAAACAGGCTTTACGGCAAGTCTTGGCGGCCGAATGGACGGCATGTAATTTTTATACCGGATAGATGGAGGTTTAGTATCTCTACTGTCTCCAGAGTCCTTTTCGTCCATTGGGTTTCCTTGTAATTTGGATTCTTATTAGTGACCATCTGCAAACCGGCATACTCCCGGCATCCTATTGTGTTTAAAATTTTATCCTTGGATATGAGTCATATGCTCGAAATAAGATTCTAAACACGTCTTAATCCCGACTAAATTTGCCTATTTTTTTGGGATGGGCACTTTTGGAGCAGCCTGTCATTTTGAACCAAGGCGACTCGAAACGTTTACCAATGCTGATAAACGTTGGGGCGCACACTAATGCATCATTTGATCAAATGCAAGCAAATTTTACAGTTTATTTTACAATCGTAATTGTTTTGTTATAAGGGTCTATGAAGATAACGAAATTTTAAAAAAAACACCGTCACAGAAAGATAAAATTATGCCTTCAGAATACAGAGCCCTGGTATCATCTGACTGGAATGAATGCTTAGCCCCTAGCGGTCCGTTTGACGTTATCAGCTTTCACTATCCCAACTTAAAAAACGACATCCGATCCATATTCAAAAAGTACACGGCAAATATTATTTCCCTGGACGAAGCATTAACCAAAATCAGTAAACTTTGCGCCTTCAAAATTTCCATTGGCCAGATGGATGCTTATTTGGAAAGCGCCTTTGAAACTTATACAGGGGTCAGGCAATTTATGACCTGGTGTGCGCAAAACCGTATCCTTTTTATGATCAACACCACCGGCTTTATGGGCTACTTTCAACGCGCACTTGCAAAAGGCTTGCTGCCTGAGCTGCCGGTGCTGTGTGCTCATCCCATGGTGCGTTTTGACGAACACCGAACTCAGCCTCATCAAATTTACCCCATATTTGATACAACCGATAAAGGCCGCCATACCGCAACGGTAGCACATGCCTACCAAATCCGATTTCACAACATTTTTATTCTCGGCGACAGCGGCGGTGACGGGCCGCACTTTGAATGGGGCAACAGCGCCGGCGCTTGTTTAATCGGCAGCATGGCTAAATCAAGCTTACTAGATTATTGCCGGGCAAGAAACATTTCATTGGATTACACAATCGGCCCATGCTTAAACGAAAATGAAACCATCTCTAAAAACAAGGAAAAAGAATTTAATCTCATGGATTTTGATCTCATGAGCCTTGCTCCCATCATCGAAAAGCGGATTTGCGATACAACATTGCCATGATGCAATTGCCAGAGCCGTACTCACTCAGTAATATTGGCCGCCCTACGGGTTCTACTCCATTACTGAGTGAGATAGGCAGTGGTCTACCGTTTTGAACTTATCTTAGCCGATTTTATATTGCCGCCCTCTGTATTTATAGTCTCAAGCCGTTTAATATCAAATAAAAGGCCCTGACACTCAACCATCTTGTCGTATGCATCTTGGGAATGAACTCGATCGCTTCGATTGGCAGCGGCAAAGTCATCAATTGCTTTGTTCAGTAAAACTTTTGCTTCCTGTGGGTCGTAGTATCTGGTGTTGAAAGCAAGTGCTCTATATGCAAGTCCTCGATGGAAACGATATTCGCCGGAAATTCCATCATTAAGATAGACCATTTGAACCGCCTTACTATAAAATTCAATCGCCGTTTCGTGTTTGCGTTCCGCCGCAGCAAGCCTTCCTTGCAGAAAAGGCAGAACACTTGACTCATTAACCTTCATTTTTAAAGAATTAATAACAGAATTAGCATAAACCAAATTTTGATTTTCACAATCGATACAAGCTTCCACTAAATTTTTGGCATTCCTTATAGTCGGGACTGTTAAGATTTCATATGCCGCATTATAATACTTGAGAGCTTGTGATAGTTTATTCGATTTTTTGTAAATATTACCAAGGTCAGTGTAATATTCTCTAATGTCGCGTTTATTTTTAGTTGAAAGACTTTTTTTTGCTAATGATATCGATTGGTTATAATATCTGATTGCTTCTTCGTTATAATTCAACTTTGCGAAGACAGATGCCTTGATCGCATATATTGAATGATCAGCTTTTTTTAAACGGATTAGTCTATCGCAAAAATGGAGAGCCTGTTGACGATTACCACGTTTTTCATGAAATTTTGCACGTAGCATCAGCGTTTCAGTCTCCCATCCGAGATATTCTCCCTCTATCTTATTTAAAAGTCTATCAACTTTTTCAAATCTACCCTTTGCAATCTTACCGTTTATTTCTAGCAAAATACGTTTGGAGATATTAGTTTGCTGGTGTCTCCCATTAATTCCAATATCCAGTTTAATTAATGTATCAATAGAAATTTCATTGTCACTATTCAGAGCAATATCCAGTGGGTTGTTACGTTCCTGGTTGGATATGTCAAGTTGACTTTCATACCCGCTGGCACAGGTCATAATTTCCCAGATCATCCTTGCATTTCCGGTTTTAGCGGCAGTATGCAACGGCAGGTTTGCATCATCATCTTTAAATTTATCGCTTGAAAGTTTTTTTATGACGTTAGCAATTTTCTTACGGCCATCTTCCTCCTTTGGATTTGCTTTTATTAAGTTTATTTTCAATTTATCAAGTTTAGTTTTATTGATATCAGTTGAGTTTTTAATCATATGATCAATCAAAATAGTTGCTGATAATTTTATTGTATCTGCAGTTTTAATTTCCTGTTCTACAAACTTTGCCTTCACAGCTTCTATTTTTGCATCATGCTCCGGATCGGATAACTTTTTCAATAACCGGATCACCATTTCAGCCTTGTTTGGCTCCAAAAGTAAATATTTTTTTAGATCTCTTTTTATTTTGTCCACCCTCGTATTATTATCATTTTTAAGTAATAAATCTTTTACTTTAGTTTTTGTATTCTTCTTCCCGAAATGTTTATTCCAAAAGTTACTGGTGAATTGCCCGTTCTGAATTGGCGCATTATCAAAGGGCTTTTCATCCTTTTTATCCTTTTTTTCCGGCAGCTCGTTATGAAAATACCGCCAAATTTTTTCTGACTCTTCTTTGCTGATTGAAGGATTATCGAAATCATTTCCAGTCCATTTGCTGAACATATGTTTATCCACACTGAATATTTTATTTTCAATGCAAAACTGATGGATTCTTTCTTTACGAGTGTTAAATATATTTTCCAACGTATCGAAATCTACATTTTGTTTCACCAATACAGCAAGTTGTGTCTTATTACGTTTCAGATGGTTATAGTTTTTGCCAATCGATGTTTGTGTGAGTTGAGTTCTAAGGTATGGAATATTGGCGTACTTATCATCGCTTATAACTTTATTTTTTTTTAAATTAACAGCAGCAAGTTCATTTCTGATCTTTTTTTGTTCATTTTTATTTTTTATAGCAACGGCACCTTTTAGTGCAGTAACTCCTATACTAACCACTGCGACTTCGGGAGATGCTCCACTATCAAATAAAAGCTGTTTGCCACCTTTATACGCAACTTCGGAAAAGTTCACAGCTATACCTCTGTTATGTTTTTGTTTAAACAGATTCATATTTTTACTCAAGGAGTTATCAAATCTATCATTAAGCGTATCATTTCTATCGCTTACCCCTGCTCCCACTTTCTGAGAAAGTTTATCCAATTCCTCGAATTTTTGAAGCTCAACAGCTTTTGCTGCCTTTTTATCTACATGCAAAGCTTTGGCCTTTTTATATTCACGTGCTAAGCTATTATTATCATTGGCTAATTCGTCATTTTTACTTGAAATTTTTGAATTATTGTCAAAACAAAAATTTCTATTAAATTCGTCCTTGGTAGGTGAACAGATAATTTCAAAATTTGAATCCGACAAATTTTCAAGGTTGATCATATTTTGCTTTGTTTGATTCATTCTTTGATTCATTTTATGTGAGGTATATGCAGTGTCGGCTACTTTTGCCACACCCGAGGCGGATATAAGGACAACACTCAAAGCGCTACCAGCAGGGCCTCCTGCAATAGTCAAAGTAATACCTATGCCCAAACCTACGCCCAAACCAACAGTTTTCCAGACTGCATCATTTTTTAAACGTTTTATTTCGGAGGAATCATAATGATACTGTTTTGCCAGCGCTTCTATCGCATACTTAGTCAACTCGTCATTTATGTCCTCAAAAAATTTAGCATCCTGGCGGTTTTGCGCAGTCTTGTTTAGCACATGCTGCAGTTTATTTTTAGTAATTATATCGTCTTCATCATCAATATTATTTAAATTTATATAGGAATCCATATCCAAAGGCTGCATTTTCAATTTTTTATTAGAATCTGATACGCTTGAAATGGAGAATTCTATCTGCTCGTCATTATCGTTTGAATTGTCTGTCTCATCTTCATGCTTTTTGTTTTTCTCATCGTCTAAATCATATTCAATTAGCTCTATTTTATTAGTATAATTAACAGATGGCAAAATTGGATGTGCACCAAGTTTAGGGGTATGATGGTTGCAATTTTCTATAGCTTCTTGTTTTTTGGGAATAAACTTGGTTTTTGGCATGCAGTATTCTTCCATGGGCGAAACTTTAGAGATATTACTGGCAAGACTATTTGTCTGATTGCCAGATTTTGAAACTGTACAATCCTTACCAACATCTGCATTTATCTTAGCCGTACCATTATCTACATTTTGCATTTCGAACTCCTTTGAAAATTAAAATTATATCAGATCAATTATTGTTCATTTAATCGCAAGTATACAGTCACAGGTTCATAGCAAATTTTGTGCCAATAAATTAAATGCAGCTTTTTCCGATGACAGGAGCATTAAACCAGACTAAAAATGCCAATTATTTCCGAAAGGAATAAATCATTGCATTGAAAAATGCTGAGTATTAAAAAAGATTAAAGAAGATTCAACTAAATGCATATTGTGTTGGCGCCGCTAAAGAATCTTTGCCAACTTTTTTGCAATACAGATACAATTAACAACGTGGACTTTAAAATTGCGCCGGGTTTGGGTTTGTTTTAAAGCCGCGCCGATTGGTGCATACTCATTTAGTCATATTCTGGAAAGTTTCTTTGGCAGGATTAAAGTAACCATATCTAATATGGGGAAACATTTGCCGCACTTGATCCAATAAAACCCGCATTCCCACTGGATTTCCGCCAGGATCGCCGGCCTCATTCATGATTTTGAGGTAACGCACGGGATCAAAGTTCAGGTTGCGCCATTGTATCATGTGAAAAGGATGGTCCTTGATAAAATCGAGCAAGGCGTCACGCTCTGCCGGAGAATCGGTAAAACCCGGACAGTTTAAATAATTGATGGAGACATGAACATTTCGGCTCCGGGCCAGATCTATGCTTTTAACGGCGTCTTCAAAACAATATCCTTTGGGCCTAAAATAGGCGGTATAACACGCCTTGCGGATGCTGTTCATGCTCACACGCATACTGTCGAGCCCCGCGTTGATCAATTGCTCTATTTTTTCGGGCAAGCTTCCATTGGTGTTCAGGTTGATTGTGCCTTTGGAGGTTGCTTTGCGTATCTTGCCGATGGCGCTTACCAGCAGATCGCTTACCATTAAAGGATCTCCCTCGCAGCCCTGCCCGAAACTGACAACGGCTTTTTTGACCCGCTCGATGTGGGCCAGCGCCACCTGGGCGATTTCATCGGCGGTGGGTGTGAAGCTGATTCTATCCTGGCTTTGTGATATGCAGCCCTCGGATTGAAGAGAAAGACAGCCCAAACAGCTGGCGTTGCAGGCGGCCGATGAAGGTAACGGCGCTTCGTAACGGCCGAGAAAAAAATTCTTTCCAGCCGGGCAGCCATATTTTAAGGCGCATCCTTCCAGGTGCTTGCGCAATCGGTTGCCGGGCATTTTTTTTTGCATTTGCTTGACCCCGGCAAGAACCTTTTCAACCGGCATTTGCCGCAGATCCTGACGCGGTTCATTGTCCACCTGCACCAGTGGAACCCTGAATTGATCGCCATTCCAGCCAACGGCCGAATAAGAAAACAGCGGCAGATGATCAGCATCGGCTAACTCTTGCCATGCACAGGTATGGGTAATCACATATCCCGGAGAATTAAACGCCGCCACCGGGAAAAGACGTTCGCCGGGCTCATAAGGATTTTCTTCCAAAACCACAACCTGTTTCAAGTCAAGATCGTAGACAAGGGGCGCCCGGCCGGGCAGATACATCAATTCGCCGCCATGGGGCAAGCTGCAGGTTTCCGAAACGGTCAGGGGCAGTTCAAGCGGTCCGTTGCCGCCTACAGCAGCAAAACCGGGAAGATCGAAAATATCTCCTTTTTCATTACCAGCAACCGCTGTCAGCCAATTACTTTTGTGCATTATAAATTTACGTCCATTCTTTTAAGTCGTTTTAAGCCGTTTAAAATTGCCGCCTATTTTTTCTGAACCCGGTTTTATACAAATACGCTAGCCGTTCAGGGTTTACTCCAAGCAAGCAACCTGCCGCGATAAAATAGTTGATCAAAGTTACCCGGAAAATTCCAACAGAGCGCCACCGGCGCCCTGAGGTTACAATATAATCAGGGCAAATCACAACTTTTCCCATACGCGCAAGCCGGCGCACAAAAAACAGGTCCTCTGCGATGGGCGCATCAGGAAATCCCCCGGCTCTGTCGAAAGTGGATTTGCGCATAAAAAACGCCTGATCACCATATGGCAACTTAAAAACACGCGACCGGATATCTACCGCCAATTCGATAAAACGCATAAATCTGTTATTGTAATCCGTTTTAAATCTGAAAGCGCCCATTACTGTTTTCGGATCGAGCAGAAGATCGAACACTTGGCGGCCATAATTTTCAGGCAACCGGGTATCGGCATGTAAAAAAAGAATGGCTGCGCCTTTGGCTTGAGCTGCGCCAAAATTTTGCTGTACCGCCCTGCCCGGCGCGGTTTCAAACACCCTCGCTCCTGTCCGGTGCGCCTTGGCCACCGTATCATCGCTGCTGCCCCCATCGACCACGATCACCTCTACCCCATTATCCAAAACCCGGTTTATGGTTGAACTGATGTGCTCGGATTCATTTAACGCAGGAATGACAACACTAAGATAGGGATTTGACCACTGATGCGCAGGCAGCCGTAAAGTAAGATCTTCAGGGGTATCAATATCATTCAAAACAGCCGTCCGGGCCACTTTTAACCCCAGGCGCCGGGCGCTTTCCAGGGTTTGCGCCAGCACCTGGTCAGTGCCCCAGTTTATATTGCGGAATATATCCACCGGGCGGTTAGAACCCACAAGCCAGTATCCGCCATCGGCGGCGGGCCCTAAGACCACATCATGCGTGTTCAGGGCTTCAAATGCTTTTTCAACATGCCAGGGCTGCATACCGGCAATATCCGTTCCCACAAGAACCACTTTGCGGGCGCCCTGCTCAAAAACATGATCCATTGCCGAATACATGCGGCGGCCTAAATCCGCCTTTACCTGGGGTTGCAGATCAAGTTGTTTTCCCAGCCAGCGCCTGATTTTTTTTACGCTGCCACCCTGAAAGCAAAAAGTAATCGGCCCAAAACGGGTCTTTGAAAGCGATTCTAAAACCTGCTCCGTTAGGCAGCGCTGCAACTGCGCGGCTCTCAAAGGACCCAAAGCGGGGATCAAGCGGGTTTTCGTGGCGCCTGAAACTGGATAGCGGCCAAATACAATTATCCGGTGATCTGTTTCTGCCAAAAATTTATTGCTCCTATAAATATTGTGCGCCTGTAGTCTGCATCCGAAATCGCTAATTTCCGGATAGGCGATTGTTCAGACTTAATTTTTTGGTTCATTTACCATATTTGCAAGAGCCTGTATATGATATCGATATGATATCGGCACACTTGACGCCAGTTCTCAATTCCGGTATTTGTATCACCGGATGGACCCCGGCAAAACCGCCAAGGGGATTTTTGACGAAAAAAAACAGAATTCGGGTTATCACGCAATTTCAGACTTACTTTCTGCGTAATGCCCGTTAAATGAGTTATGTAATAGGTCCGATGACCACCCAGGCTCATGCCGGGGTGGTTTTTTTATTGGGAGAGACCTTATGTGCACGTTGTTGATGATCGATAATTATGACTCTTTTACTTTTAACCTGGTGCAGATGTTTCGCCAGTACCCTTTGGAAGTAAAAGTTTTTCGCAGCGATAAAGTCAGTCTTGATGATGTGAACGCCATTGCCCCCGATTATATTGTCATCAGCCCCGGCCCCAAAGACCCGGAAAATGCAGGCATCTCCAAGATGCTGATCCGGGACAGATATCAAGACACTCCTATTTTGGGTGTTTGCCTGGGCATGCAATGCCTGAATGAAGTCTTCGGCGGCTGCACCATTCGATCCCCTGAGCCCTTGCACGGAAAAACAAGCGACATAGTTCACAGCGGCAGTGATTTGTTCAAGAACCTGCCCTCGCCTTTCCGGGTGGCGCGTTATCATTCCCTGGCCGTTGAGCCGGACAATTGCTCGCCGGAGCCTGAATTGACCATTACAGCCACTACTGCCGACCATATCATTATGGGGCTTTCCCATCGCCGATACCCGCTGCACGGCGTTCAATTCCATCCTGAAAGCTTTTTGACGGAACATGGTTTTCAATTGGTGGAAAACTTTCTCAAACTCGGTCCATTGGAATATTCTCATGAGTGGTAAAACCAAAAACAAGATAGACAAACTGCTTCCTGACCTGAGCCGAATTCATATAGAGACGGCTCCTGATCTGCCCGATATGTTATCGGTAAGCGCCCGGTTTTCCCATCTTCCGGGAACAGTGTCCTTAATGAGTGGCGGCGATTTGGATTGTGCACGCTACCACATATTAGGTGTTTTACCCTGGCTTACTCTCAAGGGAACCCGGCAGGGGCTGCAATTAAAAATTGATGACATAACCCACGATTTATCCGTCAATCCGCTGGACGGATTACGGATGGTCCTGCAAAGGCTTCACCTTAAAGAACAAGACCCGGAAATTCCCCTGGCAGCCGGTTTTATGGGTTATTTGGCCTACGATCTCAAAGATTGCCTTGAAGACCTGCCGCGCACCAGCGTTGATGATTTGCAGCTGCCGGTTATGCTTTTATACGCCCCGTCGGTGATAATCATTCATGACAAACACCAGGGAACCAACCGGATAATTGCGCCTGTTCGCAGCGACCGTCCGGGCTGGGTGGAAAAATCGTTGTCACGCTTTCGTGAGCTGTTATCCCGGAAAGGCCCGCAATCATCGCTCTATGTCCGTTCATCGGACCGGTTGAAGTCCGATTTTACTCAAATCGCATATGAGAATTCGATTCGGCGCATTATTGACTATATTGGCGCGGGCGATGTTTACCAGGTCAATTTTTCCCAGCGCTACCGGACAGATTTTCAAGGCGATGGGTTCGAATTTTTTAAGTATTTATATAAGTGCAATCCAGCGCCTTTTTTTGCTTTTGTACAGGCTAAAGATCACCAGATCATTTCCACCTCGCCGGAGCGGTTTTTACTCCGCCGGGGCAGTCAAATTGAAACCCGCCCAATCAAAGGCACCCGTCCCCGGAGTAAAGAGCCTGAAAAAGACGCCGCCATGCGAGCCGAGCTTACCACAAGCGCCAAGGATGATGCAGAGCTTTCAATGATCGTGGATTTGCTTCGCAATGATATCGGCAAAGTTTGTAAGGCCGGGTCAGTAGAGGTAGCCGAGCACAAACGGCTTGAAGCGTATGAAAATGTTTACCATCTGGTTTCCATTATAAAAGGCGAACTCGATAATGACAAAGATTGCGTTGACCTGTTAAAAGCGGCCTTTCCCGGCGGCTCCATTACCGGCTGCCCGAAAATACGCGCAATGGAAATCATAGACGAACTCGAGCCCTGCCGCCGCCATGTTTACTGCGGCAGTATAGGCTACATTAGCTTCCATGAAACGTTGGATCTTTCCATTGCTATCCGCACGGCCACCATCGCTGGTAATACACTGCGCTATTCCGTGGGCGGGGCGATTGTTTATGATTCCGATCCAACCCTTGAATACGAAGAAACCCTTCACAAAGGCAGCACATTAATGAACGCTTTTACTGCCTGTGGTAAGGATGCCGGCCCGGCCGAAACGGTTTGGCTCAACGGCCGCCTGGTTCAAGCCGCCAAAGCCGCTGTTCCTGTAACCGATCAGGGATTGCTTTACGGTAATGGCTTTTTTGAAACGATCCGGGCAGATAACGGCAAAGCGCCTTTATTTGAAGACCACATGGCCCGTTTCCACTCCACCTGGCGGGCCTTGATGCCCAATGAGCCGCCGGAGCTGACATGGGATCACATCATTGCTCAAGTACTTGAAGCTAACGGCCTTGAAACAGGCTGCGCCAGTGTCAAAGTCCTGGCAACCCGGGGCAGCAGCACCAGTGCGCCGTGGGATAACAATCTGCTGGTTTCCGCCCGTGCTTATTCTCATCGCTTAAATACTTTAAAGGAAACGAAAAATAAGGGACTCAGCCTCGGGATCTATCCCCACCCGCGCCAGAGCCCGTTAGCCGCCCACAAAACCTTAAATTACCTATATTATTTGCATGCATCCCAGTGGGCCAAAAACGCCGGTTTCGATGAAGCCTTAATCCTTAACCCGGACGGTACTGTTTCAGAAACCAATACCGCAAACATACTGTTAATAAACGGCCGGGATGTTATTTTACCCGATTCGCCTGCCGCTTTAACCGGGGTTATGTGTACTGTGGTCCGGCGTCAACTGTTGCGCTGGGGATTTCATATCAGCCAGCGCACCGTTAAGCCGGAAGAATTGCGCTCAGCCCAACTGGTTCTGTTAACCAACGCTCTTATGGGGGCCGCGCCGGTTTTATCCGTGGACCATTGTTCAATACTCCCGGAATCGGATCTTTACCAAAAACTTAATAACGCTATTATCCCGGGTTGGGACAAGACAGGTAAGATAAATTTATGAATACCGTTAAATCAGCGCATATATCCACTTATGGCAACCAGCTAAGTGATAACATTATTCCATCAAAAAATTGTCAAATGCTCAAATTAACAAGTGCTGATTCGAGCCATAGCCATAGCCCAAGAACAGCTCTTGATTATGCTCAAATGCTTACCCGGAATGATAAAAAAGAAAGCCAGATCAAAAAAATAATGCCAAAACAAAACGATCAAGAACAGATTAAGTTCATTAAAATTGGACGCTTTAAAATTGAAAAAGCAGACGAGTAACGATCATTGGAATGTTTTGGAAATGTTTTACGTAAAAATGCCCTTTGGGAAAGGCTCCAAATTAATTGCGCCGCTATTTTTCCATCATGTGATGCCGCAAATGTCCCAGTTCTGGAAAAATCAGGCGCTGGCATGCCAACCGGCAGGCTTTGAGGCTTCCGGGCAGACAAAACACAAGGCAGTTGCCGATAATTCCTGCTGTTGCCCGTGACATCAGGGCTGCAGAGCTGATTTGTGCATAACTCAATTGGGAGAAAATGGGGCCAAAAGCGGTTAACTCCTTGCTCATCAACGGCCGAAGGGCTTCTATGGTAACATCCTTTGGACTGATACCAGTGCCGCCGGTGACAATGACTGCTTCCGGGCTATGATCGGCCAATACATGGATTAAGGCAGCTCGAATGGCCGCCTTGTCATCTTTGACCACTTGGTGATCGATAACCTGGTGGCCCTGATCTTTGGCGGCGCCGGTAATCCAATGACCGCTTTGATCATTTTTCAATGTCCGGGTAGACGATATGCTCAATACCGCCACCTGCACGGCTTTGGGCGCTTTGGATCGATGTTGGGTATGTCCCATGCGGCTGCCTACTCTAAAATGACCTTGTCGTGGTCAACCTTATCCACTTCGGTTAATAATACATTGATCATTTGCCGGTGCTTTGTATGCGCGCAAAATCCGGTATAATCACTTTGAATGGGCAACTCGCGGTGTCCGCGGTCCACCAGAACAGCCAGTTCAATACGCGCCGGACGGCCGAAATCCATAACCGCATCCAGAGCGGATCGAATGGTGCGGCCGGTAAACAATACATCATCGACCAAAACGATATTTTTACCTTCAATCGGAAAAGGAATATGTGTTGTTTTCACAACCGGCTGCGAGCTTAACTGGGTCCAATCGTCACGATATAATGTGATATCAATTTCACCGATAAGCGGTTTGAAGCCTTCAAAGGCGTCAATATGTTTTTGCAGGCGCCGCGCCAGGTAAACGCCACGTGTATGTATGCCGACCAATGCGAGATTTCCGGTTGCCTTATGCGTTTCTAACATCTCGAAAGCCATCCGTTTTAATATTCGTTCAATCGCCACAGCATCCAGAAGCTTTTGCTGTTCACCCATCTTTTTTTTCCTTGGTTTGAAGGTTAAATCTTAAATTTCAGCCAAATATTTTTATTTTTTATACCAGGCAACGCTATAATGGCAAGTATTTATCCGTTTCCATTAGGGATACTCTCCCATTTACATCCCCTCCGGGACAAGGTATTATTACAGCTTAGGGCGTGCAAAATGTGAAATGCAAAATGCAAAGCGTCCGATATTGCGCCGGATTTTGATTCGTTTTCAACCTCCGCGGCCTTAACTTGAGTTAACCTGTATACGAGAACCTGGAATCGGATTAATTTAAAAAACAATGAACCTGAGTCTTACACGAACAACGTTGCCCTGGTCCCGCCGGGTGTCATACCGTACGCCGCATCATTTAACACAAAAGGTGGTCCTCAAATGACCGTTTTTAAATGCAGCGGTATTATCCTGACTAACGGACCCGGTAATAGCGAACCGAAAGCCGCCAAAGCGTTGCGGCGGCTGTGCAACGTGTTACGCCCCCTGACGCGGGAACTGATTCTGGTGACTCCCGATCCGGTGCGGTTGATTGACCATGACGCTATGATTGTGCGCAACCATTATGAGCCGTATAATACGTTGACTGCGCTGCATGCCGGACTCTTTAACGCCGGTTCAACCCACGGTGTTGTTCTGTCGAGTCACTTGCCATTGGTTCGATCCCGTGTCGTTAAAACCCTGATTGAGGTTGCAAGCGCCCAATGGGATTTGATTGCAGGAACACCGGGTAAAACGCCGGCTCCTTTTCCTGCGGTTTATTCAAAAACGTATATCAAACGAATTGAAATTCAACTGGCGAAAGGCAATTGTGAAATGGCCCCGCTTATGAAAAAAGTGAGCATGAAAACCATTAGCGAAAAAAAATTGCGTCAAAAAGATACTGATCTTACATCCTATCTAAGTTTAAAGAATCCGGAACACACTGAAAAAATACTAAAACTGCTGGAAACTGAATTATCATCTGATACCATTATCTATAGCTGATCAAGGAGTGATTTCAAAATGGGTATGAATGAATTGTTGGATAAAATTAAAAAGCATCCCGATTACGCGAGTGTGGGCATGATCTTGTGCCACAACGGAGTTGTTCGCGCAACATCCCGAGATGGCCGAAAGGTAAAAGGGCTGCGTGTGGCAGTCGATCATGATAAATTGAATCAAGTCATCGGGGAACATAAAAAAAAGCCGGGTATAATGGACATTCAGGTTAAAATTATCGCTGACCAAGATCTTGAGGTTGGCGATGATGTCATGTATCTTGTTGTGGCCGGTGATATCCGTGAACACGTCATAGCCATCTTGAGTAACACTTTAAATGCGATCAAATCCACGGTAACCCGCAAAACGGAATTTTTTACGGAGTAATGATGAAGGATTTTAGCCATCTGGATGAAAAGGGCCGGGTACGTATGGTGGACGTTACGGCAAAAATACCTAGCGACCGTATCGCCTTGGCCCAGGCAATTATCCATATGCAACCCGAAACTTTCGAATTAATCCAATCCGGTCCGGTGAAAAAAGGCAATGTTTTAGAAACCGCCCGGATTGCAGGCGTGATGGCCTCCAAACAAACCTGCGCTTTGATTCCCATGTGCCATCCTCTGAACCTTACCCATGCCAAAGTGGATTTTTTCCTCGAAGCTTGCTCACACACCATCCGCATCGAAGCCCAGGCCCGTGTTGTGGCTCATACCGGCGTTGAGATGGAAGCCCTCACAGCCGCAACGGTTGCAGCCCTTACCATTTATGATATGTGCAAGTCCTATGACCGCCAGATGCGGATAACGGATGTATGCCTGCTGGAAAAGCGCGGAGGAAAAAGCGGAAACTGGAAAAAAGATTGAATACACATCAGCTTGTTTTTTAATTAAAGCGGGGATTAAGAACTATGAATCGTCCATGGCGCATCCTTTTTATCGTTACCATGTGCATAAGCGCATGCGGTCCCGCCCATAAACCCAAATTAAAATCGATACCAATGCAAATGCAAATGTCTCGGTCGGCTTTGGTTCGTCTGGATGGAAATGATATTCCATTGTTTGAAGACCCCGGCCAATCCAGGGGCCTTGCACAAAGTATTGAGTACAGTTTACAGTATCTGCGCCGGCTGCCTCCTGATAAAATGTTTCATTTTGGCGAAAATGACAGCTACAGCGCCGCCCATATGATTCGCTCCCTGGAAAGCTTCTCAGCGCTCATGGCCAAAAACCCTTCCTTTGGCACGCTAAACCGTGTGTTGCGCCAGCACTACTGGATCTATCAGGCATCAGGTCAAAACGGCGTTGGTGATGTATTGTTCACAGGCTATTACGAACCTTTTTTGGAAGGCAGCCGCCGCCGCACACCGGAGTATCCAGTACCTGTGCATTCCAGGCCTTCGGATTTGCTTGAGATCAATCTTTCACAGTTTGATCCTAGCTTTAAAGGTTATATTATCGGCAGTTATAATGACAATACCCTTAAGCCTTATCCTGACAGTGCGCAAATACGTAAAAACCAGAATTTCAACAAGATCGCCCCCCCTGTTGTCTGGCTCAAGGATCAAATTGATCTGTTCAACCTGCAACTCCAGGGTTCAGGCAAAATTGTATTGCAAGACGGCAGCATAATGGGACTTTGCTTCGGCGGCTCCAATGGACGCCCTTACCGCAGCATTGGAAGGTTGCTTATCAACCAGGGCAAAATTACACCCGCTGCCATGTCCATGCAGGCCATTCGAACCTATTTACAGCAAAACCCGGAAGAACTGGACACCATCATAAATCACAATCCCCGCTACATATTTTTCAAAGAAAATGCAACAGGTTCTATTGGCTCCATAGGTCAACCATTGACCCCTTTGCGTTCCATAGCCATTGATCACAGCATATTTCCTTCGGGCGCACTGGCTTTTTTTAAAACCCAGGTCCCTGATGTGGACCAAAACGGAAAAATCACGAAGTGGATAAACCATGGCGGCTTTGTTCTAGCGCAGGATGCCGGTAAGGCGATCAAGGGTCCCGGCCGTGCCGATTTGTTCTGGGGTCATGGTTTACGGGCTGAAGTGTCGGCGGGTAACTTGAAAAATCCCGGAAGTCTCTATTTTATGGTGCTTCGGCCAGGAGTTAATAGCTTGAAATGATAAAATTTTTCTATTTTTCGGCCTTTTGCGTTTTCCTGGTAAAACTTGACAGAAACAAGGAAAAACCGTACTAGGTAAACTTTTGGTTATTTTCGATAATCAAAGTCATTAATCGTGACTGGGCTGCGTTACAGCGCAAACAAGCACCTTGGGTTGCTGTTCCGGCTCAGGCTCTGCGGCAGGCAGTTAAATGGGTTAAGCTGGCGGCTGCTTGCGCTAAACTCGCCGCTAATACTACCGTGGCGGGCTTGGACCCGCGAAAGCGGAGAAATTGAAGGTAACTTCAATGCAGCAAGTATTGCCGATTATTGCATCATGCCAATGGCTACAACTATCAACAGGAAAAAAGGGGCGGTGTTTGCTCTACGGCATAAATGCCGGAGCCTGCACAGCGAGTATTTGATGATACACAAGCTAAGGAGTTTCTTATGTTTGGCATGGGCATGCCTGAAATATTTCTGATTCTAGCCCTGGCGCTGATTGTCATTGGACCCAAGAAACTACCTGACCTGGCAAAATCATTAGGCAGGGCCTTGGGAGAATTCAGACGCGCCACCGATGATCTAAAAGATAGCATTCAACGTGAAAGCGGATTAGATGATATTCGCAACGATATTAAAAAAATTGATAATGATATCAAATCACCTGCTAATGCTGTCAACAGCACCCGTGCAGCAGAGACCAAATTAGGCGGTAACCATTTAAACGATAAGCCATCAACTCAGGACAAAGTCTCTGTAAATTCGGAAAAAGATCCTTTGGCCGATAATTCAACGTTATCCCAGGACAACGGCCCAGAGTATGGCAAATCAGACTCCCAGGACAAAAAGAATTTATGAGCGAAGACGATAAACTTCCGTTCACCGCTCACCTGGAGGAATTACGCACACGGCTGATACATTGTTTTATTGCTGTTGCCGTGGGATTTGTTCTTTGCTATTCCTTCAGGAAGCAGGTTTTTGACATTCTTGTGGCCCCCCTGAAAAAGGTTATGAAAACGGGGGACACGCTTATTTACACCCATCTTCCGGAGGCCTTTTTCACCTTTTTAAAAACAGCCTTTTTAAGCGGCTTGATGCTGGCGTCACCGGTCATTTTGTATCAATTCTGGATGTTTGTTGCTCCAGGACTCTATGATCGTGAAAAAAGGTTGCTTTTACCTATTGTCTCTTTATCAACCATATTTTTTGCGGGAGGGGCTCTATTCGGCTATTTTATTGTTTTTCCACTGGGATTTGAATTTTTTCTCAGTTTCGCCACCGACAGCATCCGGCCTATGCCTTCGATGAAAGAGTACTTGGGTTTTTCCTCCAAGTTGCTAATCGCTTTCGGCATTGTTTTCGAGCTGCCCCTGGTGCTTACCTTCCTGGCCCGTTTAGGTGTGGTGAGCGCTGAATTTTTGAAAAAATACAGAAAATATGCCATTTTGATTTTTTTTGCGGGCTCCGCAATTTTAACCCCCCCGGATGTGATCACCCAAATTATGATGGCATTTCCTTTGATGCTCCTTTACGAAATCAGCATACTGGGCGCAAAAATTTTCGGGCGCAAGAAACAATCGCTTGAGGATGAAGAACAGGATTCGGATCTTAGCCATGAAGCGGAATAAGGGCCGCACAAAATGCAGGAAGCTTAGGCGATTTTTGTTAAATAATATACCATCTTGCATGTCTTTTTTCCCGTCTTGCGCGTTATGCCAAAGCTTCGAATACGTTAAGTATGCAAACTTTGGTGCGCTTTGAATGCGAAAAAAAATCTAAGTGTAACATGGCAGCTATTACCCGATGTTCAAGTTCTTGCGTCACTATGTGTAAAAATGTCATGTAACTCATAGATATTATTATAACACAAATCTTAATAGGTAAAGTTCAGATCTAATAAATTCAGGTACTTAACAAAAAAATTTGAACACCAGCGCTAAGATGGTATATTATAACGCTATAGTCGGTTTAGAGTCTTAAAAGTTTGAAATCCTTACCCGCCTTTATTGACACTAAAAAAGCAACTTGATAAGGATGATTTATAAGATGTGAATCATTGGTCTATATTCATCGAAAGGAGAAAAGCCGTCAATGAAGTTACTCGCGATAGGAATTTTGAGCCTTGTTACGCTGACCATATGTTTATTTTTTTCAGTCGGACTCTACGCTGAAACCAAAGCTAAAGCGCCGGCTGACATCAAAATGGAGGCGCCGTACAAACATAAAAAAGCCATTGCCACATTAAGTCATCAAAAGCATACCACTGATTATAAAATCGGTTGCGGTGAGTGCCACCATGATGACAAAGGCAAACCCCTTACCAACCTGAAAGAAGGTGACGCTGTTCAAAGTTGTTTCGAATGTCATAAAAAACCGGGTGAAATTAAAGGGAAAAAAGCCAAAGGATTAAGTAAAACTGAAAAAAGGGAGTATCATGCTAATGCTGTGCATGATAACTGTGTTGGTTGCCATAAAAAATGGAACAAAAAGAACAATTCCAAGGCAGCACCCCAAAAATGCACCGAATGCCATCCAAAGGAAAAAAAATAGTCTGATTTATCGATATTTAAAAAAGCCGATGTATTGCCGCGGCAATACATCGGCTTTTTATTGGAATGACTTGAAGCCAAGCTCAGGTCTCACAAGCCGCTTGATAAACCTGTGGTCTTGTTCAACGATATTGTTTAAGGAGATTTACAGTTAAAGAATATACCATCTCGTATGTCTTTTTTCCCGTCTTGTGCGTTATGCTAAAGCCCGAATACGTAAA
>JAAERL010000810.1 GCA_024230435.1 Desulfobacteraceae bacterium
GGCACAATTAATTAAAAATTGTACCTGTCTCACACTGCTCACGTGCTTTGAATTTAGTCACAGTGCAAATTGGGCAACCTTTGGAGCCAGATAAGGCAGAAAAAGTCGAAAAAGAGTCAAGAATGCGAGAAAATGGGCGGAATAAATATGAAGAATAACCAGAAGGCGAAAGCTCAGCATAATCGCTGAGGATTAGCGCCGAACTAATGGATGAACAAACCAAAGCAAACGAAGGCTAAATGCTAGGCAATTCAGCCTGGTGGCTCAGAGAAATAAGGAAAACCACTAGATAATCAAGGAATTGGAGTTAAAAATCCGAAACTTCTTTTGAACTCCTGTTCATAAGAACCAATGCTGCGGAAATGAGATGAATCGAAAACAAAAGGAGGAGAAAGACCAGCTGTTTGCGCCGACGGCGAAACAAGAGTTGACCCCGCTATGCCAATAGTGAAGAGGGGGATGAATCACTAGCGGTTCCAATCGGACGCGTGATTCCAAACGGAA
>JAAERL010000811.1 GCA_024230435.1 Desulfobacteraceae bacterium
AAAGTTGCATCAAAGTCGCCCAAATAAATTCAAATTTTGAATTACAAGAAAATGGGAAGGGAGCACCCCAACTGGAAACCTGTCCGTCGCACAAGAGAAAGAGGTCAACATAAAGGAGCTCCTCTCTCCGCGCCGCTCTTTCGATTTCATTCGTTCATCGAAAAATTTGCTGGTTTTTGGTTTTTGGATTTATTTGGTTCATTATCTGCATGCTACAAAAAGTATTGTCAATTGCATTCCATTCTGCCTCTCTAGAGAGAAGCTTTACCGTTCATCAAATATATGCATTAAAGAGAATAGGTGAGCTTCAAATCGATATCTTAGTAGCGTTGAATAATTTTACTGGCCGCCGCTGTATCAACCGTACATTCTCAACCAAATCTTTGACTTTTTCATCAAAACAGCTTCGAAAGAAATACACAACACATCACACAGCAACCGCACATATAAATACTTACACAACAACAAAAACACATTAAAAACATGCCAGTACCAAGAAGACGCAACAGGAAATCCGGGGTAGGCTTCAGCTTCACCGATGTACCCAAAATGGCACTCCGACTATTTGATGCCAATTACATATTTGCCAAGACTCGAATTGCTCTTTTATATGCATTTGCACCTACGGTATTTTATTTGGGAATGACTACGGAGCCTTGTCC
>JAAERL010000812.1 GCA_024230435.1 Desulfobacteraceae bacterium
CTCTATCACTTGTTTCGCCATAAAAGCACTTGTAGCAGATTTGAGATTTTGGCCAAAGCTAGTAGGCTCTGCGGCCGCCATGGTCAAAAAATGTGCTCGAAACACCAAATTTTACGTCTGTCCAGATCTAATTCGCTTATAACTTCCCGCTTTTTTAGCACAACCTTCCCGCTCCCCTGGCCTGGCTTTGTTTGGTATGGTACTTTTGAGACACGTATCTGGAGCATGCATTCGCATCTTGCTTTCATTCACAAATCACAACAAACCAAAAAAAACGCGTGTTGCCGTTACGCGTAGTTGCCGTTGTTGCTCGCAGGCGGCAGTGAATGAAGGAGTTCAGTCTTTTTTTAGTTGAGGCAATCAAAGCAAGATTGCAGAGCATCGAATACAATACTACCAAACAAAGGCAGGGCAATCTCATCACGGATATTTAGAGCAGGGTTCTTTTGGTGTCGTTTGCAACGACAATAAAGAAAAATACTCTTTGGAAATCTGAAACAAAGAACATTTTTCAAAATCCAAAAAACACACATCTTGTGTGTACAATATCTTCAGTCTTCTCGAAAGAACAGCACTACAAAACTATGGGACCAACCAACACCAATGCTCGCTATCGCCCCCCTCCACCGGGAATGGCTCCTCCACCACCTCCGCCTGCTTCCTCCGAAGATACTAATCCTGGAATGATGGGAGGATATCCTCATCATCAACAGCAGCCGCCGCAACAACAGCAATCGCAATCCTATTATTCACAACAGCCAGAACAGCCTCA
>JAAERL010000813.1 GCA_024230435.1 Desulfobacteraceae bacterium
ATTCTTGAACGATTTGATGTTTGCCCTGTCGGAGTTTGATGAAATCCGTCTTGGCCTGCCACATTGTTTTGATGGGTTCTTCACTACTGCGGTAGCTGAGGTTGACGCTTTGAAGGATCTTTCGTAGGGTGATCACATTCTTTTTGTTGTGTACATCCTCGAATTTTGGATCCTCTGCTATTGTTGCCTTCATTTCTTTGCCGCACTGCCCGTAGTATTTTGAATATGTCTGTTTCATCTCCTTCTCAATTTTCTCAGTGCAGGTAAGCCAGCAATCGAACTTGCTTTTGAATTTCATTTCCGCTTTTCGTTCCAGCATCTTTTTTTTCGCCGCATCTGATTCTTCTATCGTTTCGATGTCGGGTTCATCAGGTAGGGTGACTGCCATTTTTTTAGCAACTCCAGCACGTACTGATCACATTGCTGCCCAATGATCGATTTGATTCGAGTGTCGACTGTATTGAAGTTCGTCACTTGATGGGAGCGTGTTGATGCCGATTTGAAGACGATTCCCTGTAGGTCGGGATCAGCCCCTAGGAACTTTTCCTTCTTAATGATTTTTTTGTTGTAGTTGCCGCTGCGGCGATTATGGCCAGCGTTGGCGTTGCCCTCGGTTTTCACCTCCAGCCTGTTTTCACCGCCTCCAGCGGGAGTTTTGGCGCCCATAATTGGC
>JAAERL010000814.1 GCA_024230435.1 Desulfobacteraceae bacterium
ACCACTGCAAATCCAATCTCCAACACAAACAGCCCTACAGTTACAGGATCACTGTGTTCACTGCCACAGTCACCCGCCATGCTGCAATGCCAGAAGCCATGGAAAGACCAGCAAATCAAAAGATAGGAAGAAGAAAGTAGAACAAGCTAGAAGGGCCAGAATGAGCTGTGCCAACAGCTGAACTGGTTGAATTGATACCAGTTTGTGGTTGTGTTTTTTGGCATGGTGCTTAGCAGGGGTTGCTGTTTGGCATTTATTTTCGATTTTTCAATTTTTTAATATTAGCATAGCTCTGATAGATATGAAGGGCCTGTTTAACCTCGCGCGAATCCGTTGTCCCGCCATTTTTGCCAAACGAAAAGGATGGATCAAGTCGTACGTCTTAATTACGTAGGTACCTACGTCATTTTTTGACTCGTGATGCTGGTTTCCGGTTTGTAAAATGAGGTAAAATGTTGGAAAAACGAGGCATTTATGCAAATATAAGTACAATTTCGGTTGGAAA
>JAAERL010000815.1 GCA_024230435.1 Desulfobacteraceae bacterium
ATACCATCTTGTATGTCTTTTTTCCCGTCTTCTGCGTTATGCCAAAGCCCGAATACGTTAAGTATGCAAACTTTGGCACGCCTTGAATACGAAAAAAAATCGAAGCTCAATCTGGTATATTCTTTTCCGCCAATCGCCTTATGTTTCAATTTTGGAAAAATCAGCAATCTCGTTAAAAAGAGATGAAATTGTATTCAACAATGCAAGACGATTATCTCGAATTGAAGAATCCTCCACCATTACCATTACATTATCAAAAAAACCATCCACAGGACTTCTTAAAGTGGAAATGGCCTTAAGAGAATCGCCAAACCGTCCGGACATCAGGCATTGTTTTACCTGCTGTTGCACAGCCCGCACGGATTCATACAAAGACTCTTCAGAAGGATCTTGAAAAAGAGAAGTGTCGGGCGCCAAGGCAGTATCCCCATCAATACCCTCCTTTTTCAATATATTGACGACACGTTTAAAAGCAACCGCCAACGGTTCAAAGTCCGGTTGTCCCTTCATCTGATGCAGTGCGTCTACCCGTTGCCATACATAAGGTATATTATCCACGGAAACGCTTGTAACAGCAAAAATCACATCTTTTGCAAAACCTTCATCAGCCAGAATATTGTCAATTCTCTGTTTAATGAAATGACATACAGCATCTTCGGTTTGCCTGGTATCTGCTTGATTGAAACCGCTTACAGCTTTATGTATTGCGTCCTTTAATGAGAAGGAAAACTTATGAGACAACATAATTTGTACAATACCAATACTTTGCCTTCTCAAAGCGTAGGGATCGGAAGCGCCGGTGGGAATCAAATCCACTGAAAAACACCCGCAAATTGTATCCAGTTTATCGGCAATAGCCAACAACGCCCCTGCCTGGGTTTCCGGCAAAGCACTTCCGGAAGCAACAGGCCTGTAATGTTCTTCAATGGCGGATGCAACTTCAGACGCCTCACCGGCAACTTGCGCATAAACACGCCCCATAACGCCTTGCAGGTTTGCAAACTCGCCAACCGCCTGGCTTACGAGATCGGCTTTGCACAATTGAGCGGCCCGCACAACATGAGACTTGATATCCGGGGCCACAATGTCGGCAAGATAGGCAGCCATAGTCTCAACACGTTGAGTTTTATCATACATACTGCCCAGCTTGGCTTGAAAAAGAACGCCTTTGAGTTTGTCTTTCCAGCCATCCATTTTTTCCTGCCGATCGGCCTGGTAGAAAAAACGCGCATCAGACAACCTAGCGCGCAGCACACGTTCATGCCCCTTGGCAACCAGATCCATGTCTTTAGCCAGGGTATTGTTAACGGCGACAAAACACGGCATCAATTTTTTATTCGTATCGACCACTGCAAAATACTTCTGGTGCTCGCGCATTGCCGTAATCAATATTTCCGGTGGCAATTTCAAAAAGTCATCTTCGAATCGGCCTCCCGAAGCAAAAGGTATTTCAACCAGGTTTGTATTAATGTCCACCAAAGATTCATCAGACAAAATCTGACCGTTCAATGCGCTTGCAGCTTGCGCGATCTGTTTCCGGACCATTTGCTTTCGCTGATCGATATCCACAATGACCTGTGCGTTTTGCATTTTTTCGGTATACTCGTCAGCATCATCAATTTTAATGCGTTGATGATTCATAAATAAATGGCCCCACGTGTTGCGGCCGCTTTTAAGGCGATTGTCCAGAGAAAAAGAAATTATTGATTTTCCAAGCAAAGCTACTATCGTTTGAATCGGTCTGCAAAAAGAAATACTCATATCGGACCAGCGCATAGTCTTTGGAAACGGTACTGCCAATATGATCTCAGGAAGCACTTGTTTTAAAAAGGCTTTGGTGTCCAGGCCTTTATCTTTTACTGTTGCACATAAATAACGCCCCTTATCGGTTTGCGCCACACTCAATCCGGATAAAGAAACGCCTACTTTCTGAGCAAATTTCTCAGCGGCGATGGAGGGCTGGCCCTGGTCATTAAAAGCAACCTTTTCAGGCGGCCCCATGACTTTTTGGGTAATTGGCTCTTGCCGATCGGCTACATTTTCGGCAAAAACGGCCAATCGCCTTGGTGTCCCGTAAGTTTTTAAAGCGCCATGGCCGATTCGCCCATCAGCGAGGCTGGCGGCCAAGTTACGCGCCAAAGAATCTAAAGCCGGTTGAATGTATCCGGCAGGAATCTCTTCTGTTCCTATTTCAAGCAATAAGGAAGTCATAGTTAGTCCTCAATTTTTATGGAACGCGGATTAAATCAAATCCGAATTTTTGCTAACGAAATGCAGGCAATGTTCAACGTTGCAATAATGGATATCCCATTTGTTCACGCTGTTTTAAATATGCTTCAGCACAAGCGCGCGCCATATTCCTGATTCTGCCGATAAATCCGGTCCTTTCGGTAACGCTTATGGCGCCGCGGGCATCGAGCAGATTGAATGTATGTGAGCATTTCAGGCAGTATTCGTAAGCCGGCAAAACCATACCGTCCTTAATGATGCGGTTTGATTCGGACTCGTATTTTTCAAACAAATCATGCAGCATGGATACATCCGCACTTTCAAAATTATACGTGGATTGCTCAACTTCCTGCTGATGGTGAACATCGCCGTAACTGATCGTTTCATTCCACTTAAGGTCATAGACACTATCCACACCCTGCAGGTACATAGTGATGCGCTCCAAACCATAAGTAAGTTCTACGGAGACAGGTGACAGTTCGATACTGCCGGCCAATTGAAAATAGGTAAACTGGGTAATTTCCATTCCGTCTAGCCAGACTTCCCAGCCCAACCCCGATGCACCCAGGGTTGGAGATTCCCAGTCGTCCTCCACAAAACGAATATCGTGATCCAGTGGATCAATACCTAAAACCTTAAGACTTGAAAGGTAAAGTTGCTGTACGTCCTGAGGTGAAGGCTTTAAGATTACCTGGTATTGGTAGTAATGTTGCAGACGGTTCGGGTTTTCACCATACCGCCCGTCTGTGGGCCGGCGGGATGGCTGCACATAGGCGACCTTCCACGGTTCCGGACCTAAAGCTTTTAGAAGGGTTGCAGGATGAAACGTACCAGCTCCTACTTCCAGATCATAGGGCTGGACCATAGCGCATCCCTTGCGCGCCCAAAATTTATGCAACGTTAAAATAACATCCTGAAAATACATATTCTTTTCCTCAATCTTTCTATCTTGCTTTGGATCGTGCAATTGGGCACGTTATCACTATAGCCAACGAATCACAAGACGCCTTGAGTATCAATGTTAGTTTCCAAAATTTTGGCCTGCTCTTTTTGTTCCGCGATCGATTGCCATAAGGGTTTTAGCTGCCGGATACAATCAGGAGTTCCTAAAGCCCAGAGACATCCGCCGCCTCCGGCTCCCGTAAACCGGGCACTGCAACCTTTTTGCCTTGCGGCTTGAACAAATTTATTTCCAATAGAATCAATAACCGCTGGAGTCAACTGCAAGCGCAAATCCAGTTCCCGGTCCATATAGGACATTGCCAGCTCAAAATCCAGTTGAGCTATGGCGCGGATGAAATTATGACTGCAATCAACAATCTGCCGCCAAACATCCCTGTGCTGCCCCCTGAGAAAACCTCTTACCCATGTACCGTTAATATCCTGTGATTCATGTGGTTCTCCGCAATAAGCGACTAAAATCGATTGTGAAAACAAATCGGCTTTTTCATTCGGAACCAGCTTCTTGCGCCTGTAGTCCAAATGATTTTCCGAATCCGCCCAATACCAGCCATTCACACCACCATAGACTGCCGCCAGCTGGTCTTGCATTCCACAGACAATGCCGGCAACACTTTGCTCAATTCCATGAGCCACTGCAGCCACAGTTGAAGGCTCAGGCATAGGCCGGCCGGTTTTAGCCAAAACTTTTGAAAAAGCCCAAATCAAAGCAACCGCGGCTACGGAGGAACCCCCAAGAGCACTACGCGGCGGAGAGGTAGAACGAATCCTGATATGCACGCCTTGTGCGTTAAAATGCGCAGCCACCGCCAACATTAACCCCAGGGGATGATCATAGGACGCTGTATCGGCGATTACTGTAAGATCTTCAAAACCTTGTGAACTGATTTTTATTTTACCCGGATCATAAACTTCCAAACTAACGTAGGTCCGCAGATCCAATGCCGCATTGAAAGTGCACGGAGACAAATGGTGCAATGGCAAGTAAAAAGTGCTTAAATCCAGTGTCCCGCCCATATCCACACGGCATGGCGCCGAGGCTTCGACAGTTTCATATTTTAAAATGCCATGCAAATTTTTCTTCAACTTATACTATTTCCTTTAATTCGCATTCCCAAAAATCTTAAAAAATGCCTAAACATTGCAACATAACAATTAGGTTCTTGGAAAATCCTTAGCTTTTCCGTATTTTTTTTAAAAAAGGAAGGCTTTTGGGATTACGACCGATATGATAAGGAACATAGGCTTCTAAAAAACCGGTTGCTTCCCGCAAAGCAGACTCAAGAAAACGCACTCGCCTAGCTTTAATTAAAGGGCCCTGAGTTAACCATTGCAACTGTTTAAGTGTTCCTTTGGATATTTTCAGATCAGATCTATCATCCAGCGGACACTGATTACAGATAACCCCGCCCTTGTTTAAATCAATACAAAAATAGGATTGCTCAACGTAATCGATATTTTTCATGCAACACACGCAGCTTTTCAATATCGGATTTAATCCTTCTTGTCCTATAAAACGGATTTGAAAAAGCAAACTCAACACCGCGGCCGGCAAATGTTGTCCGGACAAGTTGTCAAGGCAAAAAACTAGCAATTCGTAGAGTTGCGGACACTCCTGTTTTTCTTCCACCCATAATAAAATGAGCTCAAGCCAATAACTGGCATAGGCGGTTTTTACGATATCCGTACGCAGACTTTGGTGCGCCCGTATCAAGGAGGCCTCTTCAAGCACTGCCATAGCCCTGGACCCGGACCGGTATATAATTTCAAGGTTAGCGAAAGGCTCCAATAAACCGCCAAATCGTTTGACACTTTTTTTGCCGAATTTGGCAATTAGAGTCAGCTTGCCATAATTACGGGACAAAAAAGTGGCAATGACATCAAAATCACCGTACTGCCGACGATGCAGCACGATAGCCGAAGAACGCAATTGTTGAGTCATTGGTTATATCCCAAGCAAGTACGTCGCAATGGAAAAATAAAAGAAAACACTCACGATATCGATAGCTGTCGTAACAAAAGGGCCGGTCGCCACAGCAGGATCGATATTTATACGCGCCATTATCATTGGAACAAGCGAGCCTACCAATGCGGCTATGGTCATAGAACTAATCAGAGACAAACCAACAGATAAGGCCAACATTGACGAATCATATCTAAATTGCGCAACCGTAGCGATAAACGCACCATAGATCAAGCCCAAGATCAAACCGATGCAAAGCTCTTTTGATACCACTATCCAAACTTCATTATAATTTAAACGTCCAGTGGCAAGGCCTCGAACTACGATGGTTGAAGATTGTGTACCGATGTTGCCCCCCATACCCATAATCACGGGAATAAATGCTGCTAAAAAAGCCAGTTGACTAAGAGCGCTCTCATAGCTGCCGATAACCGTGACCGCAATAATGCCGCCGACACAGCTTGCAAACAACCAGGGCAGGCGAATGCGGGTACTTTTCAAAACGGATTTGGTTTCAACATATTCTTCTCCGGCGCCCGCCATTTTCAAAATATCTTTCGTTGCTTCACTTCGAAAAATATCAATAACATCGTCTACGGTTATGATGCCTACCAGACGGTTACCGGAATCAACCACCGGAACAGCCAAAATGTCATACCGGGCAACGATTTTCGCCACCTCTTCCTGGTCCGTGTCAGTGCTGACGGAAAAAACATCGGTAACCATGAACTTTTTCAATGGCGTATCCGGCGGTACAACGACAAGCTGACGAAGAGAGATGACACCGACCAGTATTTCGTAATCATCAACGACATAAAGATAAAAAGGCATTTCAACATCGCAATGTTCTTTTTGCAAAGACTCAATAGCCTGTTTCGCAGTTGTATAATCTGCAAGCGCGATATAATCCGTGATCATGATACGCCCGGCGGTTTTATCGGCAAAACTCAGCAATCCGGCAACTTGCTGGGAATCCTCAATGCGCATTTTCTTCAAGATGGTGTTTGCCGTGTCTTCCGGTAGTTTATTAACAAGTTCTGCAACGTCATCACTGGGCATAATTTTAAAAATGTTCACCACTTCTTCGAGAGGTATATTTGACACCAATCCCAAAAAAATATCTTCTTCGAGTTCTTTTAACAGCAATCCTTTGTTCGCCGGTTCTTCGATCATATTAAATAGAGTGGATTGCTCAGGCGATGCTAAAGATCCGAACACAATCGAAAGGTCCGCCGCATGAGTTTTGGATACGATGTTTTTCAAATTAGGATAAGCATTACGCCTGAGAAGCCGTTTGATGCTGTCTACCATTAATCGTGTTTGATCAGTTACCATGATGCACCACTTTTTCCCGAATTTTTTAAGGCAGTTGCATTGTTACCATCTGCCCGCTTTTTCCAGGCACTGAAATTGATTCTCCATTGAGCGTCAATTCCACTCCAGCGGCATTCGTGATGAGTATATTGAATTGCTTTTTTGCTTCCAAATCCAATAAATCACCTGCTTTCATAACATATTCATCAGGCACTTGGTCATCAATGATGACCTTGATGGTTGTCGGTTCTGCAGCTGAAATTTTCAGCGAATAGTTATCTTGTTCCTCATTTTCCGCCGCCGTTTGATCGGCGCCTTGCTCTGCTTGCCCCGATGAGCCGGGCTTGCCGGGCTGATTCTTGTCCGCTGTAACGCCGGTGCGGTCTTCGATAGATATCGATTCCACCGCCCCCTGATACTCAATCTGGCGGGCAGTTATAAGAGTAACTGTAATAATTAGCGCCAATAAGAAAAAGGCTACTAAAAGACGTGGCAAATAAGCTGCCTCGGAACAAGATTGGGTTTGGCTCCTTTTTTGTTCCAAATAGTTAGTATAACTGGCTTCATACAGAGCTAAAGCCTCTTTTTTATCAGCTGCCACAGTTTCGGAATAAGATTTTATAAATCCTTTTACAAACGTTGGCTCCGGTAATTCATCAAGATCTTCGCATTCAATTTTCTTAAGACAAGAAATTGTAATACGCGTCAGGTTTGAAACAGCTTCTAAAGATATTCCCTTATCTAGCCGATGTGCTTGCAAGTAACTTCCAAAACCGATTGATTCATCTGGAATATGTGTCATGCATTCCTTATTGCTTTTGTTTGGGGCGGTTATGCGAGTTTGCGTAACCACCTGGATACTTAACTATAGCGTTATAAAAGCCAAAGGCCTGAAAAATTCTGACCTGCAATACGCCATTTGCGGCCATAAATTAGTTCACGCCCATCAATAAATTGCCAATTCGCCAGGCGTCTTAAAGATCTTGAAAGATGTCAATATACCGTTATTGCACCGGATTTGGTTTCGTTTTAAAAAAGCGAAGATGGGTGCATACTAATTGACATACTAATTGTCTGTGCACATTTACGCAACATAACGAAAACGAATTTAAGGACAAGCATAAGTGGTATATTCGCATCTTCCACGACCCTAAGTTCCTAAGTTGTGCTAAAAAATTTTATGCTCAAAAAATCAACCCTTGGACAAATCAATCAGACGTCTGCGGTAAAATTTATCGCACGCCTTGATCTTGAGCGATTTTTTCAATTTCGCCGATTGACACTATTTCATAATTTCAATATGCGAATTTTCCCGCAAATTTTTCAGCCATTCTTTAAATTTTTCGTTTACAACTTCAGCATAAAGCTTTTCCTCTATTTCCGGTTTCACATCTTCCAGAGTCTTACCGCTGTCATCCTGAATATTTTCCAGGTAGAAGATTTGAGGACCGTGTTCGGTGTCGATGACTGAAGTGAACTGCCCTTTTTCAAGGCCACTTACCGCGTCCCTGATTTGGGAAGCCAGCAATCTCAACTCAAAAAACCCTAAATCACCGCCATTTTTGGCACTGGAGGCCTGCGAATACACTTTGGCCAATTCAGCGAAAGAATCACCGTCCTTAAGGCGCTGATGCACATGCTGCATAGTTTTAAGAATTTGATTACGCTTTTTTTCAGAAATAGCCTCCGGCGCCTGCATCATAATGTGACGCAAATGGTATTTTATCTTTCCGGCATACTGTTCACGGTTTTTGTTATAATAGGTCCGGATGTCCTTATCTGTGATCACAATTTTGGACTTGACTTGCCTGTTTAACAATTTCTGACGAAGAAGTTGATCTTTGAGTTCCTTGCGATAATTGTCATAGGTCAGTCCATCCATCTCCAACATGCTTAGCAGTTTTTTATCATTGAGATTATTAACCGCCTTTATCCGCTCAATGGTGGCATCTACTTCATTATCGTCAACTTCCAAAAGATACTGTTTGACTTGTTGATCCGTTAATTTATCATCAACCATTTGATCCAAAATCGTGGGTCTCTGATCTGCCAGATAAAGATTCCGCTGGACTTCGGAAAAACCCTGCATTCGAAGCCTTTCCTTTAAGGGCTGGAGGATTTTTTCCAATTCTGAAAGTAAAATTATATCATTGTTCACAACGGCCACAATTCGATCCACCAGTTCCGCTGAAGCTGAGCTGCAAATCAACAATTGCCCAGTAAGTAAACTGCCAACAACTAAAAACAAAATCATCTTTTTTAAAATAGCACACATGGCTGTCAACGTTCCTTTTCTAAATCCTGTCTGCAAATCTGATTCCATATTTTTTTGTTAATATCTACAGGATAAACCTTGTATAGTCCGTCAATCCATTCTTTATAAGCCTCTTGAGCTTTTTGTCGCCGCAAGTGTTTTATAATCCTCTTATGGGCTTGTTCATTTTTCTCACCACCGGCAATTCCCTCCGGATAATGATTCTTATAATATGCAGCTACATCTTCAGAGGTAATACGGACCTGATCAATCAACTCCGCTGCAATGACTTTCTCGGTTAACAGGCGTACCTGCAACTTTTTTTCCCAGGCTTCATATGATACGGCGTTTTCCAGCAACGTTGTTTGGAAAGTATCTTCCGGATAATCAGCCTTAACGGTAATAACCGCCTGCTTTAATTCATCTTCGGAAACAGTCAGACTCAATGTTTTTGCTTGTTCGCTGATTATCAGCTCTTCCGTAATCTGATTTAATACACGCATACGCAAATCATTCAGCAATGCCGGATTTTCATGTTCTTGTCCGGCAAACACCTCCTCACGTACGGTTTCAAAGGTGCGCATGAATTCGGCAACAGTTATCGTGCGGCTGCCGGCACGCACCAAATAATCATTTTCACTATCTTTACACAAGCATCCTTGCAAGCATAGCGCAAACATAAAAATCATAAGCGCAATAACGAAAAAACGGTTTACCATGCCCTCACCAAATAAAAATTTGCCCTGAAAAAGGGGGTTTAAACGGTATCGAACGCGACAGTGAATAACATTGCACCAACCTGCTAAAAACCTACAACTTATCCATATTCTTAAAGATTTATTGATTAACATGCCGAGCTATTTCTATCAAGATGTTTTTCGCCTGGGACAAAAGCTGATTGGACGATCCTGGCTTAAGCAGTGCCGTAAAAACATGGTCCGGCGAAAACCGGTACCGGTTTGTATCACAAGTAACCATCTCCACAATCCCATAAGGCCGCTTCTGGTGAACCTGCGAAAAATGCAAATTCAGTATTTTATCCGTAAGATCAACCCTTTTGCAACCTGAACGTATGGCCAGAACCTTCAGCATGATCTTGAGCAACAAGTTTGCCGCCTGCTCGGGCAGGTGGCCAAACCGATCCTGCATTTCAGCTTTCAACTCGCTGATGGGCTTAAGACTGGACATTCGGGCAAGCCGCCGGTACAACGACAACCGTTGATCGATATCAGGAATATAGGTTTCAGGCAAAAATGCTGAAACCGGCAAATTGATTTCAGGGTCCAAATCTTCCTGAAGCGGTTCTCCCTTGAGCTCTGCGATGGAAGATTCCATCAATTTCAAAAACATATCATATCCGACTGCAGCGATGTGCCCTGACTGGGAAGCACCTAAAATTGAACCGCCGCCACGAATTTTAAGATCGCTCATCGCGATTTGAAAGCCGGACCCCAGATCGCTGTGCTCCATGAGCACTTTAAGTCTCTTTTGCGCGTCCTTAGTTAAAACACTCTCCGGGGGAATAAACAGATAAGCGTATGCTTGCTCATCCGAACGGCCTACCCTGCCTCGTAATTGATATATTTGGGCCAGACCGAAATGATCGGCCCGATTAATCAAAATCGTATTTGCCGACGCCACATCCAGCCCTGATTCTATAATTGTGGTGCAGACCAGCATATCGATTCTTTTTTCAACGAATTCGTGCATCACTTCTTCCAGCTGGTTTTCTTCCATCTGGCCATGGGCAACAGCAAGCTTGACCACAGGCGCCAGTTTTTGTAAATATTCGGCCATCCGGTCAATACTTTTAACATGGTTATGAACAAAAAAAACCTGACCACCGCGTTTGAGTTCTTTCTCAATGGCCTCAGCCACAATCGAATCCTCAAACTCGGAAACAAAGGTTACGATAGGGCGCCGTTGTTCAGGAGGCGTTGAAATGACACTGATATCACGAACGCCTAACATGGAAAGATGCAATGTTCTGGGGATGGGGGTAGCCGTTAAAGTCAAAACATCGATGGTTTCACGCATGTGCTTTATTTTTTCCTTATGGCGCACACCGAATCTATGCTCCTCGTCCAGGATCAGGAGGCCTAAATCCTTAAATACGATATCTTTTTGCAGCAGCCTATGGGTGCCCACGACAATATCTAAGGAGCCTTGTCCAATACAGTTAATGATATCGCGCTGCTCTTTTAGGCTGCGGAAACGGCTTAAACAGGAAACTTGAACAGGATAACGCTTAAAACGCTCCTGAAATGTGCTCATATGCTGTTCGGCCAGCACTGTCGTCGGCACAAGAATAGCCACTTGTTTGGCTTCACTGACAGCCAGAAAAGCCGCCCTTAAAGCCACTTCGGTTTTTCCGTAACCAACATCACCGCAAACCAAACGGTCCATAGGAAACGGTTTGCGCATATCCTCAAGCACATCGTCTATGGCCTTATACTGATCAATCGTCTCTTCATAGGCAAAACCATCAATAAATTCCTGAAATTGCATGTCGGTTTGACCAAAGGAATAACCTTTGCGCACTTTTCTGGTCGCATAAACTTTGAGCAATTCGCCAGCTATTTTTTCCGTTGAGCGCTTAACCTTTTCTTTGAGTTTATCCCAGGTTTTACCGCCCATCTTGTCCAATAGGGGCGAATAGCCGTCAACTCCCATATACTTCTGGATCTGGTTCATACGCTCAACAGGCAGATAAAATTTATCCCCGTCCCTGTAAATCATCAAAAGAAAATCATTAACCAATCCTTGGACACGCAATTTTACCAGCCTCTGGTATTGCCCGATGCCGTGCTCTTTGTGTACGACCAGATCGTTTTGTTTTAAATCTGCAAAATCTAATATTTCAGATACGTTAGATCTTTTTTTACTTTTCCTTAACCGAAATGATGCCCCAAAAATTTCTTCATCGGACAAAAAACAGAATCGCGCTTCAGGCCAAATGAAACCTGAAGCCAGATCACCTAAAAGCAAGTACAAACGCGCCTGTCCATCCAAAATACCGGTCATATTCTCAAGAACCGCTCCATGCAGGCCGTATCCAGACAGAATTTTGGACAACCGGTCGATATTTCCCGGCCTCCGGCATACTATGAGAACCGAACATCCGGCTTTTTTCTGCGCCAGTATAAAATCCGCCAATGGCTGGAAAGGCGTTTCAGCCGCTTGAAATGCAATAAGCTTTTGTCTCACCTGGCTGGTATCTTCGGTGGATGTCTCACATAAAAAGGCTGTCCGGCCTGACCAATTGTCAGAACCGGCGATCGATATGGATTTTAGGAATAAAAGCTGAAAAGATAAAAATATGTCTTTTAGTTCCTGAAAGGAAAAATAAAGCCTGGAAGGTTCCTGGCAAACCATCTGCCGTTTAAGGGCCTCTTGATAATTTTTTTGAATCTGCTTTTCCAATTGCTCAGAGACAGCCTTAATTCCGGATGGTTCCAAAAGGGCCACAATGCTGTGTTTGGGCAAATAATCACAAAGATTATTAAGTTCAGAATAAATTAGAGGGAGCAAGCCTTCGATACCCGGAAACAGGCCGTCATCCTTGATGCGTTGGACGATATCACGAACTTTGCTCACGGCAATCCCCTGCTCCAAGGCGCGAGCCCGAACATTGCCCGCAAAAACATTGAGTTTATCCAAAGGTAAAATTGCTTCACGCGCCGGTAAGACAACCACCTCGGAAACTTCTTTAATGGTTCTTTGGGTGTCCTCAGAAAAAAAACGGATGGATTCAACTATGTCGCCGAACATTTCAATACGTATTGGATGATCATAAAGCGGCGAGAAAACATCCAAGATACCTCCACGAACCACAAAATCACCCGGCTCTTCAACGATCATGGTTCGTGAATACCCGCCGGCAACCATTTTACGAACAAGAGCATCCCTATCAAGCTCTTCACCCGCCAATACCAGTTCACAGAATTGAATCAAGGCATCTTTTGGCAGCAGCTTTTTTGCCACGGCGCCGATTGTCGTAACCACAATTTGCGCGGTCTGGCCTTCAATAAGCTGGTACAGCGTCCTTAAGCGGTGGCCGGCGGTTTCGTTATGATAGGCAATAGATTTGTAGGCGGATAAATTGTATTCGGGCAAATATAAAACCGGCGTTCCGGTTCCCTCAAGAAAAAGCCTGAATTCACTAAGCAGACGCTCCGCACTTTTAGGGCTTTGAGCGATTACCGTAACAGGGACACGATGGCGATGGCAAATCCTCGATAGTGCGAATGCATCTGCGGAACCACTTAATCCTACAAGATCAGTGGCCCCCGGATTGCTTTTAAATTCATCAACAAACCTGGTCCAATTAATTTTTACTTGATTTTGTTCCATAAACACAGTAACTGACAATCTTTCTTTTAGCCGACGTAGCTCAGCAGGTAGAGCAGCTGATTCGTAATCAGCAGGCCAGCGGTTCGAATCCGCTCGTCGGCTCCATCAAAAAAATCAGATGTATCAGAAACATCTTTTTGCTACAATCTCAAATCCAAAATGATGATCCTTTTATCGGATACTTGGCTCAAGTTTCATTTTCTTGACAGCCATGGCTATCCTTTATATCGTATTTGGAAGGTTTTTTAACTGTCGAATTGGTTCAAGGTTGCTTGTTTCATAACGCAACCACTGCCGTACCACTTGGTTAAAAAACCCCAATAACAATTTTCATCTGAGGTTTCAGTCAACTACCCTGCCCTAGAGGGCAAAGCTTGCAAGAGCAGGCTTGTTGCGTTAACTAAGGCACAGGTACCACGGGCAACCGTGAAGGGCTGCGTTATTGCGGAAACGGGCGCCTTGGGCTGCTGTGCCAGCTCAAGGCTCTGCGGCAAGGCAGTTAAACAGGTTTAAACGGATTAAGCTGGCGGCCGCTTGCGCTAAAGGCGTCGCTAACATTGCCGGGATGCACTTGGAGCCGCGAAAGCGGAGAAATTGAAGGCAACTTCAATGAAGCGGGTATTTGCGTTTTTTGTCCAACTAACTAAAAGTTCCTGCCGGACTTTTCTGTGGATTTGGGCAAAAACCCCGGACCGGGACTGTAGAAGATATGAGCTGGAAGTATTGCCGATTGTTGCATCATGCCAATGGCTACAACCATCAACAAGAAAAAGGAGGCGGTGTTTGCTCTCCGGCATAAATGCCTGAGTCTGCCACCGAATATTTGATGAAATGCATCGATGCCATTGAGGGTATTGCAAAAAACATTTTTCAGAATTTGCACAATGTAAGTGTTGCGAATCGTCTTGATGATTCCGAATATGTCCGCAATGTCAAAGCCATTATTGAAGCTGTGAAAGAATACTCGATGAAAAATCCTGAAATCATTGACAATCCAGAACTTCTTGAAAACGAGCTATATTCCTATTCAAGAAATCTATGGCTAAAAAATCATCTCCCCAACAATTTAAGGGAAGATATGTCCGGCGAAGCAAAAGATGAAAGTGACGAATACCAAACCTATTATTACGATTATTTATACAATCTTGGACTCTACCCCCTTTAAATTGTAAAAAAAAATAGAGCCACCCCTATACCTAAACCTGCAATAATTCATAAAAGAGGATATTGATTTATGAAAGAGCTAAATGAACAGGAAATCAAATATGAAATTGACGAAATTTCAAAAAAAATTGAAAATATCCTGACAAAGCTATCTCAAACAAAAGAATTTAATACTCAAACGCCAAAAGATGAAACAGAATAACTGCAGTTGAATCTAGATCCAGTTCGAAAATACCAAACCCAAAAAGTCAGGAGGAACCATGACCTTAACGAAAACAGAAATTGTAAACAAAATCCATGAAATGGGGATAACCAAAAAAGATGCTACCGATGCCACTGAGTCTTTGATTGAAATTATTAAAGGCACACTATCCAAAGGCGATGATGTTCTGGTATCAGGCTTTGGAAAATTTTGTGTAAAGGAAAAACAATCCCGGCGAGGTCGAAATCCAGCCACCGGTGAAGACTTAGTGCTTAAAAAACGAAAGGTTGTAACATTCCGATGCTCCGGTAAACTTAGGAAAAGAATTAATGGAGGCGAAGAATAAACCGGGCACAAACAATAATGCGTACCATGTGCCGGACCAGAAATATGATCCGGTACACAGTTGGCCGCTGATATCCAAGGAGCTTGGAAGTTTCAAGTCACCCATTCTTGCGTTACCTTTAATCCGGCGCCGGAACAGCTGAAACTTCCCCTCCAATAACCTTTAAGACATCAAATGCTGACCATAATGACAAACATTGAGGCGCTCTTAGAGCCTGTTTGCTGTTAAATAATATACCATCTTGCATGTCTTTTTTCCCGTCTTGTGCGTTATGCCAAAGCCCGAATACGTTAAGTATGCAAACTGATCAGCAAAACTTTGGCGCGCATTGAAGACGAAAAAAAATCTAAGCCCAATATGGTATCTGTTAAGATGCTATATTTTTTCCGCCAATCGCCTTATTAAAAAATGCCGATCTGTGTCCATCGGCAAAATGACCAATTTACCTGATATTTTAGAGCTTGCTTTGGCAATAGGCAATTAGCCTTATAAAAACGCACTGGCAAACGCATCCATAGCCGCCGGCAACATGCGCCGGATAAAAACCTCTTTATCACGATCAAACAACCTACTATAATCTTCATAACAAGAGTGTTTTTTTGCCAATTGGGGAGGCTGACGCATGCAATCGGAGTACACCTTATCAAATTTGCGAACCATTTTAAATAAAGCATATTGATTGCCAATAAACCGCTCTATCCAACAAAGCCGATACATCATCTCAAATCGAACTTGATCGGACACAAAAAGCTGAATATCAACAACTTTTTCCTGAAAACGCATTTCCAGGGATTCAAAGGCAAGATTCACTCCAAACCCCAGAAACCCTATAATCATCGCATTAATTAAATAGGTGCTGTCTTCACAGGGTACCGCCAATCGATGCAAGGTTTCCGGTGTCAGGTCCAAAAGACGAATTCGAAAATCAAATTGCTCGGGAAACCTTTTACGCCACAAAGCAAAACCATCCCTTAAGGCTATCTTCTCCCGAACATCGGATAGGTTTACAATCTCAGCCATCGGCTTTGCCCTGTTAGGTTTAGATTACCACGCCCTCTTAAGCAGGAAGAATCTGCTAAATGGACTTTAGATTGCGCTTAGATTTTGGTTTGGCTGCAAGGCGCACAACAAGTTGCATGCTTTACGTATTCGGCCTGTTATGTAACGCAACACACGGATCAGAATACAAGCAATATTGTTTAGTTTATTTAATTCACATTTCTGAGTTGCGCAACGCATTCAAAAAGCAATACTATATTGCAACTTGCGAATCCCTCATAAAAATATAAGCTGCTGTATATTATTTAGCTCTTTTATACCTAATTGTAAACTATTACGATTTTAGAGTCTTGGAAGCTTCAAACCGCCTGGTATTGAGCCGGATTCATTTTCAGGGCGCGCTAACGGGTCCTGCGCATTGCCTGTGCCTGCCGGCGTAACGGGCGTAAACGAATTAAGGGCCGTAGAAGATAGGAAAGGCCAGCAAAAGTGTATGATTTGCAATTTCCGAGCATCTTATTAAACCGGCAACTAAATACAACAATTTGTTTTTTGACAAACCGGCTTCTGGCATAGCTTTAAGCAGTCAAATTAGTTGACTAAATAATTGCCGGGTTAATATGTCCGCCTAAAATCTGATGCATAGTCAAATTTTTCTCATTAACCACTAAGGCGATTTCTGTTAAAGAATATACCATCTTGCATGTCTTTTTTCCCGTCTTGTGCGTTATGCCAAAGGTGCGAATACGTAAAGTATGCAAACTGATCAGCAAAACTTTGGCGCGCCTTGAATACGAAAAAAAATCGAAGCTCAATCTGGTATATTCTTTTCCGCCAATCGCCTAACATTCCACGACATTCACGGCCAAACCACCCGTGGAAGTTTCTTTATACTTCTCTTTCATATCTTCACCGGTTTGCATCATGGTTGCAATCACTTTGTCCAACGACACTTTGTGAGAGCCATCACCGCGCAAGGCAAGCCTGGCCGCATTAATCGCCTTTATAGCCCCCATGGCGTTACGTTCAATACAGGGCACTTGAACCAAACCGGCGACAGGGTCGCATGTTAGCCCGAGATTATGCTCCATACCAATTTCAGCCGCATTTTCAATTTGAGCGTTTGTTCCGCCCAATGCCGCCGTGAGCCCGGCTGCAGCCATTGAACAGGCAACGCCCACCTCACCCTGGCAACCCACTTCAGCACCTGAAATCGATGCGTTTGCCTGATATAAAAATCCAATTGCTGCGGCTGTAAGCAAAAAAACAAACAGGCCTTGCTCATCTTTCCCATTATAAAACTGCTTATAAAACCTTATTACCGCGGGTATAATTCCTGCCGCACCATTGGTCGGAGCCGTGACAATCCGCCCGCCCGCGGCATTTTCTTCGCACGCAGCGATTGCCCACAAACTTACCCAATCCATAGGAATCAAAGGATCATTCAATTTCACATGTGCGGTTAATTCTCGATAAAGCCCTCGGGCACGGCGTGGGATTCCAAGTCTGCCAGGAAGAAGTCCTTCTTTGCTGCAACCATTGTCAATACTCATTGCCATTACCTCGAGAATATGCCGAAGTTTTTGGGCCACGATATTTTCGGGTGCAATTTTTTTTTCATTTTCCATAACAATTCGGGCTATACTCAAACCGCTTTCTTTTCCCATATGAAGAAGTTCATCAGCCGAATTAAATGAAAAAGGTAAATCAATGCAGTTGGAAACACCATAAGGACAGTCATACTCTGACTGTGATACAATTGCTCCTCCGCCAATTGAATAAAAGGTCTTTTGGCTTAAAATATTCCCAGAGCCGTCCAAGGCCAGAAACCGCATACCGTTCGCGTGTTCAGGTAAGGATTGATCATTAAAAATAATGTCTTTGGACTCGTCAAACGCAACCCAATGTTCAGATAATAGATGTAGTTTGCCGCTGGTTCTTACCGCCTGAATCATCGGAGCGATGGAATCGATATCTACAGTTTCCGGTAATTCGCCGGTTAAGCCTAAAATAATAGCCTTATCAGTTCCATGGCCTTTACCCGTGAGCGACAATGAGCCATACAATTGCGCCTGTATTCTTGCAATTGATGCAAGTTTGGCTATATTTTTCAATTCCGTTAAAAAGGAGTGTGCCGCTTTCATAGGACCAACCGTATGTGAGCTGGATGGACCTATTCCAATTTTAAAAATATCAAACGTACTATTCATAACAAGCCTTGAGCAAAAGTCGAAAAAACTTTGGACAGATACTATCGAATTGTTTTCATGTCAAGGGCACAAAAAAAAACAGACTTGGCCAACCGTATTTAGAAATCATGGGGTCAAGACCTTGAGAAGGTAATCATTACTCGATCCGGCTCTGAGGCGTATAAATTTAATACTTTTTTTCAATGATAATTTTGATAATTTTTTTCTGACATTCCATTGCATCAATAGTGACCATACAACCTGTTACATCGCGCCCCCCGCCCGCTAATATTTATAATATTTTAGAGAAATGGCATACCACAGCGTAAAACACCATATTTTTAATTATTTCTATATCTTTTAGATCTTTAGCATTGAATCAGCCTGCCACATGTCCAATTATTACCTTTAAATCCAAATGCGGCGGCCCTGCTGTATAGAAAATACTTGATCTAATGTGGAATATTGGGTTTAAATTTTTAGGCAAAACAAAGCTACTTGCTTGTATACTGCTGTATTATATCAATTTTACCTTCAAAAAACATCTTAAAGCTTAGCTCCTGTTTGGGAATAAGGCGATTGGCGGAAAAGAATATACCAAATTGAGCTTCGATTTTTTTTCGTATTCAAGGCGCGCCAAAGTGTGCTGATCAGTTTGCATACTTAACGTATTCGCATCTTTGGCATAACGCACAAGACGGGAAAAAAGACATACAAGATGGTATATTCTTTAACTGCAAATCGCCTAAAGCAACTGCCCAATTAAAAGAACTGGCTCCGAAATTAATTGAATGAGGCGAAATTCAATACCCCAAAAAATGAGTGGCCTGAGGAAATTACATCCCCAGGCCACTACTTTTGCCAGATATGCCTATCTTCCTGACGTTCTCACCCCATTGCCATACATTACTAAATTATCTATACTTCCAGAACCATAGAACCTTACGTAATTGACTTTTACAATGTTGGTTCCAGTAGCTTCAAATAAGTCATCTGCCAGATTGCGTCTGAAGGTACGCCAATTGCCATCTGATGTATCGGCTCCGAGCCCGACTCTAACATTTGTGTTAAAAGTTCCCCTAAAGTCTCTATCATTATTTTCATATACTAAATTATACCAGTAACCATCATCAGCGGCCACGCAAACCAGAAAATAATAGGATTTTGAAGATTTCATATCCCAAGCGATTTCAAATCGCTCGTAATCAGCCAGCTGTTTTTCGTAGAAATCGAGACCATCTCTATCGCTGATACCGGAAAAATTAACTGCCTCTTCATTGGTATCACTGTCTATTGCACTTTTGGCAGATTGTGCAGATCCATTACCAATATTGGACAAAACCCATTCTGCGCTTCCGCTGCCATCTTCATAAAGATGAGAACTGTTGCTCAGTGACACATTGTCAATCAAACCGTTGCCAAAAACCAGTATTTTAACAACTTTTTCGATAGTTAAATTAGAATATGCTTTGGCGACATCAGCCTCTAAATCGCGCCGGATTGTTCTCCAATTACTATCGGTAGTATCAACGCCAAGACCGTAACTACCGTATACTCCTCTGGTATTTTGACTTTTTCTATCAGCATTCTCATAAACAAGATAATACCAACCGGATTTGCGGGTATCATTATTAAAAGCCTCCACAATGACATCAATGTAATAGGGGCTATTGAATTTCATATCCCAAGAAATGTGGAATCGTTCGGTTTCATTTAATTCCAGTTCATAATACGAGCCACTATCTCTATCTTTACCTTCCAACAGCACAGCGGCCGTACCGGTTTCATCATCAACAACATTGATGGCATCAGCAATAGACCCGGTTTTTTTCCAGGAATCTGCGCCCATACCTGTCTCGTAAACTTTTTTGTAGATATTTTGTGTAGTCATATCCAAAACTGACGCATAGTTTGAGTTCTGCACTAGCAAATCTTGGGTTTCCATGCTTGCACTCCAGCTAATAAAATAAGGGCTGGCAAAATTTAATGACCCGAAATTGGCCGCTTTCAATATTGTACTTTCAAGGATATCCGGGGTTAAATCGCTTATGCTTTTGCCGTAACCCAAAGCCTTCCATCCAGTCATGCGGACGGCCTCTCCATATACCTCTTTTAACAACGGCACAACCATATTGTCTTGTGTATCCTCCCAATCCGTGTTTATATAAGAAAGAAAACCATCCACAAGATCGATATAAATTTCAGCGGTGCCCTCTACAAGAATAATTCCACCATCATCTTTAATATACTGCAAAATACTTCTGACCCCCTGCTGAAATACCAATGGATCTCCTGGCACATGACTGTGGCTGGAGTTATAGCACAGGTATGGGGACTGCTCGGCCGCCATATCGTAATATATACCGGAAGCACCGGCGGATTTGAGGCCATCCCATGCGTCTTTGATCACAGTTTGCCAACGATCACGTGTTTGACAAACAAAGTGGATATTTCCTTCATCTTCATCTTTATAAATATAAATATCACCATTTTCATCAGTCGCCATATCATTAGCGTCATAAACAGCCAAGGGATTTGAAGGATTGATCAACACTGCAGCGGTGTTGTCCGCATCCCAAAGACAACCATTCACATAAAGTACCGGTAAAGCATTATGCTCTTTGAGCAACGCCATTCCTTCGGAACGGCTATAACTTGAATCAGGCCAAACATAATCCGGCCAATTTTGACTAAAACCGGGCCACCGCCGCCAAAACGTTGACCAGCAGATTGTTTTTTTTCCTTCCCATTGTTCAATATATGGAATAACTCGGGTTTTGAGCTTATAGCCATCTCCCGGATGCAGGTCGTGAGCAATGGAGATGGTATGCGCGTCATCTAAAACGGATTTCTCCCTTTTAGCCCAGAATTGATTAATGGCCCATGATTTGTACCTTTGGGCAACCTTTTTATAAAATTGCGTAAAATTTTCAGCGGTCATGCTGGTTTCTTTTACAATTTCCGGATTATTCCCATCCAATGTGTAGAACGTCAATTTCAATTGCCAGTCACTGCCCTCAACATGAGAAACCGCCCAATCAACAACCCTGCCTTCGCTGTCTTTAGTCTGGACATACAAAATTTCGTCAGTGTTTTGGTTATAGAATGCCATAAATTGCATGTTTTGTTTTCCGGAAGGATACCGTTGTTCGTATCCCCACATTGGTAAAATCCAACCATGCCCATTTGGCGCCAACATATGCGTATAGCCTGAAACAGTAGTAACGTCTGTCGTTACCTGCACAGTATCACTTGCTATTGCTGTAGTCACAAAACATAACAAAACAAGAACCCCAGCATTTATAACACTTTTCATCATTTTTCTCCCCTTGCTCGAGATAATAGTTATTTAAGCTGTATTCGTCTCCTAATGTCTTGCAAAATTAATATTATAGCCTAACCCAGAAGCAATTATTACCACGCCACCTGAGCATTAACCTTGCCGGTAGAATGAAAATTTTGTAATTTCCTAAAAAATACTATCATTAAAATCCGAATAGATATCGTGTGGCTCCTCCTGATAAGTAAATATTCTCAATGTTTTTAAACGTTTTCTCAGGTAAAACTCAAAAAACCGATAAAGGTCATATCCCTTGAGGCACAAAAACACAGCCCTTTTGCCGGGTTTTCTGGAGCGAATTAAACAAGGCTTCCTGAAATACAGACGATATATTGCATATTACAGTCAAAATACGGCCGTCAAAATTTGTAGTTAAAAACCCTAGCAAACATGCCTCAAGGACGCCACAGCCTCTGACCATGAGCTGTTCGAAAATAAATTATCACGTAACCGGCGAATAAATTAAAATGACCGCTGTGCAGCCCTCTTGGCGGCTGTAAAAAAACAACGTCAATTTGTCACTATCCACCTCACATTTGGAAAAGGCTTTAGACGATTTGTGTTAAATAATATACCAACTTGCATGTCTTTTTTATGAGCCCTTAAGTATCAGCCAATGCTATATGCCTTAATGCATGGCTTTGTCAGTCAATACAGTAAAAATGCTTCGGTTGCCTATTTTTTACCATCCTTTCTTACATCGTGAGCTGCTGCTTGATAATGACTATCTCCAGCGTAAAAATCGCATTCGTCAATTATCTTAACCTGTCTAAAAGAGTCATCTTATTGATGCTCATTTTTTACTTTTTAATGCAGATTTTCATTAACCTAGCGGCTCAGTTTCAATCTTATTTTACTTGTGAGCGCTTAAAAAAAATGGCTTAGAGAAACTACCGAACGTCACTTACCGATACGTTCCTTGAAGAAAGGCTCTTTCCCTTGTTCTTGGGCCAAGGCTTTCTGCAATCCGATCTCGATCCAATGCTGGTCCGATAACCGTTTGCATGTTCGTTTTTGGATGGGTTGTTGAATCAGTCCAATTATTGGTTTAATCAATTTTTTAATACTGTCTTGGCTTTTTTACTGGTGAGTCTCATAAGAAATTTTTCGGAGGCTCATCCAAAATTCAAGCTTTATTTTGCTTAGTCCACCATTTTTTCAAAAACAACCTTTTGGACTGTCTTCATTTAATACCTCGTAAAATAGGTTGCAGTTCTTTTCAACATAAAAATATGGCCGTTTTTAACCATAAATTTTGAACACCAAAGAAACCATAATATAAAACAGATATTGAATGCAATATGAAAAATTCTGATTTTGTATTCAAAATTATGGTAGTGTCTTGAATGCGAGGATGGCGTAAATATTTGAATACATGATCTTATTTGCTATTTTTATACAATTAAAACTCAATAAGATAAATCGCCTAACAAAGCGTTCGAGATTTCTGCATATAGAGGGTTCATAGATTCTCACTCAATTAAAACGGAAAGCATAATCGATCAGAAAAAACAAAATATTTATAAGTTATTAATATTTCTTCATCCTTACATTTGGAGCACCACAAAAATTAGGTGGTTCTTCGAATGTAAGGATGAAAAACATACATTATTTTAATGGGCTACAATTTAATACGTTTATTTTAAATAGGTTATTTTTTACTTTAACTACGGGAGGAAAAATGACTTGTCTGAAATACGGCTCTAATAATATTTACAAGAATGGACGTACTTATTACGGAAAACAGAACAACAAATTACAGGAAATGTAATCGCCAGTTTGTTACACCAAATGAAAAAAAATCTGAGGAACAATCAGCAATTATAAAAAAAATATTGCTTGAACGCACATCATTGCGCGGTATTTGTAGGGTCATGGGTATATCATTGACTTGGCTGCTCAAATTTTTCACTATAGTAACAGATAGCATTCCTGATGATTTAGGCATAAAAGTAACAGATAGCATTCCTGATGATTTAGGCATAAAAAAAACAGAGAAAGAGCAAGCTTATCCAAATTAGATAAAATGTGAAGCTTTGTAGGTAATAAAGATAAATATGATTTACGATTGGCATCTCAAGTGGGCAAATTGTCGGATTTGATGTAGGTGACCGAAAGCGAAAAGATGCAAAAGCATTTTGGGCAAGACAAATCGAATCGACCGGTTTAATTGCACATTAAGACAACGTATATCAAGATTAGCACGGAAAACACTTTCTTTTTCTAAAAAATTAGACAATCATATCAGAGCTATAAAATACTTCATTTGGAATTATAATTCGCTGAATTTGTTTGATATAAAATTGAAGGAACAGATTGTATTAACAGAGGGTTAAGACTATCTTCATATTCAGAGCGCTACCCAATCCTCAAAGCCCTGCCTTTTTGGCAGGGCTTTTTATTTCGCAACCTTAACCTAAAGGTCCCTGGAAACACCGGTTTTTACGGCAAGTCTATACTTGCTGAAAACAAATGGTTCGTATTCAGTAGGTTTTAACTGCATCCCTTCAAGTTGAGCATCAATCGTTATTCTATCCTCGCTTTGTTTCCAATTGTTCCAATCTTGCATGCTATACCATGTGCTGACTACCATTAGTTCGCTTTCATTTTCTGCATTGACCAGGGTTTCACCAGAAATGTAACCTTGATAATTCATTGCTTTGTAACGGAGGTTTTTCAACAAATGAAAAGCATCCATGAGGCTTTCCTGCCGCACCTTTCTTTTGATAAATACCTTGACTATCATAATAATCTCCTTTTAAAAGCAGTTTTCGGGCATATACCGCTATCTTTTTGGTATAGCCGCGGGCAACATTCATTTGAAAAAAATGACCTCAATTTCAGCAGCAAAAAGATCTAACTCCTTAATAATATGAATTGACAGCATAATCAGGTCTATTTGAATCTATGGAAGGAAGGCGGAACAATTCAAAAACGGTCACTCTTATATCATAACGAATTATGCTGAAAAATTGCAAATTGGGAATGAGAATTAAATTTCAGATTTTTTAATGGTAACCTGTTATTTCCACATAAAAAATTTCATGTTTTTTCCAAGCAAGGCGCCCTTCACGGAACAAAGGCCTTCCCAAAAAACATAAAAAATATGCTATCAGAGGCGACTAAGTTGCAAAATCAACCGCCATCGGGCCGGATTCTGTAAAGGCGGGGCCAGATTATGCAAAACCGATGTGTGCAACCTCCCGTGTACCTGAAAATGCAGAAAAACGAATTATTGAGCTATGCAGGTATTGACCTGACTGTTGTCCTATGGTTTATTGCCCGGCTGGTCAACCATTTTTAAATTTTTAAATGCACATTTTAAAAGAGGAGAATACGTTTGAAAGTAAATAAATTTCAAGCTAAAAGAATTGATAGAAAATACCGCCAGACCATCAACGCAATACCTGAAAAGATATTTCCACTGCTTTGCCCTGTACGTGAAGCACAGTGGCTCGAAGGGTGGAGCTGCAACATGATTTATTCCGAATCCGGTCTCGCCGAAAACGGAGCAGTATTCAGCACTTCATCTGAAGGTGAAGAAGATACGGTATGGGTAATCACAAAACATGATTGTGAACTTTGGCAGGTCGAATTCACCCGTTTCACGCACAATTGCCGGATATGCGTTCTAAAAATTGCGGTGACACCAAAAGATCAAACCCGCTCTTATGTAGATATTTGCTATACCTATACCGGCATAACAGCCGCAGGTAATAACTTTATAGATAATTTCACCGAAGAAGCATTCCTCGACGCTGTTATCTTTTGGGAAAAATCGATGAATTATTTCCTTGAAACAGGTCAAAAATTGAAAAAAGCATAACTGGCGGCTTCTAAAAATATAGCTTTCCCTTAAAAAAAGCGCTTGGAATGTTGAAACGTGAACATCGAAATTGGCATTTCAAAAAGTGAAAAAGCGGAGCATTCGGCAATGCTCCGCAAACGCACCCTATTCGCCGGTTAAAGTTCTCATAAAAGCGATGATGGACTCTACATCCGAAGTGTCCATGCCGAGGTTGCCGAGTTCATCGAAGTTTACATTCCGGTTTATTTTAGATTAAACCGTGGCTAATTAAGTATATGATAAGCGGCTCCCCGCCTATTTTTTCCATACACAACTATTGACTTTAACTCCGTTATTTATTAGCTCATGCTTCTTTTTTTATATGAACTCACAATTATAGCTATATTGGCGATCAAACTCAATCCTAAAATAGCACCTAAAGTTTTATTTCCTGACCCGCAATTTTCCGAAACAACCGTACTATTACCATCTTGGGCCAAATCAATATGAATCGCCGCTGTCTTTTTATGCCCTCGCCCATCGTTTGCCTCAATGCGCCATGTGCCGCTTTCGCCCGGAGCGAAAGCGAACCTTCCATTTTTATCAGTGCGTCCATTCTGAAATTCAAATTCATTGGTTTCTGGTGACCAAACCATTACTTGAGCATATGACATTGGGTCGCCAGATGAGTAGACAAATTCGACTGCTACCGCCTCGGTGCTCTCGGCAATACGATATGCAACCCCGTGAGCGGCTACGAATGAATTCATTGCCGTTACTATCAAGACCGCGGCCGTTAAGATTCCTATCAAATGTAAGGTTCGCTGCAGCATCAACTAACTCCAAATACAAAAATCGCACGCATTACGTGAGTATCAAAGTCATCAGCGGATTTATCCACTTTATGTTGGACCCTTACCATCCATGTACCACGTTGAGTTATTTTTACTTTGGCAATGCCTTTTTCGTTTGTCTCGGTATAGTAGGCATAAGTATTCGGATTTGAGGAAAAACCATCGTAGCTCGCGAAAACTTCCGTAGTAAGAGGATTATCGTCAAAAAGCACTTTAAATGCCAGATCTTCATTCATTTGGACTTTGCCGGGATCATCCACCGGGACAATTTCCAGTTTATGCCCCACTATGCGCTTGAAACCATCATCCGATTTTCCATTGATTATCAGCGTTTTGCAAAATTTTTCATATTTACCGCTCGAAATTACACCGGTAAGAGCTTTCTTGCTTGCCTGTTTCCACCCTTTGGTGGTTTTGGTCCAAATAATTCCTTTGCGATGACCGCAAAGAATGCTGGAGCCTTCTTTACTGATTTCTACCTTGCCATCCAATGTTAGCAGCATATTGTTCGGCTTGAGGGCGACTTTTTTCTGTATATCTGCACCCATTAATTGAACCTCAACCTGGTCGATGGGTTCCATCTCTTCACTGATCATGAAAACATGTGCCGAGACTATGCTGAAAGGAAGCTGGTGGCCCACCGGGGCATTGAATTGAACGGGCTTAAGGATAAACTCGTGCGCCAAGGCCGGGCCTGCCAATATCATAGAAAAAATGGTGACCGTAAAAGCAATTACCAAAGTAAATCTTTTCATCATCGAAAACTCCTTATCATTTACATTTTTAATAGGTTGTCCAGCAAGGGTGTAAGTTTACAGTCTTGCTCCGTTGGTTATGTTCCCCAGATTCATTCTCTTGATACAGCTCTTGATGTTTTTTGAGCCCCCGAAGATTACCGCCAGGCGCCATTGATTATTGTCTTCGGGTTCCACAATATCAACGAATTCCAGAATTAAAGTCTCTTGACCTTCTTTAATCCGGTATGCATTGGCTTCATACATTTACAATTGCCTCGCTGATTTTTTTACAGCCGCCTCAACCAAATGTTGAAAAGACTCTTTTTTCAATTCGGCAATTTGCCGCTTTTTCCTGAAAAAGCGCCAGAAGGATTCTTACTGCCGGGCTTGATATAATGGCTTCGGCCATGTTGGAAGGTGAGTTCGTGCTCATCCATAAAATGCTAATTCGCCCGATATCTTAAATTGTGCTCAAAATTTTATTTTCGCAATATCAGTCATATCCAAAATAAAAAAGCCACGAGCATAGGTCTCCATAGAAACTTATTGCCTTCGTGGCTTATTATTTTATTTTTTCAGTCTAATGCTGCTCGTCATCTTCATGACAGACGATTGAACTCGTCTTCCTACCTATTTCTATTCTGCTTGTCAATAGAAAGAGCGCATTTTGTTTTGGAATATTTGCTTTTATAAAAGTTAATAGTTTCCTTAATCATCTTAATTACAGGGCATCGGAAGCGTTTGGCGATTGGCGGAAAAAAAAGACATGCAAGATGGTATATTATTTAACTGTAAATCGCCTTAGCTAAACCTGCGTCAGCCGTGGTTTAGGTTGCGCTTATCCATTGACGCATCCGCCAGTTGATTTCCAGATTTTCCAATGACAACCAGATGGCATCGCCCATGAAGGGCCGTTTATCGAGATAACTGTTGCCGAATTCGCGTACTTTTTCGATGTGAGCAAGGCCGCCGTATGGCCATAAGCTTGTGATAACGCGTTCGTACAATAACGGATGGAAGCTTTACAGGGCGCCAAGCCGACTTTGATACCATTGCCACAAGTGGTCCTGGTGGGCCGGGTTCAGGGCGCAGGCTACAATGGGGATAAATTTGTTCCGGGCAGGCACTTTTTCAAAAACAAAGGCCAGTGCCTGCTCGCAAAGTTCCCAATGCCGGAAAGCTCCCAGGGCCAGCAGTATATTAAGACGTTCGTGCTCGTTGGGTGATTTTTCAAAACGGGTTTTGAGCCATTCCAATTCCTCAGGGCCGCCGGAAAATGCGCCGGATTGCAGGGCCGCTTTGGCAATGTCGGGATGCACGTCATGGCCTGCCGTCATTTTATCAAACTCGTCTCTGGCAAATGATAAGGCTTTGTCTGATCC
>JAAERL010000816.1 GCA_024230435.1 Desulfobacteraceae bacterium
TACGACGTTGCAGCAACGCTTCTTCGAAAGCTATCCTTCTGAGCAGCGCTAATGAGCTTTGTGCCTATAGCCACCAAGTGCAATGGCCCAATACAAGCGGATCATTTGAGTGTTGACGCAGCTAGATACCATCCGATATGGCTGCATGTGGCGCTGCTGGCCGGCCCAAGGCCCAAATTGGACCTCTCAGATCAGCTATATACGACATTGTAGAGTCGCTTCTACGTAAGATATCCTTCTGAGCAGCGCTAATGAGCTTTGTGCATATCGCCACCAAGTACAATGGGCCATCAGAAGCGGCTCATGTGAGTCATTTAATTTTTCTAAGTTATATAAGATCGAAATGCCTTGTCAAATAACACTTTTGGTATTGTGTTGTTATTTGACGCTGTAATTTTATTTATAAAATTCTTGGTATTTTGGAAATGATGAGGTAATGTGAATTCAAATTTATTTGAATTCATCAACATGATTTTAGGTGAGTTTGTTTTGATGAGGTGTTGCTCTCCCAGTTGACAGTTGACATATTTTGTGTAATGATATTTTGCGGTTGCCGTTCGTTCTCTATTTTGCGAAATCACACAGGGGTACCTTCTTCCTCTTTTGGGAGTCCATGCGAGTTGGGTCGAAAACCATCTATCACCCCAAAAATGCAAAGCAATAGCAATACGAAATACGAGCAAATAATAATAAGCAGTAAATGGTAGGTGTGCGAAGAATTTCGGCA
>JAAERL010000817.1 GCA_024230435.1 Desulfobacteraceae bacterium
CCATCAAAAACCGTGCCGGCGCGGGTGCATTTTTTTAGAAGTTCGCAAAAAAAATGTTCGCGGTTTTATTCTCGATTCTCGATTCTCACTTCTCCTACACTCAGCATCGTATGCAACATAAAAAAATAAGAAACACCATGGCGTCAAAAGCGGCAAGAATAGCAGCGGTATCTCATCAAATATTTGGGACTGTTCCCAACCGAGGTGTTCGTACGGGTATGCAGTATCTCAAGAAGCCATTGACGGGAGCCTATGAGGCACGATACTATATGGAGCCCATTGAGCCGATTGCAAGAAAGGTGTGTTGGTTGATGTTATTATTTGGAGATGATTTCTTTTATGTTTTTGCTTGCATTTATTGAGTACATTTGTATACAGAAAAGAATGTCTAACACTAATTGTTATAATTATTAAATTTTTAGGTGCAAAGGGAATGCTCGGCAGTACCGCTCTATTTATCTGAACTGCAAGAGCGTAGACAACTGAAATTAAGGACACTCCGACAACGAGGGAAGGGGCCACCAAAGAAGGGTTCTGGGAAGCGGTCGAAGTAGATTAATTGCATTCTTTGCATGTAATTTAGGTGTGAAGACATAGATAGTTATTTAAAGATCGTCTTGTGCA
>JAAERL010000818.1 GCA_024230435.1 Desulfobacteraceae bacterium
AGGCGATTGACGGAAAAGAATATACCAGATTGAGCAGGATTTTTTTTCGTATTCAAGGCGTGCCAAAGTTTGCATACTTAACGTATTCGGGCTTTGGCATAACGCAGAAGACGGGAAAAAAGACATACAAGATGGTATATTCTTTAACTGTAAATCGCCTAAGCTATGCGCTGCTTTCAGGTACCTTGGCAAAGAAAGATACGTAAAACCGCCATGCCTATAACAAACCGATATAAAGACCAAAATACCGGACATGGAAATCAAACGGGATGGTTAACCACGTTTAACGACATGATCACATTATTGATGGTTTTTTTTGTTTTGTTGTTTTCAATGGGCACCCTGGATTTTCAACGGTTCAAACATTTTCAAAATGCCCTGCAAAGCGCTTTGGGCATTTTGAATGAAGGCCGGATTGCACCTGTAGGCCTGATCAGTCCAGATCAGGTTCCGGATTTAAACCGTGAGCAGATACAAGATAGCAATGCGAAAGCAACTGATTCTCAAGACATTGAGATTTTATCCCAAGCCGAGGGACTTGAAGCGGATTATACGCCGCGAGGATTACAATTGACCCTTGATGATAAGCTGCTTTTCAGTTCGGCCAGCGCGAACCTGACCGCATCGGGCAGCGGGTTGCTCAAGAAAATAAGCGCGACCATAAGGCCCACGAATCGAATCATTGTGGTAGAAGGGCATACCGACAATGTGCCGATTTATACAAAACGTTATCCTTCCAATTGGGAGTTATCGGCGGCCAGGGCCATCAATGTCGTTAAGTTTTTTATCACGCAGGGTGGAATTGATCCCAAACGGCTGGCTGCCGCCGGCTATGGTGACAGTAAACCGCGCGTATCCAACGATTCGGCTGGCAACCGATCCAAAAACCGCAGAGTGGAAATTATTTTAAGTCATACCCCGGCGGGGCCGGCCGGCGGTTTTTCCTATGATCCGTAATTAAGGAGAAGCTATGTCCACAAAGGTATTAATTCTTATCATCGGGGCTATTTTCTTGATGTTCGCCATGATGGGGGGAGGCTTTTTTCTCATGTGGAGTAAAATGAACGCCACCGTCGCCCAGGTACAGCAGGCCAACGAGGGTGAACAAGACGACGAAGAAGCCGAACAAGAAGAAGAACAAGAGCAAGGCATGGGCCCGATATATAAGATGAACACGTTGATTGTCAACCTGGCCGACCAGGGCGGTAAACGGTACTTGCGGATCACAATGGAATTTGAATTGAGCACAGCTGAGCTGGAAAGTGAAATCGAGACGCGCATGCCTCAGTTGAGAAATGAAATTTTGATGATTTTACCAGCCAAAACGTATCAGCAGATTAGTACTACTGAAGGGAAAATAAAGCTCAGAGATGAATTGTTAGCCAGCATTAATTCTCATTTAAAAACAGGGGCTGTTAAAACAATTTACTTCTCTGAATTTGTCGTGCAATAACGGTTGAGGACTTATGGCTGACCAGATACTTTCACAAGAGGAAATTGATGCGCTGCTCACAGCCATGGATAGCGGCGAGGTCGATGTAGAAGAAGACCAGGCGCCAAAAGCCAAGGCTGAAGCGCGGGCCTACGATCTGACATCCCAAAGTCTGATGCTCAGGGATCAATTCGACGCGCTCGATGAAGTCTACGATAAGTTTGTCAATTTGCTCAATGTGCAACTTAACACTTCTCTGCAAAGGACTGTAGAAGTAATGCAGGTTTCCAAGGAAATCGTAAAATTCGGTGAGTTTCTGCAAGCCTTTTCCAATCCTACCGGATTTAGCATTTTTACTATGGAGCCGCTCATCGGCACGGCAATGATGGCTGTGGAGCCGAACCTGTGCTTTTCAATGATTGATTGCATTTTCGGAGGCGCCGGCAAGTCATTGGCAAAAATACGCGAATTTACGCAAATCGAAAAAGCAATGCTCAAGCGTGTGTATGAAGATATCCTGAAAGAATTACAGGAGGCCTGGGCCGTTGCATATGATATTCATGTGGTGCAAAAAAAAACAGAAAGCAAACCGGAATTTGTCAATCTGGTCAATACCGGCGATCTGGTGCTGATTTTCGTCTTTTCGGTCAATAGCGATGAATTTACCGGAAATATCCATATTTGCACGCCTTATCTCATGCTCGAGCCGGTCAAAGACAAATTGTCTTCGCGTTACCTGCGAGAAAAAGACCGGGCCCACGCCTTTCGCGCCCAGCTTTCGGTGTTGCTGCGCGATACCCATGTGGATATTGTGGCTGAAATGGGAAAAGCGGTCCAAACGATCGGCCAAATTCTGGAATTTGAACCAAGTGATATCATTAAACTGAACACGGGTCCCCATGATCCGGTGGTTTTAAAAGTGGAGGGTATTGCTAAATATTTTGGAACACCGGGCATTGTAAAAGGAAATCGTGCGATTCAAATAAAAAAGCTGATCGAAAAAAATCAAGGAGGATAACAATTATGGCAGCCGCGGACACTGCAAATGATCAAGAAGGCTCAGGAGCCAATCTTTCCGATGAACAGTTGATACAGGGCGAAGGCCAGGTCAGTCCCGAATCGGAAAATGCATCATACAAATTTAACGATCTGCAAGACCCTTTAGATAATTCCAGACCGGCCAAACTGGATTTCATACTGGATATCCCCTTGGAAATTACCGTTGAATTGGGACGAACCACTATGCAGATTCAGGATTTACTGAGGCTGGGTCAAGGCTCGGTAATCGAATTGACAAAAAACGCCGGCGATACCTTAGAGATCCTGGCAAACGACCGGTTGATCGCCAAGGGTGATGTCGTGGTGCTCAATGACAAGTACGGCATTCGCCTTACTGAAGTTATTAGTCCGGTGGAGCGGCTGGAGCAGTTAAAATGAATTCCGGACCCGAAATGACAATCGCCGTACTGAAAATGCTGTTATCGCTGGCCGGCGCCTTAGCCGTTTTGTTTTTGTTGTACCGGTGGTCGCGAAAAAACTTATCCATTGGCCACGGCGCAATTAGAAGCCGCATGATACGTGTGATCGAGAGTCAGTACCTCGGGCCAAAAAAAGTCATAACCCTGGTCCAAATTCCTGATTCCGTGCTTGTGATAGGGGTTAGCGCCGACACAATTTCATTGTTATCCCGGATTGACGACCCCGATGTTATCGCATCCATACAAAAAAGCGGTCCGTCAAAAAGCGTTTTGAGCTTCAGGGAACAACTCAAGCGCATGACACGGCCGAATCGCCCGTCTAAAGAGGCGGTCAAACCAGAATAGGTAGCCCGGTAGCCCATGCATTTTTTTAAAAAAAATCGATTTTTTCTTTTCTATGCGTTTTTACTTTTTTTTTCGGTGATACCGGTTTGCGCGCAAGCCGCCGATCCGATCGGCGCCAGCCTTTTCAATGTTCAAATCAATCAGGACGCGGACCCAGGCAAACTCAACGTAGTATTGCAAATCTTTTTATTGATGACGGTGCTGTCTTTGGCGCCTTCGATTCTGGTAATGGTAACTTGTTTTACACGAATCGCCGTAGTACTTTCTTTGCTCAGGCAGGCCATGGGCACCCAGCAATTGCCGGCAAATCAAATTATTATCGGATTGGCCTTGTTTTTGACGTTTTATGTGATGTCTCCAGTATGGAAAACGATTCATGAAGAGGCGATTAAACCCTATCTTGGGAAAAAGTTATCTGCCGTTGAAGCCTTTGACAAGGCCGTTATCCCTTTGCGCAAATTCATGATCAAGCATACCCGTGAAAAGGATCTGGGGCTGATGATAGAAGTGTCCAAGCTGCCGCGCCCGAAAAATATAGATCAGGTGCCCACCCACATCCTTGTGCCCGCATTTATCGTAAGCGAGCTTAAAACTTCGTTCCAGATCGGATTCATGCTCTACATTCCTTTTTTAATCATCGATATGGTTGTAGCCAGTGTTTTACTTTCAATGGGCATGATGATGCTTCCGCCAGTGATGGTATCCTTACCGTTTAAGCTGATGATTTTTGTACTAACCGATGGCTGGTACCTGATTATCGGATCATTGGTAAAAAGTTTTACAGTATAGGAGAATAAATATGACACCTGAATTTATTTCCGGTTTCCTTTTTCAAGCCATTAAAACAGCCTTAATGTTGGCGGCTCCCATGCTTGCCACCGGTCTATTGGTCGGTATCCTGGTCAGTATGTTTCAGGCAGCCACCCAGATAAATGAAATGACATTGGTTTTTGTACCTAAAATGCTGGGCGTGGCGTTGGCGCTGCTTTTGTTTTTTCCCTGGATGATCAATGTTATCACGGGATTTATGGGTAACATGATTATCAATTTGCCGATGTATTTAAAATAAAGTTAATTTTCACGTAACAGGGCAGGTTAAGGCGGCGATGATTTCGATCAGCTTTCCCATACAGCAGATTCATTTGTTTTTCTTTGTTCTCGTGCGGGTTTCCACCATTTTGTTCACCATCCCTTTTTTGGATGCTCGCAATGTGCCGCTGATGATCAAAGCCGGTTTGGCGGTTTCGGTAACCTTTATGATTATCCCGCATCTGAACAACATACCTGTTCCGGTTTCAAACAACTTGTTAATCTTTTCGATGGGTGTCTTATCAGAGTTTGCCATCGGATTGACCATTGGCCTGACTATCCAGCTTTTGTTTGCCGGTGTTCAACTGGCGGGTCAGATAGCGGGTTTTCAGATGGGATTTGCCCTGGCCAATGTGATGGACCCGGCATCGAGTTTACAAATACCCGTTTTATCGCAATTTCTCAATTTGTTTGCCATGATGTTGTTTTTATCGTTGAATGTTCATTTCGAATTTATCCGGGCGTTGATGGAGGGCTTTGAGCTGATTCCATTGTGGGGTGCGCAGTTTGGTCATGGCTTGACGCACGAGATTGTTCGCTTAGCCGGTAACATGTTCATTATTTCCATCAAGCTCGGCGGCCCGGTCATTGTTTCCTTAATGCTGGCTACCGTGGCATTGGGATTGATAGCCAGGACGGTTCCCCAGATGCAGATTTTTATTGTCTCGATGCCGCTGAAAATTATTTTAGGCCTGAGTTTTTTAGGCGTTTCATTGCCTTTTTGCACGGTTTACCTTGAATCGCTATTTACTTCGCTCAGCCATACCATCAGAGTCTTGCTGAGGTTTTTTGCATAGGAACGGGAGTAGAAAATGGCCGAGACCGATCAAGAAAAAACTGAACCCGCAACCCCTAAAAAGCGCAGTGAAGCGCGCAAAAAAGGCCAGGTTGCCCAAAGCCGTGAAATTCCGTCTGTGGCTGTGTTGTTGTGCTCGATGACGATTTTATTATTTGCCGGAGGATGGATGATCAACCAGATTCAGGATATCATGCGCTTTATTTTTCAGCGCTTGGACAACCCTATCCCGGTTACCGGGCAGATGCACCATTTGTTTATTCTGCTGTTTCAAAAAATTATCGTATTGCTTGCGCCATTGTTTTTAGCTGTGGCCACCGCTGGGGTGATCAGCAATATCGCCCAGATCGGCTTCATGATTAGCGGAGAGGCCATGACGCCGAAATTTTCGAAATTTAATCCCATCAATGGCATAAAACGTCTTGTTTCCGTTACAATGCTAGTGGAATTAATTAAATCCTGTTTTAAAATATTTATTATAGGGTGTATCGCGTACTATGTTCTGATTGCGGAAGTGGATAAAATTCCGGCGATGGTGGACTTGAGCGCGTGGCAGCTTTTGTTGTATATGCAACGGATTTCTATAAAATTAGGATATTATACGTGCTTGATTCTGATTGTTCTTGCCATTTCGGATTACGTTTTTCAGCGCTGGAAATACGAAAAAGACCTGCGCATGACCAAACAGGAAGTCAAAGATGAGCACAAGCAACGCGAGGGTGATCCTAAGGTTAAACAGCGTATCCGCTCAATTCAGATAGAACGTGCGATGAAGCGGATGATGGAGTCTGTTCCCCGGGCAACCGTGGTCATTACCAACCCGACCCATCTGGCCATTGCAATTGAGTTTGAACGCTCCATGTATGCTCCGCGCGTATTGGCAAAGGGCTCGGGAAAAGTGGCCGAGCGTATTCGCGAAATTGCACAAGCTAATGATGTGCCGCTTGTAGAGGAAAAAATGCTGGCGCGCGCACTTTACAAGCAAGCAGAGATCGGCGATTTCATCCCAGTGGAGCTTTACCATGCTGTTGCCGAAATTCTTGCTTATGTCTATCGTCTAAAGGGCATGGCGCATACCACGGTTTGAGCCGCGGGTAGTTGCAGGAGGCATGGTGAAAATCGAATACGAAAAATTAGCGGGCCGCTTTTACGCAGGTCTGTATTTGATTGATAACCGGAAAAATATTTTTTATTGGAACCGGGCTGCTGAAAAAATATCAGGTTTTTCCAGAATTGACGTATTGGGAAGCTCTTGCATGGATAATATTATTTTACATACCGACCAAGAGGGCCAAAGCCTGATCCATGGAATTTATCCGCTGGTGGAAACCATGAGAGACGGCCAAACCAGAAATGCTCAAGTGTATTTGCGGCACAAAAGAGGCCATCATATTCCGGTATGGGTACACACTGTCCAGCTCCGGGCGGTAAAAGGCAACGTTATCGGCGGCGCCGAATTGCTTTTGGAACCGGACGCGAAAGAAGCCATCAAAGATAATCTGCAAGAGCTCAAGAAAATATCACTTATAGACGAGCTGACTCAGCTTGCCAACCAGCGCTATGTCAATATGGAATTGGAAAGACGTTTTGCCGAAAAAGCCCGCCATGACATTTCCTTTGGCCTGCTTTTGATTGATATCGATGATTTTGAAAAGATAAATCATATCTATGACCGCTTAACCGGCAACCGGGTGTTTAGAACCCTGACCCGCACGATACACTACACGGCACGTCCCTACGATTTATATGGCCGGTGGGCAGGCAGGCAAATCATGGGAATTATTCGTAATATAAACCGGACGGAACTCAAGAGCGTGGGCGAACGGGTCCGGTTGCTGGTCCAAAACTCCGTTACCCTGACTGACAACAATTATCCTATAAGCGTGACGGTATCCATTGGTGCTGTCCTGGCGAAAAATGCAGATGATTCGGCATCTTTGGTTCAAAGGGCAGGGCTCATGCTTCAAAACAGCAAGGATAAAGGCGGAAATATTTCGTCAGTTGATTAAGGCGGCGGATTATTGACGCCTTAACCCTCCAGTTATGATTTACCAATCCGTTTTTGATAATCAAAAAAAGTTAAAATTTAATGGCTTATTTTCAGCTTCAAAACAATCCCGGCTAGTGCGCGAACAGGCATGGAAAATGCAGAATAACTTGGAACAACTCTTAAAAACATCACTGAATGTGAAAAAACGGGGAAACTAATTTTCATGCAACTGGCTCAAGCAAACCAAAGTGGCGGGCGAACATCCTTTTTCACCAGCAACACGGATGTTGCGATAGGAATTACCGCCATGGGTATTCTCATGGTGATGATCATCCCCATCCCGCCCATGCTGCTTGATCTGTTTTTGACCTTTAATATTACATTTGCCCTGTTGATTTTGCTGGTAGGCATGTATGTCCTGAACCCTCTTGATTTTTCAGCGTTTCCCTCCATATTGCTTTTGGTGACACTTTTTCGCCTTTCTTTAAATGTCGCCTCAACCCGGCTGATTTTGCTTCACGGCAACGAAGGCATACAATCCGCCGGGAAAGTGATTATGGCCTTCGGCAATTTTGTTGTCGGCGGAAATTACGTTGTGGGCATGATTGTATTTCTGATTCTAGTGGTGGTCAATTTTGTGGTCATCACTAAAGGCGCCGGCCGTATTGCCGAAGTTGCCGCCCGGTTTACGCTCGACGCCATGCCCGGAAAACAGATGGCCATCGACGCCGACTTAAGCGCCGGCACAATCGATGAAGAACAGGCGCGGGAAAGGCGTGAGCAAATCAATCAAGAGGCGGAGTACTACGGCTCCATGGACGGCGCGAATAAATTCGTGCGCGGAGATGCTATCGCCGGTATTATCATCACCTTGATCAATATTATCGCCGGATTTGCCATCGGAGTTTTTCAAAACGGCATGTCATTTTCGCAAGCCGCCCAGAACTATACGTTGCTGACGGTTGGAGATGGACTCGTCAGCCAGGTTCCCGCCCTGATTATTTCCACGGCGGCGGGCATTGTTGTCACCCGGGCCGGGGCCGAAAGTGATCTGGGTCTGGAAGTAGGCTCCCAGCTGTTTGTGAACCCGCGCGCTCTGAGTGTCGCCTCTATTGTGCTTTTCTTTATTGCAGTTTTTCCGGGATTGCCCACCATGCCGTTTTTCATCCTGGCTTTGACGACAGGCGCTTTAGCGTTCTATGTCGGTAAAATCCAACGTGAAAAGCTGGCCGAAGAGCAGCTTGCGGTTCAGGATCTGGCAGATCAGGAAACCGCCCAGGAACCGGATTCGTTCGCTCCACTGCCGCCGTTGGATATTTTGTCCCTTGAAATCGGATACGGGCTTATCCCCCTTGTGGATGCCCAGCAAAACGGTGAATTGTTAAATCGTATAAAATCCGTCCGGCGTCAGATTGCCCAGGATGTGGGCATCATGGCGCCCTCCATTCATATCCAGGATAATATGCAGCTAAAACCCGGCCAATACATCATCAAACTCAAGGGTAATATCGTGGCCGAAGGCGATTTGATGCTCAATCACTTTTTGGCCATGAATCCGGGATTGGTGGAAGGCGCTCTTGAAGGCGTTCTGACCAAGGAACCCACCTATGGCATCGATGCATACTGGATAAAAGAAAGAAACCGCGAAGAAGCCATCGCCAAAGGATACACTGTCGTTGATCTGGCGACCGTCATGACAACCCATTTGTCCGATGTTATCAGGCGGTATGCCCATGAATTGATCGGCCGCCAGCAAGTCCAGGTCATGATGGATAACCTGAAGCAAACCCACCCCAAAGCCGTGGAGGAATTAATCCCCAATCTATTGTCCCTTGGCGGTGTTGTGAAAGTATTACAGAACATGCTTGCCGAACAGATCAATGTGCGCGACCTGCTTACCATTGTAGAATCTATTGCAGACTGGGCGCCCTCGGTTAAGCAATTGGATATTCTGACCGAGCATGTGCGCCAGTCCCTGGCCCGTTCCATCACAAATCAATACAAAAGCCTTGATGGCGAAATGGCGGTGGTGGCTATCGGGCATGCAACGGAACGTAAACTTGCCGGATCACTCCAGCAAACGGATCAGGGTGAGTTCTTGGCCCTGGATCCCGCCGCGGCTCATCGGCTGATGCAAGATGTGGCCGATAATTTAGAAAAATTCGGTCCAATGAACCTTCAACCAATCGTTCTTTGTTCGGCCCAGCTAAGAAGGCATTTCAAAAATCTGGCGGATCGGTTTATCCCCAACCTGGTTGTGCTTTCTTATGATGAAATTGATCCGGGTGTCAAAATCCAATCCATAGCAGTTGTGGAGTTAAAGAATGAAGATTAAACGTTTTCAAGCTCCTGCAATGTCTGATGCCTTGCGCATGATCAAAAAGGAGTTCGGCCCCGAAGCGGTTATTCTCTCGGCTAAAACCTTAAAGAAACCAAAAGGCGTTTTTGGTTCCAAAAAAGCCGGAATGGTGATTGTGACCGCTGCCATTGACAGGGTTTGTGCGCTTTCCGGGCAAGACAACGGGCCCGGTTCAGCGGCAGCCGGATTCGCAACCTTGCTGGCCTCACCCGATGCAAAAACTTTGGCCGGTGAAAAAAACGGAATTTTTAGCCGGTTCACACCGATTACACGAACCGGCCAGCAAAAGCTGCGCAATAAATTTATGCGTCTGATGACCGATACAACGGAGAATCAAACCGAACGGTCTGAAAATGATCAAACGAATCCGATTCGTGAAATGCTCAAATCAGCAGGGGTATTCGCGCATGTCATAGAAGATTTAACCGAAAAATGTGAAGCCTTGTCGTCCGCCGCCGATAATGCTCAAAACGATTTCGTGTCAATTCTTGCCGAAGTCATCAATGTCAAGGGATGGACATGCTCTACGCTGCAAGCGTCATCTAAAACGCCGCGCATTATCGTTCTAGTGGGCCCGCCGGGTTCCGGTAAAACCACAACCGCGGCGAAACTTGCGGCCACTGCCTGTATGCGTCAAGAACGAACCGCGCTTATTAGTACGGACAGCAAACGTGTCGCTGGAACGGTAGAGCTTGAACGCTTGTCCCGGCTTTTGAATCTTGATTTTCTAACGGCCTTTGACCGCGCAAGCCTGGATGACGCCCTGAAATGCTGCTCTGATGCCCAAACGATTATTGTGGACACAGCCGGGTTGACCCCAGGTAATCATAATGAAAAAAAATACTTAAAATCCATGCTCGATTCTTTGGACAGCAAGCAAGTCCATTTGCTTATACCAGTTATAACCGATAAAGAAACCGTTGGTGAAATTATTTACTTTTTTAAAGAACTAGGTGCAAACTATTTTGTGGCGGGACATTTTGATTGGCGCCCGAATATCGGCAATGTCATCAATATGCTCAGCGTTGCCCGGTTGCCGCTGTCATATATTTGCACCGGTCCAGAAGTTCCTGAAGACCTGCAAATAGCCAAAGCACACTGGCTGGCCGCCCGGCTTTTAGAACAAACCGGTTCCGCATCGGTTACCGTTGTTCGTTCCCACCCATCTTTACAAAAAAAAGGTAAATTTATTGCTAACCGCAATTCAGATATTTTCCATCAGCCTGCCTGCAGGGCTGTAAAGCGAATCAATACCGCAAATGCAATTATGTTTGACAATGAGACTGAAGCCAAGGGGCAGGCCTTTAAACCCTGCCGTATGTGCTGCGCTGAATTACTTGTACACAAACCCATTGACAAAACGGCTTATCAGGCAGCCTACAGCAGGTAGTCCGGAAAATGAAACATACAGACAACGAATCGAAAATTATCCATTTAAACCAACACAAAAAAGTTATTCATGGTGCCGGATCAATGCGCAGCTTAGAAAAACAACGTCCTAAAGTCTTAGCGATTACCAGTGGAAAAGGTGGAGTGGGAAAAACCAATATTGTTGCCAACCTTGGCTACAGCCTCGCACGTTTCGGTCAAAAAGTGCTGATCCTGGACGCTGATTTGGGGTTGGGGAATTTGGATGTTCTGTTAGGGCTCGCTCCTCAGTGGAATCTTTCCCATGTCATAAGCGGTGAAAAGTCATTGGCTGATATCGTGGTCCCCGGTCCCGGCAAATTGAAGATTCTGCCTGCTGCTTCCGGCATTCAGGAAATGACGGCACTGTCCGACAAGGATCGCTATCAGATTTTTAGTCAACTGGAAGCCTTTTTAATGGATTTTGACATCATGCTCATTGATACTGCCGCGGGAATTTCCTCCAATGTACTCTATTTCAATGTTAACGCCGATGAGGTCCTGGTGGTGGCAACGCCAGAGCCCACATCAATTACAGATGCCTATGCCTTGATGAAAGTCTTGAGTCTCAAATACGATACAGTCCACTTCAAACTGATCGTAAACTCGGCGGCAAGCAAACACGAAGCTCAAGAAGTATATAACCAATTGAACTTAGTGGCAGACCGGTTTTTGAATGTTACCATAGAGTATTACGGCAGCATTTTGCGGGATGAATTAATTTTGAAAGGCGTTCGCCAACAAAAAATAATCAGCGAAATAGCACCGTTGGGAAAAGCCAGCCGCGGTTTTACGGCCTTGGCGCGAAAAATTGCGGATGCTTCGAATTCGGAAACAAACAAAAGAGCTTCAAAATGGTATTTGCCGGAAATACCCGTGCAACCTTAATGTTTCAGAATACAGGATCACCTGATTTTTTTAAATTTCAGGTACCAATTATTAGCAAGACCCTTTGATATATAAAGGAAGTAAAATGACAACAGCAGTTGAGACACAATTAAAAAATCTTGACAAAGGCGATCATACTTTACGCAATCAGATTATTGCCGAATATTTGCCCTATGTGAATAGAATCGTAAACCGTATCGCCACCCATCTGCCGCCCACAGTGGAAATTGATGATTTGGTCAACGTGGGCATCATTGGGCTGATTCAAGCCATAGAGCGCTATGATCCCTCACGTGACAACAAGTTTATGACCTATGCAGTATTCAGAATTAAAGGGGCCGTGCTCAGTGAGTTGCGTTCAAGAGATTTTCTGGGCCGCACAACCAGGAAAAAGATTCGCAGCCTTGAAAAAGCCTACCTTAAATTGGAACAAAAGCTGGGCCGGGAGGCCAAAGACGAAGAGGTCGCCCGTGAATTGGACATGAATCTGGATCAATTCTACCAGGTCAAGCGCATGTCCAGCATTTCATTTGTAAGCTTTGAAGAGATCGGCTACGCCACCAAAGAAGGAAAAGAGAACTTTATCAGTCAATTGTTAAGCCCCGGCGACTCTCATGACGCTCTTTCAATGACAACTGTAAAGGAAATTAAAAACGCCCTGGCTGAACATATTGAAAAACTGCCGGAAAAGGAAAAGCTGGTTGTGTCCATGTACTATTCTGATGAAATGACAATGAAGGAAATCGGAAAAGTGCTGGATATCACCGAATCGCGGGTTTCCCAGATACATTCCCAGGCGGTTATACGATTACGGGCCAAGTTGAGAAAGGACGGTTTGATAGAACAATAGCCCAATTGATAATGTCCTCCTCTTATTCGTATTGATTTTCATACAAAGGAGTGAAACATGCAAACCATTACTGTACCTGCTTGGCAAGCAATTACCATATTAGCTGTCCCAAGTACTTTGTTATTTACCATTATTACCGCATTGCTGTTAAAAAAACGCCGTCGCAAAAAAAAGATCGAACCGCCGGTTATGCCCACGGCTGCGCAATCAATGCCCCGACTCAACAGCGCTGTTCACAATCATTTGATTTTTCAGCAAATCGATGCAGTTTTCAACGCGCTTTGCTCCATTATAGAAACCGAGCGGATCAAGTTAAAAACCCTTATACAGCCTTTAAACACCGATCCAGGACCGGAACTATCAGTCCCATCCGGTCCTGGTGCGCCATCGGCGTTTGCAACCTCCCAGACTGGTCAAAATATAAGTCAAACGATTGCCAATCTCCTCGACAATGGTGTTACGCCTGAAAACATCGCACGCGAGTTAGGCCTTTCTCAAACCGAAGTGAATCTGGCAATAAAAATGCGGCCGGTAACCGCTTCTGAAAAAGGAAACCGGCTCGAAACGGTTGCTTGATTTTTCATAATTATCCTGCGAAATAACCGCGATTTAGCGGGCAACTTAGGCGATTGGCGGAAAA
>JAAERL010000819.1 GCA_024230435.1 Desulfobacteraceae bacterium
CTTTTGGTTATCAAAAGCATACCCTCAAAAGGGTCACTTTTCAAACTCAGCTTCTTGCATGAGATAACCTTCACTTCAGCTTCAATTTGCACAAAAAATGAGCTTCTAAATCTCTGAATTGACAAAGATATGAAGTTTTGAAGTATGGCTCCAAGTACCAATCCCCTCAAACCCCCAAAATGTTCTACTTTTGGTACCTTTCTGTGGCCCTCCTCCCCACCTCGCCCTGTTTTAAGTACATCTGCTTTGCATGGCCAATTATCAGAACTACATAGTAGGCACATTTTATAGTCCATGCTATTTTGTAAATCTGTTGATGCTCAGCCCCACTCTATTTTGAGCAAATAGGCTCTGCATGGCCAATTATCAGAACTACACAGTAGGTACATTTCATATTCCATGCTATTTTGTAAATCTGTTGACGCCCAGGGGAGGAGGGCCAGAGAATGTTGCCAATTTAGGGATTTTAAGTCCATTGACCCCGAATTTTGCTCGTCCAAGGACAAGAGGTGGAAACCATTTGAGGACTGATATTATCACATTTCACCAATCAGATCTCATCATGATTTAACAAAATTCACCCTGCCCCATCCTTGGCGTATGTACCTGGCTTTCAAC
>JAAERL010000820.1 GCA_024230435.1 Desulfobacteraceae bacterium
ACGCCCAGATAATACCATTGTCTTCATCGAGTCTCCTGCTCTTCAACAAGCTCGATGGAAGTTGCGAGTCAGCTAGCTTCCGACCGCGAAGGGAATAGACGTCTAATCAGTGGACGAGATTTCATTTTACGCCGGACGCGGCGCACATTGCATAGGTCAGGCCGGGTCGGGCAACAAACCTCGCAGTCATCGACGAAACGGCACTAGTATCGGCCTTTGCAGGCGCGGGGGTTGGGAGTGGATTGGGCATTGCTATTGTGGAAGGGCTGCCATTGCCATTAATATTTTTATGTTGTGGAGAGAGAGAAGATTGAGATTGCCATTGTCATAATTTTGAGGATGGCGCCGATTTTGTGAGGCTCAAAGTCTAGAATATTCATGTAGGAACTAGTATGTAAAGGATACTTTATTCTGGGTTAAAGGATACTTTATTTTGCAAAAATCAAAAAGATCTCGGTACCTGGAGCGCAGATCAGTGCGACCAAAAGTAGGACTCCCTACAGGAGCCTGCGGCTCAGTGTGTCCCGTGGGGAGTCACGCAGGACTGAAATCTCCACTGTTTTTGGCCATCGTTTTTATATTCATGTTGACTATTTTAGATCAAATATTATTCCCATGTTAATTTTTAGTGTAAATGGGAAAATAATGACCTTTCCCTCAGACTCCTGTTGTAGTATGATAGATCG
>JAAERL010000821.1 GCA_024230435.1 Desulfobacteraceae bacterium
ATGTTCTATGTTCTCATTGTGCGTCGTTTTTAAAAAATATTTCCAAGCTTCGTTATGATCTAGAAAGGATGTAATTTTTTAACTGTGTGGGGATTTACATAGCTAGCTCTTCCTCATTGCTTGATTTGGATTTACGAATATCCGTTCTCAAGACGAAGCTTGCATATGGTAAAAGATTTCCCCGATGATCACTCCGAATTTGAGAACGCTTTCGGCTTGCTGGATGGCGCGCTGGCCTGGCATCCAGAAGATTCCAGATAGATGGAAGCAAGGGTAAATAAGCAGGGTTGGCGTCGTTTTGTTAAATTTAAAAGATCCCGTAACCATGTCGTCAGCAAACCGCTACTCAAAGTTAGCGATCGTCTACATATTCCGATGTTAAAATATACTGTCTTTCTTTGTCCAGGATTGATCGCCAAATTTCCCTAAGTAACTATGTCGTTACGACTCCCATTGCCCTATGATTGAGTCTCGGTTTCTCTTAATTGAGTCTCGGTTGCCTCATCTCCCGTCATTTTGAAAGCTCGAATGGATCCTCTCTGCCGGCAACCTGGTCTCTAACCTGGTTCACACTGCCGCCTCTGAAATAGACCAAGTTAAAAGCCGTAATATGGGACGATTGGTGGCTGATCGTTACTATGGATTATTATGTCTATGTGATCGTACTTGGATCCACCAGAGACGGTCATTGGGGTGTTCAATAAGCACTATTCAGTGGCC